>CAYSAT010000015.1:0-50173 GCA_964429035.1 uncultured Candidatus Cloacimonadota bacterium | reverse complement strand
CCAATATCTTGAGGGAAGCGTGAAAAAAGTCATCCTGAGCATCATAACTCTTGCAGCACTGGCCGGTTTTAGCGTAGCCGCGCCATTCCAGACTCTGGGTCTGTTGCGGACCCCAGACGCTTACCTGTTGCCGCACAAAGGCATTGAACTGCTGCTTGTGGGCTACTATCGGAATGTGGTCGCCCCCAGTAATGTGGATCCCGAGCAAAACGGCTTTGTACCCTATGGAATGCTGGCGGCGGGAATCCTGGATAGGGTCCAGTTGGGAATGTTTGCGGGCGACGAAGTGTATTTCATGAACGCCAAGATCAAGGTCCTGAACGAAACTGAGCGCTTCCCCCAACTCACGGTCGGTATGGACAACATGTTTTCCCCGGTTAACAGGCGTCAGTCGCAGTTGTTCCATGATCCTGTGGAGTGGGAGTTCGCTGACCATCCTGACAAAACGGATTACGAGCACTTCTCCCCCTACTTTGTATTATCGAAAAGGGCTGTTCTGGGCGGGATCAACTGGATGTTCAATCTGGGCCTGGGATTAAGCAGATATTATGGCCAGGTCCCCCGCTCCCAGTTCTTGAAAGGGACATTCACTTCGATCGAGATTTACCCTTGGAAGAACGTCGCCCTGCAAGGTGAGTACGATGGCAAGGACTTCAATTTCGGCCTCAAGTACGCCTACAAGGACTTCGCGGTGCGGATTGGCGCCCAGGCTACCGAGGATTGGGCCAAGGGTTCTGAAGGCAATGGTTACGAAGGCAACGCCCGCCTGGCCATTGGCTTCTCCTACCAGTACAAGCCAGGCGTGAAGCCGACTCCGCCTCCCCCCATCTTTGAACCCGTTCCGGAACCGACGCTGAACCTGAATCCCACGGAGTCACAAGCACAGCCTCCGGAACCGGAAGACGGTCCTGAGATTCCAGCAGATAAAGAGCCCATAAGCGAGCCAGAGCCTGCGATAGAGACGGTTGCGCCCACGACCGTTGAGCCAGTGGTCGAAACACCGCCCGATGTTACGAATGAGGTACCTGTCGAACAAGTACCTGAAACTGCGCCTGAGCCAACTACCGAGACGTTCACTCAACCTGAATCGCCCGTTACGGAAATAGTGATTCCCGTCCCAACCCAGACTGAGGCTGCCATTGAGCCGGCCACACCAGATGAACCAGACATTGCCAAGATCGATTATCCGCTCAAGGAACTGCCTCCTGACCAGCCAGAATTCCAACCAATAGAAGTGGCGGTTCTGGTGACACCAACTACTCCAGAAACCGCTACAGAATCGCCCAAACCCTTGGGCATCAAGGAATCTGGCGCTTATAACAAGGAACTCTCTCCTGAGTTGAAGGACCTGCTTGCGGAACTGCGCAGTGTGCGCCTGGAAAGGCAGAAAGCGCAAAAAGCGATTGAGGACCTGCGTAAGTGGATGCAGGACCTGAAGGACAAGAAAGAATAGGTTCGGAGCGGAATCTTGCAAGCGCTGATAAGATCATTGGTTTGGCACTATCCGCATCCGCGGTCTGAGGATGTGTGGAAGCGTCTGATGTTAACTGGACAACTGCCTCTACTTTCCAGGGTGAAGGAATGCGGTTGACCAGCAATAGCACGCTGCGGGCCGTTTTTCTGTGCGTACTGCTTCTAGGCGCAGCGCTGGGATTGCACGCCCAATCCGGGTTTGGAGACAATGCGCTGAGAAGCGCTTATGCTGATCCGGGGGTCCAGGCTGCGATCCAGTTTATCCGGGAACGCCTGCCCCAGATCTCTGAAACTAACAGGCCGGAGGCCATACAGGAATTCCTGGAGCAGCGTAAGAGCCTGCAGAAATTGGATAAAAGCACCGCTTCATTTCTGGAAGGCCAGGTTTACGCCGAACTCACGGATGTTCAGCAGGCATTGCCATATTTCCGGTCCCTGGCAACTGATCCCGCAATTGGCGCGGAAGCCAGCCGGATGCTGGATCTTCTGCTCTTTTATCAAGCGGCCGTAATGATTCACCAAGGGGATGCCCAGGCAACTCAGGGCTTCCTTGAGGACGCGATCACCAACTACCCTATTGGAAAGCATTACCCCACATTCCTTTACTTGCTGCTGGACGTACTGGCTGAGAATGGGGATTTTACCAAGGTCGAACTCTATCGCAACCGGTATGCAGCTTATCGGGACTGGATGCAGGACACCTTCAAACCGCGCAAGGAAGCAATTCTCGCCCGGCTTGCAGCCCTGGACCTGAACAGGTTTTTCCAGAACCCGACAGACCCTGAGTACCAAACTCTGGAGCGTTCGATCAGCGCGATACAAACGGACCTGGCCGAGCTGTATGAGGAGTTCAAAACCAAGTCCCTGTACCTGGATCCCGCCTCATTGGATAGCATTTCCACCCGGGAAAACAAGATCCTGGAAGATTTCAAACAGCAACTCAAGTATTACAGCTATATCCCGCCCCTGGATTTCCAGATCCTGGCAGTAGAAGAACCAATCCAAACCAGCTGGACCGAAGTGGAGATCCAGTCGTTCAACATCTACAAAAATGAGGCGGCCAAGTTGATCGAAGCCAAGGATTACTCCCAGAAACTTACTGGCAAGTTGGCCCAGGTGGACGATTACCTTGAAGAACGCTATCAGTTGTATCTTCAGGAAGACCCATCCGTCCTCGGCACTGGTTTCAGCGACATGGAACTGAAGCGTCTGATCGAGATCCAGAAGAACATCGACCTGTACACCGAAGTACTCCAATCCATCGACGCTTTGATGGGGGAACCGGGATACGCCACTCTGAACATCGATCTGGAGCCTCAGCGGCGGGAATATGAGGAAAAACTGGCCGACCTGCAGATCCGGACAGAGCGCTATCAGGCTTTCTGCAAGCACCAGAACAAGGCCGAAGAAGAGATGTTTACTGCCGCCTGGGATGATTACAGAAATCTCAGCCAGATCAAAATGGAGTTCGCCCGCGAGCTTCCCGCCACAGAAGAGGGCATGCGCGAGGTGATCACGGAGAAATACTTCTCTGAGAAGCAGAAAGTAATCGTGAAACAGCAGTCTGATGCCACGCAAGTGACACTGGATAATCCCACTTTGAGCGGCAACCTGGCTTTCGTAATCACCAACCTGGACTTCCTTGACCTCCAGATCGACTATCGCAGATTGCACTATCTGGATCAACAGCGCCAGGCACAAAGCGCTCAAATCAGTGAAAACGAATTGGTGAAACCCTTTGAGGAGATTCTAGCCGATAAAGCCAGTCTCTTGAAGCGGTATCAGGATTTCCTTGCCCTGAATCCGGATTTCCAATCCCTGGAACAACCCGGTGGAGCTTATTTGCTAAGCGCCGCGGATCTCTATTACAACATGGCGGAGCTCCAATACGCGATCGATCTTGACCATCCGGAGAAAGCCCTGGCCTACTATCGCCTGGTACTGGAAACAGCGCCGGAATACCATTTGCGGGACTACGTCCTCTACAACATCGGCTATATCGGCAGCGAGTACCAGCGCAACTTGATCGACAACAGGCTGAATAAAGCCCGTGAAACTGATCCCAGGCTGCCTAGAACAGACAGTGTCTACAAGTACCACGCTGAGGATTTTCAGGAATCCCTGGCTGCGTTCAGGGAACTCACACAAGAAGCGCGTTGGCAGGATTCCCCGCTGTACGACGAAGCCCTCTACCGTCTCGGAGTCCTGTATTTCATACTGGGCTTGGATGCCACCGATCCCATCGTGTATTACGACGAAGCCAGGCGCTTGTTTGGCTTGCTGGCCAACTCTCCTGACAGCAAGTATCATTACGAAGCCATCTACCAGAGAGGATGGCTGAACATGAACCAGTCGGATGAGCCTTCGTTGAATGAAGCAGTGGACGACTTCGTTTTTCTGATCGAGGCAGTTGACGGCAAGTTGATCCAGGATCAGTCTGTGGCGGATGATTACAAGAGCAGCTCTGTGGAAAACATCGGCATCTGCCTGGCCACTTTGGATGGTTCCGAGTTTAAAGCGCCAGCCAAGGGCATTGCCAGATTCAATACCGCTATGGGCGATTATCCGCACCTGGAGATCAAAACCCGGATCCTGGACAAGGCTGCCCAGATCAAGGCCGAAATGCCAGCCCCCTTGCAAGCCATTGATTTCCTGGAATTGCGGCTGGCGCTCAGTCCCCTGGATCTGCAAAACCCGGCGGTGCTGGATTCCATCATCACCCTTTATCACACGCCGATGCTGGAATTCCGCACTGAGACAGACCTGACTCGGATCAAAGCGGAGTATTACCAGCGCATCATTGGCCTCTACAATACTGGATCCGATTGGCAACGGCACAATCTGGACAATCAGGATGTAAGCCAGCCCGCTGTTCAGAAACAGCTCCAGGTGATCAGGAAAGCCTTTGAGCAGACAAGAATCATTCTGTTCAATGCCATGATCTCAACGGCAGATAAAGCAGCAATCAAAGCCTACCGCGACCATATGGACAGCTATCGTCCGCGCCGTGAATTGTTTGGCGAATCCTACGGCCAATGGATCGCGGATATCGACCGCGATGAGGTCGGAGCGCTGGCCTCCATAGCCGAGAAAAACGGTAAAACCGAGGACCTGTTCCAGGCTGTGCAGGGGCTTTGGGATTACGACGACAAGTATCCAGCCAACCCCTCCTACTACGATTATGAAGGCACGGCCTACGTATTCGTGGATCGAATCTATGAAGGCATGACTGCCAGTTTCAACGATTCCCTGTACATCCCGCCACAGAACCTGCCTGCCAACCGGGACTCTCTGTATCAGTTTTATCGCGATGCTTCCACCCGGTTTTTCTCCGTGCTCAGCATGCCTGAATACGCCTCGGAGAAAACCAGCCAGACGGCGGTCACAGTTACCATGAAGTTATCCCGCATCCAGATCGACCAAGGTTTGCTGGCGGAAGCCAAGGCCAGTTTCCGCGACTTGCTAAAACTGGAAACCAGCTTGGGCCGCAATATCAACAGGGATATCTATCTATCTCTGGCGGACATCGCCCAGAAAGAAAACAACCTAGCGGAAGCCGAAGCCGCGTACCGCAACGCGCTCAAGTACGCCAGCGACAAGAAAGACCAGGACGCGATCAATCATGAGATAAGGATGCAGATCCAGACTGGCATCGACGTGGCCGAACGGAATGGTGATTTCGAACTGGCAGCCCGGGAATACATTCTTATCTCCAACGAATACAAAGTATCCAAAGCTGATAAGGATAAATACGTCGGCAACCGGGATAAGGCAGCACAGGCCTACATCCGGGCTCAGATGTATCAGGAAGCGATCAACGTTAAACTGGGCTTGGTTGAAACAGCCGACAATCTGGATCAGAAATACTCCCTATATTATGACTGCTGGGGCATTGCCGACTCACTGATGCAGGATGAAGCCAGAGTAACTGAGTTAAAAAACGCTTTCATCGCCCTGGCGCCGTCCAGCAACTACGCATACAGGCTGCAAAACGAGGCGATAAACGCCCTGGCGCAGGATCCCTTGCAACGAATTCAGGCCGCGAACCAGTTATTGGCCTTGCATGACCAGGTTAGGGCCAAAAAAATCAACAGCGGCGACGTAACCCCCGATTCCCTCTATATTCGGGCGATCGAACTCTACAATGAAGATCAAAACACGGATCAAGTTCTGGAGCTCATGGACAAGTTTATCGCGCTTTATCCCAAGCATTCCCGGGTCACCGAATACCTGGCTTTCATGGCCAACCAGTATGCCGCCCGGAATGATCAGGAGAGACACGAATACTACGCCCGGGCTCTCTTTCTCAAAGACAATAAGCAATACGCGATCTATCAAAGGATCGCCGCCGGGAAACTCTACAAGATCGTCACAGAGTTCTACGCCGCCTACAAGCAGCAAGACTGGAAACTGGCGTTCCAGAAGCGTGACGATTACAAGAAAGTGGAGGCAGCTTACAAGCGCGATAATCTGCCGCTGAATACCACGCTGGCCTATCAGGCTTTCACGGTTGCCGAACAGGAGTACCGTGAATTGCAGGCAAAGAACGCCTATCTGGCCAAGTATGAGCGGCAGATCAGAGCGGTGGAGCAAGGTTCCCTGTTGAAAAGCAGCCCCTCCGACCTGATCACGATCCTACCCAGAACCAGCTGGATGGGGCATCTTTTCGGTGGAGTCAGGCGTGTTCCCATCCTTAGCGGCATGGCCGACCAGGAATACCAGGTCATCACCGACTTGCTCAAACAATCCGAATCCAAATACCTCAGCACCAGCCAGAGACTGCGCGCGCTGGACCTCATCTGCCGGGTGAACGACCATACCGCCGATGCCATAGAAAGCCGCATTGTCCGCTATTTGGAGATCTCCAACGAAGTGAAGGACTATCGGAACAATAACTCCGAAGAGCAGTATCAAAACCAGGTGCGGACGCTGATGAACGCCGAAGGATACATCGCCAAACACCGCTCAATCTCCTCCGGAATTTATCGTGACATCTACGACAGCTACACCCTGGCGGGATATTCCGATCAATTCACTATCCGGGCGGAAAGCGTACTGCAAGCCCGCAATCTTTTACCTGATTACCGCGTGGATTACTATCCGCTCAATTCCGATTGGCGGCTCTCATCATCCCAGGCACAGAGCGATTCCGCCAGCGTAGACAGAGTATCTGCCCCGGTCGTTACCACCTTGGGTTACAGCCTGGGATCCTACACCATTCCAGCCCAGGATACGTTGATTGTGGAACGCGAGTTCACGGGCCGGGTTGCCCCTTCCTACATGTTCATGCATCTGGCCTATGTCAACAACCCCACAGTGTTCATCAACAATGTCAGGATCGAACCAGTTTATCTACCCGTGGATTCCCTGGCCCACAATGGCAAATACGCCCGGCGTTATGCTGCCCGCTTGACAGGCAAGCCCTGGAAGGAAACTGCCAACACTCTCAAAGTCGTCTTCCACAACCCCACTCCGGACCCTGTCCCGCTTGATTTCAGCGCCAGCGTCGTCTTTGATAATGAGAAAATCGCCGCCAAACTGCCTTCGGAAACGGTCGTGTATCCCACTAGCAACACATGGTTGTCCGTGGCGGTCAATCCCCTGACGGGTAAAACCGAGCGGAATCCGGCTATCTTTGCCACCGATTTTAACCTGCCAGTGAATAAAACGAAAGAACTTGCCAACTCCACCGCCGAAGCTATCTGGGTTCCGGAGAGTGTGGATGCGCCCCGGAACAACGTCATCCTGGAATACGATTTCACCCTGGAGACCCAGTTCCGGTCGGGATACGTCGATTTTGTCGCGCCTGAAACAGTTTCTGTGTATCTAAACGGCCAGCTATTGATCGACAACTATGGCTACGAATACGATATGGAACCCGAGTTCGTCGTGTATCCCAAACGCGTGTCTCTGCCCGCCGAACACATGCTCAAGGGGAAAAACACCCTGCGCCTGGAAGTCCAGAATTCGTCGCCTTATCGCGGACTGCTGGCGGAAGTGTCCCTTACCAGGGCGGTGAAGGAGTAATCATGCCCAAAGCGATTCTCATCCTCTTGTTCGCTATTGCCTGCGGCTTGGCTTGGAGCCAGGGCACCCCTACCCCGTCCAATGCCTCTGGCCAGGCAGGATTTTCACGTGCCCCCCAGGAAATGGTCAGGGAGATCGACATCGTTCTCAAGTCCTTTCTTCCCAAACCGGGTTTTATAGTTAAGATTAAGAAGGATACCTATGTCCCGGCTGGCAAGTATCCATTCACCATCAGTAAAGACGCTATCAGGCAGGAGAGCCGGAAACAACTCGCCGACTGGCATAAAGAATTAAATAAATGGCTAGAGGAGTCCAAATGAAAGCCAAACATATCATCATCGCAATCATGCTGCTGATCTTGTCCCTGAGCGCATTGAACGCCCAGGATCAAGCCGCGCCGCCAGAAAACCAGGATCAGACTATCGTGGACAATGGCAACGGTGCGGCGACCCAGGAAAGAGAAGCGCGCGGGGAAAAAGTCACCCTGAAGAGCGTGTTCGTCGATAGCAACCGCCAGGGTGTATTCGGTTACATGATCCTGCTAACTTTCATCGTCGGCTTGGTATATGGCATTATCCGCGCCAGACAGCTCTTCCTGAATGAGAAGATCAACGCCGCCAACATGTATAAAAGCCTCAAGGGCTATCTCAAAAACGACCAGATCAATGAGGCCATCACCATCGCCGAACAACTCAAGGAGACCACTTTGGGGTTCATTTTCTTCAGCGGCTTGTCGGTCATTCGGGATTCCCGCGATAAAACGAAGAAGGAAGACCTGGGTACAGCGGTGCAGAATGCCTTTGACGAAGCCGTCTTGCAGAGCGTGTACAAGCTCGATTCCGGGCTCTTCTGGTTCGATACCCTGGCTCAGATCTGCACCTATCTTGGTCTGTTGGGAACGATCTGGGGCTTGCTCTACGCCTTCAGTTCCCTCAGCGATAGAACCCTGATCGCCTCCGACCGCAACAACTTGCTGACCGAGGGCATCAAAACCGCCATCGGAACCACGGCCCTGGGTTTGCTGGCGGCCATACCCCTCACCCTGATCAAGGGCGCGCTGTTTACCAAGGCGCAGCACATCATCAACGAGATCGACGAATACTGCGTGAAACTCATCAACTACATCAGCATTAACACCAAGGGATAGAAGCATGGCCTACCGACCCTCAGCCGTTAGAAACCAAATTTCTTCATCGGCTCCGGTGGTCCCCAATCTGGTGCCCGTGATGAATCTCTTCCTCACGATCGTGCCGTTTCTGCTGGTGATGTTGGTGATCTCACAAGTGGCGCTGATCGTCCTGAATTTCAACCAGAGTTCAGGCCCGGCAAATGCCCCGGCAGGAACTGGAGGCAACCGGAATACTACCCAAGTCTGGGTGGTCATCCGGGCTCCCAATTCACGCAGCGGAGGCACTCCGGGATTCGAAGTCCGGGAGCCAGGAGCCACGCAAAAGATCGAACTGGTGGGAGACCGCTACGATTTCGCCAGTTTGGACGCCGCCCTGAAAGAGGTCAAGCAAGACTACCCCACCCTGGCCGACATCAACGTTGCTCCAGCGGATGAGGTGTTGTACGACAACCTGATCAAGGCCATGGACATCTGCAGGTTCAACGGTTTCACGATCATCCACTACAGGCCGCTGAGGTAGCACGGTCCGCTTTGGAGTACTTATGAGAAGCATAGTAAAGAAGCAACTGAATAAAGAAAATTACAACCGGAAGATCAGGCACAAGTTCGGCGATGTTCCCAGCCTGTCCATTACTTCCCTGGTCGACGTTTTGACCATTCTGCTGGTCTTTCTCATCCAAAACGTCTCCATGGAGGGGCAGAAGATCGCCATACCCAACAACATGCGTTTCCCAGTCACCAAGACCAAGCCGGAACTGCAGAACGAAGGCGGCACCACTGTTGTGCAGGTTTATCCGGACCGCATCCTGATCGGGGAAATGGGCACCGAGTTTGGCACTTTAAAGGATTTCCGGTCCAATTCCAGGAAACGCAGCGAGTTGCTGGCTTACCTCACCTACACTGCCACCGAAACTCTCAAAAACAAAGATGAGTTAGGAAATCCCATCACCAAGACTGCCCTTTTGATCCAGGCTGATCGGACCGTGCCCTGCTGGTACATCACCGAGTTAGTGAGCCTGGGCACAAGCTCGCGGTTCAATTACATATACTTTGCCACGCTGCTCGACCAGGAATGGATGCAGCGCGGCAATTCAGGTACTTGAGCATACCAAGGAGGAACCATGACTATGAATTCCAGCCCCACCAAATCCACCCCAGGCGGAATGGCCCTGTTAAATAGTTGGATGAAGGATGCGGGGCAGTTCATCAAGGGAGCACTTACTGGCAGTTTGACCGGAAAATCGCTGCCTCCACCGGAAACCGTGCTAACCCTGAAACTGCTGTACCAAGGCAAGATACTGGACACGATCCGGCAAGGAACGGATTTTACCCGCGCTTGGTTCATCGGCAAAGGCAAGCGCATCTTCTGGCAGATCCTGGGCGCCGATCCGGACTTCCCCTCCCGCCATAAACTCATCTCTCTGGAGGGAGACGAATACCACCTTCAATTGCCGCCGGGTTCCACGCCGCTTACCTTCACGCGCAACGGCGTCCCGGTCGACGTCACCTATCTGATCCGTAAAAAATTGCTGGTCAACGGGTCCGATCTCTTGCTCAGTTCAGACATGTCGGGCTCTGTGGAAGTGAACGACCAGTATCAGATCCTTTACGATTACCAGAAACCCCTCCGCAAGATGTTAACCGATGAAGAACAGCGGACCGTGGACGTCATCCGGGAACCCGCCTTGCCAGATCCCAAGGAACTTGCCAACCGCAAGATGATCTTCTCTTTCCTGATCTTTGGCCTGGTATTCAGTTTGGTCTTTGATTTATTTCTGAAGCCCGATGTCGTCCAACCGGCGCCTTTGGAGGATGTGCTTACCGAGATCGCCCAAAGGATCGAGTTCGACCGGATCGCGAGTTCAGCTGCGCCAACCGGTGAAGAAGAAGGCCTCGCCGACAACCAGGCCGAACGCAAACCCGCTCCCCAGGTCCCAACTGCCAGGACAGGAAGCGGCAGGCCGGGTACAGCCGCCGGCACCTCGCCCTTTGGCACAGCCGGCCGCTTTGTGGGCAATACCTCTGGATACAACCAGGAATTCTGGGATGAGTTTGTGACCGCCAGGGCAGGAACTGGCTATGGCGGCACCGGTCCCGGCTCAGGTCCTGGCGGAGCCTCCGGGTATTCATCCTCAGGCGGCTCTGCCTACCCGGGAACATTCGATCCTTACGCGGTGGATTCCACTCCCCTGGTGGTCAGCCAACCCTTCTCTGGATACAGCGGCGGTGGTACCGCCTCGCAGCCGGAGCGACCCGCCGAACGTTATACGGGCGACGTGACCCGCCTGGAACCCCTGGCTCCGGATCGCAAGCCCATACCCGTGTCTGCCAAGGACCAGCCCATCATCCTCACCTTCAACTCCCCCGAGGTCAACAAACTTTCGGAAGCCAGCATCCGGGGTTCCGCTGCCGGAAAAGAACAGGACATCGACAATGTTTACGACCAGGTGTATCCAAAACGTGAGCAGATCGCCCAGGCCTATCGCCGCAGCAGCGCCATCCGAGCCCAGTCGGGCTCGGTCCAGGTGTATATGTACATCGAGGCCAACGGCAAGGTCGTGGCCTCCATCACCCCCAATGGTTCCTTCACTTCATCGTTCCTGCAAGAGGTGAAGTCCATCGTGGAAAACTGGCGGATCAGCGTGAGCAAGAAAACCACCTACAATTTCTCCATCCGCCTCAGCCAGGGCTAAAACCGGGTCGCGTGCGATCCCTGCAACCCTTGAACCCCGTTTGCGCAACGGGGTTTTTTGTTGGCTCCCGTTACCACTGCGGGGTCATTGCGCGGTCATTGCGCGTGAAGCCCGCAGTGAGCGCGCAATTACCCCGCAATGATCGCGGGAACCTATAGGCCGGAAAAGCAAACCGGGACGCGGACTTTGTGGTCCGCATCCCGGTTTGTGGGTTTGAATGATGGTCAGATTTTTAGTTTGAGGGCAGTAACAACCGCCTGCTGCAGTTCGGGGCGTTCGGTCAGATCGCTTCCCTGCAGATAATCCTGGCGTTGCTGGAACCGGTCTTTCAGCAGTTCCAGATACTTGTCCATGTTGCCGCGTTTTGCGGGGTCATAGCGGTCGTAATAGCCGGGCAGGATCTTTTCGCTGCTCGCTTGAGTGGGGATCATCGCTCCGGGCAGTACTGGCCAGGGTTCCCATTCCAGTTGATCCATCAGCAGGGCGGATTGCAGGGTCAGCGAAGTCTTCAGGGGAATGGCTTCCAGCACGTCGTCGGATTCCTTCCAATAACCGCGGGAATTGAAGCAATAGATGTCGGCGCCGGATTCGGCCACATGCAGGAAAGCCTCCACGTCGCGGTAGAGTTCGTAAACCCGGAAAGGATTGGCAAAGGGCTCGAACACCAGTTTGTTCAGTTCTTCCTCGGTTACATTCTCAGCCCGGTTGCGTTGGGTCATCAGGGCGGCTCCCATGGCGATGGCCAGGTTTTTGTCGCTGAGTTTCAAAACCGGCGGCAGCACGGAATCCTTCATCAGCCAAACCAGGGCTTTGGGGAAGGCGCAGCGGTTCACATATTTGCCCAGGAGGCTGCGATCGAGCAAGGCGCGGCCGTTTTGGTTGCGGGTGTCCAGGCCGATGGGGACGCGCTTGCCGTTCATTTCCAGCAGCGTGTGGTTCATCACCGCCAGGGCGTATTTCCAGTCCGGATGGTCGGGCGGCCGGCTATCCGTCTTGTCGAAGAGGGTGGGTTCCCAAACCCGGCAGAGCTTGTTTTCCAGGTCGATCTGGAAAGCGTCGTCGTGCAGCACGACCTTGTCGAAGCCCGCGGGCAAGGTTCCAGCGTTGTCGTGGCTGTTCGTATGGGAGGATTTGCCGGTGCCGGAAAGTCCGTAGAAAGCGATGGAGCGCTTGCCCAGTTTGTGATGCGAGGCATCGGCGCACTTTGTGAAGTCGATCTCCTTGATTCCGCCATGGCAGGCTGCCATGCCAATGCGGATTCCGGAAGTCCAGGCCAGGGTCAAGGTTCCTTTCTTCCGCTCGCCGAAATAGCGCATGCCCAGGTTCACGATCACGTTGTGCTTTTCGTCCACCAGGGCCAATTGCGGCGCGCCAACGTTGTTGTAGAAGGGATCGTCGCAGGTCCACTCGTTGAAGGCGACCAGGATGATGTCCTGGATCGGCAGTTGCGGGCTCTTTTCGTATTGCTCCCGCAGTTGCTCGTAGGGCGCGAAGTTCAGCAGCCAGTTGTAGAGGTTCGCCACGTCGGTTTCGGTGGTGACAAAGGTGGCTTTGATCATCAGGTCCGGGTCCATGCCCAGGACCGCCTCGGCTTTAATCAAGGGATAATGCTGCATCTGCCAGGCCGCCTCGCGGAAATCGCCTTCCAGCTTGTTCTTCTGGGAAGCGCTGAGCCGGTGGTAGAAGCGGCGGGCTTTGGCGGTGCGGCCAATGATGTTGCCATGGCAGTCGTTTAATACCCTGGCATCGGCTGGCAGCTTGTGCAGCCGCACAAATTCAGGATTGATGGGCAAATCGGTAGTTGTAACCCCGGGTTGGTTCTTGGCCATTTCATAGGCTTCGCGGATATCTACCTTGCGCACGCTGTGTCCGTTCATTATTGTCTCGGCGATTGCGCGAATCGGAGACATTTCTTTCAAATTGCCGTAAAACTCGGCGCTGCTTTTGCTGGCCATGGTTCCTCCATGTGTATGTTATTTATTTGGTTGTTATCTGGGGAGAAGCGGAACTCAGATCACCCGGAGTTCCTTGCCGATCTTGCGGAACCTATCCAGGGCGAAATCCAGTTGATCGCGGGTATGGGTGGCCATGAACGAACACCGGATCAGGCAGGAATTGGGAGGAACGGCAGGCGGTACCACGGGATTTATGAACACGCCCTCGGCGTCCAGGCGTTTCCACATCTCGAAGGCCACCATCATGTCGCCCACATGTAGCGGGACCACGGGTGTGCAAGACGATCCGGTGTTGTAGCCCATGCCCTGGAATTCCTTCAGCATGTAATGCGTGTTGTCCCAAAGTTTGGCGATGCGCTCAGGTTCCTCCTCCATGATCTTGAGCGCGGCCAGGACGCTGGCTGTGGATGCAGGCGGCAAAGACGCCGAGAAGATCAGCGCGCGGGATTTGTGTTTCAGATAGTGGATGAGGTCTTCATCGGCAGCGATGAATCCACCCACTGAGGCCAGGGATTTGCTGAAGGTGCCCATGATGAAGTCGGACTCTTTGGTCAGGCCATAATGCGCCGCGGCTCCGGCTCCTTTTTCGCCCAAAACACCCAGGGAGTGGGCTTCGTCCACCATCAGGTTGGCGCCGTGCTTCTTGGCCAGGTCGGCGATGTTTACCAGGTCGGCAATGTCGCCTTCCATGGAAAAGATGCCGTCCACTATGATCAGGCTGTTCTTGCCGCTGATCCTGCCCAAAGTGTGCTCCAGCGAGTCCATGTCGTTGTGGTTGAAGCGCAGCATCGTTCCCTGGGAAAGCAGGCAGCCGTCGATGATGGAGGCATGGTCGTACTTGTCGGTGACCATGTATTCGTGTTTTCCAACGATGGCGGAGATGCAGCCAACGTTGGCCTGGTAACCGGTGGGATAAGCCAGGGCGGCGTCCTTGCCCACCAGTTTGGCCAGTTCCGCCTCGAGCTCGATATGGATGTCCAAAGTTCCGTTCAGGAAGCGGGATCCGGCGCATCCGCTGCCGTACTTTCTCACCGCTTCGATGGCGGCTTCCTTTACCTTGGGATGCGTAGTCAGGCCCAGATAGCTGTTGGAACCCATCATCAGCATCTTCTTGCCGTTGCAGAGCACCTCTGTATCCTGTTCGGAACTGATCTCGCGGAAATAGGGATAGTAGCCCAGAGCGATGGCCCGGCGGGCATCCTGGAAACTATAACATTTGTCCAATAGGCTCATTTATACCTCGATTTATAATAAGCGGAATTGCTTCAGGTTTTTTTGCAGGGAACTGATCAAACTATAGACCATGAACACCAGCGGCACGGAGATCAGCATCCAGACCACACCGCCGAAATAGCCGCCGGCAAACACCGTAACCAGCACCACCAAGGGGTGCATCTTGATGGTTTTTCCCACCACCACAGGATAGAGCACATAGTTGTCCAGGGTCTGGACCAGGAACATCGCCAAGGCGACCCACAAGATCATCACGGGAGGCTGCCCGGTCACCAGGATCGTCAGCGCGCCCACCGCTCCGCCAATCCAGGGTCCAACGTAGGGAATGATATTGGTGATCCCGGCCATGATGCCGATCAAGACGGAATAGGGCACTCCGACTATGGTGAGCGCGATGCTGGACATTATGGACACCGAGATCATTTCCAGCAGCATGGCGCGCAAGTAGCGGCCCACGTTCTCGTCGATCTTGTTCAGCAGGATCAGGGTCAGTTCAAAATACTTGTTCGGCGCCAGGCTGACAATGGCCTTGCGGAGTTTGGGCTTATCTGAAAGGATGAAGAAACTGAAGATCGGGATCGTGAAGACCAGGGCGACCGTGCTCAGGATCGTCTGGTAGTTCTGGAACAGCAGCTGCGGCAACTCGCCCAGCCTTGTCCGGATGGAGCTTACCAGGTTCAGGAGTCTGTCCGCCAGGTTGATATTGGGTATCTTGGCGTCCAGATTTACCAAAAAGTCGTAAGCCGAGCGGATGAAAGGCAGCTGCAGAATGGTCTCGTCAAGCGGCTGGCCGGATCGGTTCAGCAGCGTGATGAACTGGTTGCCTTCCTGAATGAGGCGGGGCACAAACCTGGCTGAGGACCAGGCGATCGCCGCTCCAATGATGATATACACCAAAAGCGCCGCTGCCCATCTGGGAAAACGCTGGAACTCCAGCCAGGTGACCACCGGATCGAATACGTAGGCGAACACCACGGACAGCAGCAGATAGGTGAGCACCGGGCCGTAAAAGGCGAAAGCGCCCACTACAACCGCGAGCATCAGGAAAATGAATACTATCCGGGTCCAGTTCATGCTTGGCTATGCGGGGCGTTATCCGCGATCTGCCGGCCCAGAATCCGGCCGCAAGCGCTCAGGACTTTCACTCCCAAGGCGGAATTCTTGTTCACCAAGTCCCAGAAATCGGATTGGGACAGCGCCAGCAGGCTCAGGTCCGTCAACGCGATGGCGGTTCCGGAGCGTTTTCCCTTGGCAAAGAGGTCCGCGACCCCCACGCAATCGTGCTTCTTCATGACCTGAAAACCGGCGTTGGGATTGGCTCCGCCAACCTTCAGTTCCCCCTCGGCAACGAAATATAGCACTTCCAGGGGGAAGCCTGCTTCATACAGAGTTTCCCCGGCTTTGAATTCCCTTGCATGCAGGCAATTGTCCACCAGTTGCAGCTGGTGCGCGTTCAAATCCTTGAACAGCGGATACTGGCGCAGTTGCGCGTGCCGCTCGGAAGCCACGAACAGGTGTTTGAGCCACTCAAGAAATTTCTGGATCACTGGGTCCTCCTTCAAGAGCTGATGAGAGGGACGAAAGTGCAGCCGCCGTGTTCTGTGACGCTGAATTCGCCACCCCGGCGTACCACCCGGTTGAGTATCTGGGCGTAGCCTTTGCCGACGGGAACCACCAGGATGCCGTCATCTGCCAGCTGTTCTTTGAGGCGCGGAGGGATTTCGCTGGCAGCAGCGCTGACGATGATCTTGGGGAATTCTTTATGCGGCGGAAAGGCTTTCTGCCAACCGCTCGTCCCGTCTCCTATGCGGAAATGGATGTTTTTGTAGTCCTGTTCTTTCAGGACCTTCTGCGCCTTTAGGGATAGCGGTTCCAGACGTTCCACGGTGCACAGCTCGCCCGCGATCTCCGCGATCAAGGCGCTCTGATAGCCGCTTCCAGTGCCGATTTCCAGCACCAGGTCGGTCTTTTTTAATTCCAGATGCTGCAGCATGATGGCGATCATCAGGGGCTGGGAGATCGTTTGCGCCAATTCGATCGGCAGAGGCTGATTGCGATAGGCGTATTCGATGTATTGGGGCAGGATGAACCGTTCCCGCGGCACCTTGCCAAACGCTGCCAGCACGCTCTGGTCGGTGATGCCCAAGGTGCTCAGTTCCTGTACCAATAGGCGGCGCTGGTCTTCAAAACGCATCAGTTCTTCTCAAATTGCAGCAGGGAGTTGTCTTCCAGCCAATCCAAAATAGCCGGAAAAGCGTCACCCTTGGTGAGCGTGATCCCTAGTGGCGTGATGGATATGTAGCCATCGGCCACCGCTTCGGCATCCGAGCCCTTTTCGATGTCCCAGGAAGGCAAATCTCCTCCGATGCGGTAACTGAAGCCGTCCTCGTACTCCTGTACGATGCTTACGAAATTGTAATACTTGCGATGGCCAGTGCAGGTTAAGCGGACGCCGTTTATCTGGTCCGGATCCACATTGGGGAAATTGATATTCAGGATGCCGCCCTGGGGTATCAGTGTCTCCAGGCCGCTGTCCAATAGTTTCACGATCCAGGCGGCTGCCGTGGCGAATTTCTGTTCCCGGTACGCGTTGATGGACACCGCGATGGCCTTGAATCCGAACAAACTCGCTTCCAAAGCGGCGGCAACCGTGCCGGAGTACAGAACGTCCTCGCCCATGTTCTGGCCCGCGTTGATGCCTGATATGACCAGGTCCACGGGCTCCTTTAGCACTTTCTGCGTGGCGATCACCACGCAATCCACCGGAGTGCCGTCCACGCAGTATTCATGTGCAGCCAGCTGCTTCAGGCGCAGATCCTTGCGCAGCGTGATCGAATGCGACGCCGCGCTGCGTTCGCGATCCGGCGCCACGATCAGGATTTCGTGCCCGGCTGCGCCCAGCTGCTGGGCCAAAGTCCGGATTCCGGGGGCGAAAACGCCGTCGTCGTTGGTTAGCATGATCCGCATTTAAGCCTCATTATTCCTAATCTTGGGCATCATCACCTCATCACGAAAACGATCACTGCCAGAATGGCCAGGATGATCAAGATAAACAGCCAGTTTTCCTTCAAGAACACCAGAACCGGGCTTGTCCTGCGATGCTTTTTCCTGCCGTTTTGCCTGGATTTGTGGGTAACCGGCATCAATGGTACGTGATGGGTCGTCCTGGCGGTCCGGTACACCCGGTTGGCTTCCGTAAGCCATTTGACCCTGCCGTTGCTCATCAGATAGGGTTTATAGCCCAACGCGAGGTAGTGGTTCCGCTGCAGCTCAGAGATACCTGTAACGCTGGCTGGATCGAGCTCTTCCACTACCTTGAACTTTTCTTTACTCATATAATTTCCTTACATGCCATTCAATTTGAACCAATTCATTCTGTCAAGGACTATCTCAGCGCTGGCAGTCATTTACGGCCACCGTCCAGAACAAGTGCTAACGGATCTTGCTAACTCTGCCGGATCTTCCCCATACAAGCCGGCGCAGTTGGAACCAGATGCTTCATAACACCATGCGGGACAAATGATTGCCTGCAGGTTCCCAACAGCGCCCTGGTGGCTAGGCGTCAATCAAGCCTTAATCAAGCCTTAATCACTTGTCTATTATTAACGCTTGATTAACGCTTGATTAACGCTTGATTAAGGCTTATCCCCCAGGAAGTGTCAAAAAATGTGGACCCAGGGGACCAGGAATGATCGGCGCTGTTCGCGATTTTTCGGCATAAGAAGCGATGCTGGAGAGCGTCCGGAAGGCCAGTTTCGCGTGTTCCCGGATTCCGGTTACCAGCGGAGTGGCGGATTGGATGCGGGGCTACCAGGCTGCAAAGCACGCTGCCGTGGACTCAGACAACGCCTGTGAAAAAAAACAGGGCCAAAGCAGCAGCGCAATCTTTTCTCCAGAATAGGCTTGAAAATTGTATGTCAAAAAAGAAAATGAAAAACGCGGGGAGATTCACGCGATGCCCAAGCACTCCAAGATTTATCTGATATTATTGCTGGCCCTGTGCAGCCTGGCGCCAGCCGCACTCAGCGCGCACCGGCCTTTGGAAACCGATCTGCAACCCTATCTTTCCCGGTTCACGGAAACTCCGCCGCCAAACGGACCAGTGCGCCCCATCGCGGAGTTTGAACCCGCTTCCCAGGTCCTGATCCGCTACCCCCTGGGCATTCCGGTGTCTCTGGTGGCCCAGCTGGCCAACACCGCGCAAGTGGTCTGCATCGTGGCGTCAACTTCCGTACAGAATTCGGCAACCAACACCTTCAATAACGGCGGGGTCAACATGGCCAACGTGTCGTTCCTGATCGCGGCCACGGATTCTTATTGGACGAGGGATTACGGCCCCTGGTTCATTTTCGACGGCGGGGGCAACTATGGCGTGGTGGATTTTCAATACAACCGTCCGCGCCCCAACGACAACCTGATCCCGCAGGTCTTTGCCAATCAGAACAGCTTGACCTATTATGGCATGAACCTTTACCAGACCGGCGGAAACTACATGACGGACGGGATCAACACCGCCGCCCAAACAACCATCGCCTATAGCGAAAACTCCGGCCAGACCCAGGCCCAGGTCAACGCCAAAATGCAAAACTACCTGGGCATCACCAGTTACCATGTGCTGCCCGATCCCAACAACACCTACATCGACCATATCGACTGCTGGGGAAAATTCCTGGCGCCGGACAAGGTCCTCATCCGCAGCGTGCCGAGTTCCCACGCCCAATACAACGCCATCGAACAGACCGCGGCGTATTTCGCCAATCTGAATTGCGCCTGGGGCTATCCCTACAAAGTTTATCGCGTGAACACGCCGCAGAATCAGCCCTATACCAATTCCCTGATCCTGAACCGCAAGGTCTTCGTGCCGATCATGAATAGCACTTACGACGCCGCCGCTCTGCAAGTTTATCAAAATGCGCTGCCGGGATACGAGGTCATTGGCGTGGCGGGAACAGGTTCCGCTCCCTGGGAATCGACCGACGCGCTGCATTGCCGCACGCATGAGATCCCGGATCAGGATATGCTGTTTATCGGCCATATGCCCTATTCGGGAACGGAAACCTATTCCTCCAGCCTGCCTTTCACTGCTGAAATCAAGGCCCATAGCGGACAAGCCGTGCTCGCTGACTCCACTTACGTAAGGTTTAAAATTAATGGCGGCGGCTGGCAAAACGCTTATCTGGCCTGGAACAACGGCGATGTATATACGACCCTGGTCAACGGCCTGGCTCCCGGCGACACCATCCGCTATTTCATCCACGCAGCCGACGCTTCAGGACGCGCTCAGGACCATCCTTACTTCGCCGCGCTCGATCCGCACGTCTTCATCGTCGCACCGGATACCGAAGCGCCCACGATCCTGCACGGCAATGTGCCGGCGACGATTGCCAGCGGGGAGCAATGGTTTTCGGCCACTGTGACGGACAACATCATGGTGAGCAACGTGGTGCTGCGTTACCGGATCGACAACGGCGAGCCTGTGGAAATTCCGATGATGACCGATTCCGAAGCGCCGCCCAATTACTGGTGGGCGGATTTTGAACTGAATTTCGTAAGCGGCCAGCAGAATTTCTACTATCAGATCGAGGCCTGGGACAACGCCAATCCGCCCAACCATGCCGTGTATCCCTGGCCTGGAGAATGGGTCAGCGTACCCATCGAGGGCGTAGGTGTGGACGACGGTCTGCAGCCAGCTTTGGAGCCGGAATTCCTGAGCGTGTACCCCAATCCCTGCTCCTTTGCGGCAAGTACTTCTCTGATAATAGAGTACAAGTCCGTGGTGAATTTACCACTACTGTTGAAATTTTTCAACACCAAGGGGCAGCTCCTGGCCAGTGAAACAACCAACGCTCCCTCGTCTGGCGTGAATCGGTACGCATGGAGCCTACCCGGCGGCTTGCGTCAACGTATGGCCTCCGGTGTATATTTCATCCAACTGACGCTCGGCGATAAGTCGCTGACCCGCAGAATCTTAGTTTTGAACTGAGGCACTGTGGAAAAGATTCAACAGCAGAATAAAGAAAAATCCAAAAAAAAAGCTTGACACCAGAGCTGGATTTTTTAAGAATGACCTCAGCCTACAGACCCTACATAGAATGCCCTCCGAGCAGTGGGGATACCGCCCGGTATTCCCCACTGTATTTTTTTACCCCAGAATTGGAGTTGTGATGAGAAACCTGATCCTATCCTGCCTGTTATTGGCAATCGCGCTATCCCTTTCCGCGCTTCCAGAACGCATGGTGGCGCGCATTGAAAACCCCGCTCCAGACCTCGCGCAGCGCTTTCTAGACAAAGGCGCCGACATCGCCGCGTACCGTCCCGGACTGTATCTCGACCTGGTGGTGGACTCCGCAACGCTGGCTAGTTTGCGCCGCGAGTTTCCCAGCATTTCTGTCACCCAAACGGAACAGCAGTTGAAAGAAAACCTGCGCCCCGCCAGAGATTTGCCCGGATACCGCAGTTACGCTCAGATGGTCACCGAGCTGATGCAGTTGCAGGCGCAGTATCCTTCCCTGATGAGCACATCCGTGATCGGCACCGGTTGGGGCGCCACTTACGCGGATCAGAACATCGCCTCCTATCTGAATTTCGACCATGAGCTGTGGATGGTGAAGGTTTCCGCCAACGTGCAAGCCACAGAGGACGAGCCGGCGTTCTTTTTCGTGGGCGAGCATCATGCCCGGGAGCCCCTTTCCACCGAGGTCTGCATGGGCATCCTGATCCACCTGTTGGAAAACTACGGCACGGATCCCGTGGTGACCAACATCCTGGACACCAGCGAGATCTGGATCGTTCCCCTCTTGAATCCCGATGGGCACAAGATCGTGACCAGCGAGACCGACGTCTGGTGGCGGAAAAACATCCGGGATAACAACTCAAACCAGTCCTTCGACTACGACGATTATGGCTCTGGAATGGACGGCGTGGACCTTAACCGCAACTACGGCTATTATTGGGGCTACACGAGCGCCACGGACAACATGCTTGCCGCCACTTACCATGGCCCGGCTCCGTTTTCCGAGCCCGAAACCCAGGCCTGGCGCGACGTTCTGCTCTCCAAACGCTTTCTGGCCGGCATCGGCTACCATACCTACGGCGAATATGTGCTGTATCCTTATGGATACGTGAATGGCATCGACGCTCCCGACGAGATTGAACTGCAGGCTTTGGCCAACGCGATCGCCGCCGTGTTGCCTGCTACGTCTGGCGGGACCTACGATCCAGGCCCTTCCTGGGGACTGTATCCCGTTAGCGGAAGTTTGGATGACTGGGCTTACGGGGAAACCGCGGCTTTTTCTTATACCATCGAAATGGCGCAGCAGTTCATTCCACCAGCTTCGCAACTACCCGCTCTGGTCCAGAACCAGGTCAATGGCGCGATGGTACTTTTGCAGAGAAAGGACAAGAAGATCCTGCGCGGACATGTGACCGACGCAGTAACCGGAGACCCAGTCGTGGCCAGAGTCTTCGTCGATGGTTTGGACGACCAGCCTGTGGCCCGCGCTGCGATAAACTCGGAACCTCTCTACGGCGCGTATTACTATCTGCTGGCTCCCGGCACTTATTCCGTTCGGTACTTCTGCCCAGGCTATGAAACCGTAACCCGGAGCGTAACCATTTCCGCCCAAACCCCCACCATCGAGGACGTGGCAATGAACCCCACGCTGCCTTATGAACTGCAAATCATGATCCTGGGCGACTTCTTCGCACCGCTTGCCGGAGCCACGCTCATGATCAACGGCAATGCCGATTCACTTTACGTTTCCAACGCCAACGGCCTCATCCCGCTGAGTGGTTTTTACCCCGGCCAATACCAGCTGCAGGTATCCAAAGCCGGCTTCGAAACGCTGAACATCACCCGGCATATCTCCACACCGGACATCTCGCTGCGGATTACCAGCCAGCCCGTTTTTGCCGACGATTTTGAACTGAACTTGAACAATTGGACGACTTCCGGCAGCTGGAACCGCAGTACCAGCGAGCATTATTACGGCGCTTATTGCCTCACCGACAGCCCCTCCGGTAACTATCAGAACAACGCCAACAGCTTTTGCCGCCTCACCGCGCCCATCTATCTGCAGAACGTGGAGAACGCCAACCTGCAGTTCTGGGTGAAGACCGAGCTGGCTCTGGATGACGACGCCCTGCTGCTGGAGTATTCCCTGAATGGAAACACCTGGCAGTACCTGAGTTTCTATGCCGGAAACCAGTATTGGGCATTACAATCCATCAATCTGAACAGCTTGATCGGCCAGAACGTCTATCTGCGCTTCCGGTTGGTGACTGGCAGCAGCGGAAGCGGAAACGGTGTGTTCATCGACGGCGTCAAGATCTACGCCACAACGAACGTCACTTCCAACCAGGATCCTCAGCTGCCCAAACCCGAAATCACTCTTTCCGTGTCGCCCAATCCCTTTCAGGATTCCAGCCTGATCTCCCTGAAAACCGAAACCGGACTCAGCCAGGCCAGCATCGGTGTTTACAACCTCCGGGGCCAATTGGTGCGCACCCTCGCCACAAATGACTTGACCAAAGGCGCGCACACATTTATCTGGGATGGACGCGACGACAAGGCGCAGCTAGCTGCCAACGGCATCTATCTGATCAGGGTTTCCCAGTCTGGAGAAACCTTGTCCACCGCCAAAATCGCGCGAATAAGGTAGGACGGAACGACCTTTGACCGAGATCCGCATTGAAAACCTGAGCAAGGACTTCGACGGCTTCCTGGCCGTTGACGACGTCAATATCTCGATCCCCTTCGGTGAGTTGTACTCGTTTCTGGGACCTAGCGGTTGCGGCAAAACCACGCTGCTGCGCATGATCGCCGGCTTCGAGATCCCCAGAAGCGGACGCATCGTTCTGGGCGAACAGGACATCACCGACCTGCCTCCCTACAAACGCCCCGTCAATACAATCTTTCAGAACTATTCCCTATTCCCTCACATGACCGTGTTCGACAACGTCGCTTTCGGCCTGCACATCCGCAAAACCCCGCGGGAAAACATCCGCGACCAGGTGCACAAGATGCTGGCGCTGGTCAAGATGGAAGACCAGGCGTCCAAGTATCCCGCTCAACTAAGCGGCGGCCAGAAACAGCGGATCGCCATTGCCCGCGCCCTCATCAACGAACCCAAGGTCCTGCTGCTGGACGAGCCTTTGGCCGCCCTGGACCTCAAGCTCCGCCAGCACATGCTGATCGAACTGATGAACATCCACGACGCCGTGGGCATCACCTTCATCTACGTGACCCACGATCAAAGCGAGGCGATGAGCATTTCCGACCGCGTGGCTGTGATGGAAAACGGCCGCATCGTGCAATCCGGACCTCCGGACGACATCTATGAGCGCCCCGCCAGCATTTTTTCCGCCTATTTCATTGGCGAGACGAACCTGTTCAGCGCCGAAGTGGTGGGCCTCGAGGACGAATACGTACAGCTCAAATGCGATTCCGGCGACGGGCAATCCTTCGAGATCGACAGCACCTTCCATTTCACACCGGTTTTAGGCCAGAAACTCACCGTCAGCCTGCGTCCCGAGAAAATCGCCATCACACGCGGCAAACCCGGCAACCAGGACGATTTCAACGTTCTGCGCGGCACCATCGAGGACATCCTTTACCTGGGCACGCACACCCAATACATCGTGAAAGTGGGCAAACTCAGGGTCCGCGTGTTCAGCCAGCACAAACGCGTCTATTTCGACGAAAAGGCGCTGGACTGGGAAGAGCCGGTGTGGCTGTTCTGGCACGACACGGATACCTGGCTGATCAACGAGATCCATGAACCCGAGCAGGGCAATGTCAACCCCGAATCCGTCGGTTCCATCCAACGCGGAAAAAGGGCTGGCGCCAACTGAGCGATGAGCCGGAAAACCGCTCTATCCCGTACTTCCCTGGAAACACAAGCCCTGCGCAAAAGGAACGTTTCCAGCTACCTGCTCACGCTGCCCGCGTTGCTCTGGCTGCTGGTTTTTTTCCTCATCCCCTACTTCATCGTCCTGATCTATAGTTTCCTCACCCCCGGCACTTACGACGTAAAATTCGCCTTCACCCTGGACGCCTACCGCCAGATCGCCAACGGCAGCTACCTGCGCCCCTTTTTCCTGGCTTTCCGCCTGGCTTTTTTTACCACCCTGATCTGCCTGCTGCTGGGTTTTCCCGTGGCCTATTACATTGCCCGGGCAAAGGAAAAACTGCGCAACACCCTGCTCATCCTGATCATCATCCCCTTTTGGACCAACCTGATCATCCGCATCTTTTCCTGGCGGATCTTCCTGGCCTCGGAAGGCGTGCTCAACAGCGTCTTGCTCAAGCTGCACCTGGTGAACCAGCCGCTGGAATTGCTGCGCACCGATCTGGCCGTGATCCTGGTGATGGTCTATGTGTATCTGCCCTATATGATCCTGCCGCTCTACAGCGTGCTGGAAAAGCTGGATTTCACGCTGCTGCACGCCGCCATGGACCTCGGCGCCAACGAAGCCCGGGCTTTCTTCAGCATCACGCTGCCCCTGGCTGTGGAAGGCATCTTTGCCGGAGCCCTGCTGGTCTTCATTCCAGCCTTGGGAGCCTACCTGATCCCCCAACTGGTGGGCAACCAGCAGTCCCTCTACGTGGGCCAGGTGATTACCTACAAGATCAAAAACATCCCCCGCAACTGGCCCATGGCCTCCGCGATGTCCTTCACCCTCTTGCTTCTGGTGGCGCTGCTCCTGCTGGTGATGTACTATCTCTACCGCCGGCGCTTGCGTACAAGGGTTTATTGAAATGCTGCGGATGTCCCAGCTGAAGCGCACTTACCAGGGCTTGAACCTCACGCTGTTCACGCTGGTGATGGTGTTCCTGTACATACCCATCGTCATCCTGATCATCTACAGCTTCAACGACGCCAAGATCGTCACCTCCTGGAAAGGCTTCACGCTAAACTACTACCTGAAACTGTGGGAAAACGACGCCATCAAGGAAGCCCTGCGCAACACCCTGCTGATCGCCGGGCTGTCCACTCTTATCTCCACTGTCTTTGGCGTTTTGGCAGCGCTGGGGCTGGAAAACAAACGCTTCAGCGGACGCAAGGGCCTGCTGGCGCTGATCTACACGCCGCTGGTGATCCCGGACATCCTGATGGGCGTTTCGCTGGCCCTGCTCTTCAATTTCACCCGCGTGAACACCGGGATGCTTACCGTGCTGATCGCCCACATCACTTTTTGCGTTTCCTACACCATCATCGTGGTCCAATCGCGCCTCGAGGGCTTCGACTATTCCCTGGTGGAAGCCGCCATGGACCTCGGCGCCAAGCCCGCCGCCATTTTCATGAAGATCAAGTTTCCCCTCATGCTGCCCGGAATCGTCGCCGCCGCGCTGCTAGCCTTCACCCTGTCCATCGACGACTTCATCATCACTTTCTTCACATCCGGACGCGGCTTCGACACCCTGCCCATCTACGTGGAAGGCACCATCCGCAGGGGCGCCATCACCACCATCAATTCCCTCTCGACCCTGATGATCGCCTTCACGCTGTTCCTGGTGGTTGTCACCAAACGCGTCCGCAAAACCCTGATTTCCTCGCTCTGATTCGCTCCGTTTAGAATTGTCTGACCGCTTATGGAATTACCGACGCCCTCGTCGGTTTCATCTTATCGCCGACCAGGAGGTCGACGTTCCCGTTACCATTGCGGGGTTATTGCGCGCTCACTATGGGCAAAGCGCGTAATGACCGCGCAATAACCCCGTAGTGCTAACCGGAGGGATGCCCAGGCGGAAGATATTTTGCGCTGGACCGTATCCCTACGTTCAGGCGGAATGTTCCGGAACATCCTCACGAAATCGTGCTAGTGGGATCGATTCAGGGCAAATTCGCCGGAAGATCCAGATGCCTGTACTTCTCGAACCAATCGTTCGCCCGGTTGTTAACTTCGTCGAAGTCTTCTTTGCTTAGGCGGTTCTCTAGGCCCCGGATCTTCTCTTGGGCCGGCGCGTAACCATATCCGGAAGCGATGGCCCACCACACGTAGGCCTCCATGGCGCTCTGTTCGATTCCGCGCCCGAGCCAGCTTGCCTGGCCGCAATGGAATTGCGCTTCGGGATTGTTCCTGTAGGCATACGTCCGCAGGATGCCTACGGCCATGGCCAGGTCGGCTTCCGCCTGGGAGGTCTCGAATACCCGGATCACGCTCTGCAGGGTGGAATCCACCAAAGCCGCAGGTTTCGCCTCCAGTGAATCCTGGAAGGCAGGCTCCGGCGCTTCTTTCTTGCAGCCGATTGCGCAAGCCAGCGCCAGGCAGGCCACTATGACGGCGATTCGCTTATGCATCTTTCCTCCACAAGGGTTTTTGCTTGTATTTCTGCGGCATGAATCCAGGTTTGACTAACCCGGATTTCGCCCGCTCAATATCGCGACTTTGTCCAAATATCCCTGCATGTCGAATTTACGCTTGAGTCCGGCGGCGTTCATGTAGCGGACGCTGCCGAAGATGTCGCGGGATTGCCAGGGACGGTCGTGCTTGCCGAAACACCAGGCGATTCCGGCGTAAGAATTGGGATCGCGTCCGTCCAGCGAATACTTGTTGTTCAGATAGAGCATGATCTGGAAAGCAGTTTCGGGGTCGGGGGTCCATTCGATGATCTTCTTGCCCCAATACATGCGCAGGTAGTTGTGCATCTTGCCCGTAAGGGTCATTTCAGTTTGGGCGGCATTCCAGTAGGGATCGGCGGTTTGGGCCGTCTCCAATTCTTCCAGCGAATAGAGGTAAGGGCGGTGATCGTGGAGGTGGTCGTTGAGCGTGGTCCTGGCCCAGAGCGGGATGCAGGCATAGCTATCGTAGCGGGGATTGTAATGGCAGAAATTGCAGGATAGTTCGCGGCGGACGACCAGTTCCTCCAGAAATGACGCCAATCCAGCCTGCAGAGGCTCGAGGCCGCTTTTATCGCGGATCAGATCGGCAGCGGCGTAAGCCGGGACCTCGCAAAACTCAAGGGCCTGGAGGGCGACCTCGAGGGCTGAGATCTGACCGAAATGCAGGTAGGGGCTGAGATTGCTCTGGATGCCCAGCGCGGGCTCGTTCCGCTTTTCCGCGTAGAGGCGCAACTTCCCTTCCAGAAAGAGTTCCAGGCGTTTGACGGCTTCAGCGTGTCCGCCTGGAAAGTCGGGTACGGGATTTACGCTGGAATCGAGCTTCAGGTGCGTCTGGGCAAACTCTATAAGTGGCGCGAGCCCGGTATCAGCCTGGATATTCAGCCGGGGCAGCTTGGCAGGAATTTGAAGGGCGGCGGAAGATGCCACAGTGTAAACCGGCTCAACTTCCGCTTCCAGAAACTCGGACAGGCGGCGTAAAATCTTGCCGCGCAAGGTCGCCGCGGCGTATTCCTCTTTGGGCGAAGCTAAGCGGACCGGAACGACCGCGTCCGTT
Organism: uncultured Candidatus Cloacimonadota bacterium; assembly: GCA_964429035.1. Taxonomy (GTDB): domain Bacteria; phylum Cloacimonadota; class Cloacimonadia; order Cloacimonadales; family Cloacimonadaceae; genus Syntrophosphaera. The sequence continues at coordinate 22,265 of CAYSAT010000015.1, read as the reverse complement.
TCCACTTCGCAGCATGCCTCTGGCGGCAATGCTTTCCGCAATTGGCTGCGCCATTGCTTCTGCCAGTTCAGATAGCCTCTATCCGTTACCACATAAGCGTTGGAGCCTGCCAGCGCGGCTATCGTTTCGGGAACTTCGCCGGCCAGAAGCTGGAATCCGATCCCCTTTTCCCGTAAGGTTTTGGCTGTTTCGAGCAGACCTTCCAGCAGGAACTGGTAGTGGCGGAGATTGGCGTCCGGGATTCCACCATTCAATACGAAGACCGCCACGAGCGGGATCCGCATCCGGTTGGCTTCGGAAATGGCGTGGTTCAGGGCATGGTTGTGTTCCATCCGCTGCGCTTGCTGCATCCAATAGAGCACCAGTTTTGCCTTGTGGAAGCAGTTCGCGGCTCCGCTAATCCTGTGGTCGGTTTCTGGGTTGGAATTCATGTTCCGGCTCCTTCAATGAGTCAGGCTGCATGTTGCGGGATGGCGGTTAAGTGTCAACCACAATCCGCCCGGGTCCTAAAACATCTTTCGCGGCGGAGCGGTTTGCAGTTTCCCCGGTTCTTGGAATGGATATTGCATAATAAGTAAAAGAAAATATACGGCTAAGCCTTGCTTGGCCAGTTACGCACAGATTTTTAGATCGAGGAAATAGATGACTGTTTTGATCCTGGCGACGGCGCTGCTCATCGCTTATTGGGCGATGGAATACTGGCGGCACCAGCGCAACGTGTCGGCCATCCCCATTCGCATCCATGTGAACGGAACCCGTGGCAAGTCCAGCGTTACGCGCTTGATCGCCGCAGGTTTGCGCGCCGGCGGAAAAAAAACCCTGGCCAAGATCACCGGAACCCTGCCCCGCGTTGTTTTGCCGGATGGCCGTGAAGCCGCGATCATCCGTTTGATGGGGGCCAACATCATCGAGCAGAAGTACATCTTCCGCCACGCTGTGAGCGAGAATCCCGACGCCATCGTGATCGAGTGCATGGCCGTGAATCCGGTGTTCCAGTGGATCACGGAACGCAAGTTCGTGCGCTCCACCATCAGCGTGATCACCAATTGCCGGCCGGACCACTTGGATCTGATGGGTTCCACGGAGCAGAGCGTGGCCATGTCCCTAAGCAACACCATACCCCAGGGCGGAGTTTGCTACACCGCGGAAAACGAGCATTTCCAGCTATTGGAAAAGGTCGCCAAGCACCGCCATTGCAGGATCCATAAGATCAGGCCAACCGACGTTACCCAGGCGGAACTGGACAAATTCCACTACATCGAGCACGCGGAAAACGTCCAACTGGCCCTCGCTGTGTGCGCCGAAGCGGGCGTTCCCAGGGATGTGGCGCTGGAGGGCATGATCCACGCCCATCCGGATCCCGGCGCCTTGAAGAAATACGTGATCCAGGACGGAGCCAAGAAGATCCACTTCTACAACGTCTTCGCCGCCAACGATCCAAAATCCACCGAACGCATCATCAACATGGTGACGGGGCATCTGCAGGATGTGGAAAAGATCATCATGCTGAACAGCCGCTCGGACCGGCTTTATCGTGCGCATCAGCTCGTTGATACGGTAAAGGACCTGGATTACACTTATCTGCTGCTCACAGGAGAAATTCCGGACAAGGTGGAGGCCTACGCGCACCACGTTGGCATTCCCGCAGCGAAAGTAATCCCCTTGGGTGAGATCCTGCCGGAGCTGGTTTATAAGAAGGTTTTGGAACTTACCAAAACTGAATCGCATGTCCTCGGCATCGGCAATATGGCAGGCAAGGTATGGTACGGGGCGCAAATCGTGGCGCATTTCAAGCACAAAATGAAGGCAAGCATGAAAGCAAATGAGGAAGCAAAGTGGTTGAAACAGTAATACAGGCAGCGGTCGGCTTGGGCGTGATCATCAGCCTGATCTTTAGTGAACTTTTGGGTGCTTCCGCGGGCGGAATCGTCGTGCCGGGATACATCGCCATGTATCTGGATAAGCCGATGCAGATCATCGGAACGCTGGCAGTGAGTTTGCTCACTTGGGGCATCATCAGGGTGATCAGTCAGTTCACTTTGATGTTCGGCAAGCGGCGCATGGTCCTCAGCATCCTGATCGGTTTCATTCTGGGCTGGGCCACGCGTTTGCTGGTCTTTGAAAACGTTACGGTTTACACCTTTCAGATGCAGTCGATCGGCTACATCGTGCCCGGCCTGATCGCCAACTGGTTCGAGCGCCAGGGCTTCTGGAAAACCATATCGACCATGGGCGTGGCGGCGATATTGGTGCGCCTTGCCCTGATGGTCGTTTTCGGCGGGGAGGTTTAGCATGTATCGGCCCTCTTTAAAATCCGGCTGGTCGCTGATCTTGCTCTTCGCGTTCAGCATCATTCTTTTTGTGATCGCCCGCAGCAGTTATGTGACCATCAAAGCCGACTACTACGAGCAGAAGGTCGAAGCCGCCAAGCTGATGGCCGCCTGTATGGACAGCCTGAAAGCGGAACAGCAGCGCCTGGGCATACCCTTCGACCCCATCAACGACCCCTTCCAGACCGGCTTGATCGGCTCCGTGCGCAGCACCATCACCACCGACAGAGGCTTGCTATCGGATAAGCAGGCGGCTCTGAATCCCAATCTGGCGGCGGTTTTCGTGCAGGAATTATCCAAGGCGGGGCTCAAAGCCGGCGACAACATCGCCGTAGGCCTCACGGGCTCCAATCCCGCCGTCAACCTGGCCCTCTTTGCCGCGATCAAGGTTCTGGAACTGCGGCCCGCCATCATTACCTCGGTTTCTTCGGCGTCTTTCGGCGCCAATCTGGAAGAGTACACCTGGCTGGATATGGAAGCCATCTTACAGCGCAAGGGCTTGATCGATTTCGCCAGTTCCTATGCCTCTTTGGGAGGCAAGGACGACCTCGGGGTGGGGCTTCCGGACACAGGCATCGCCGCGCTTCTGGATGCCATGGCCCGCAACGGCGTCGATCCCCTCATCGGTTCGACCCTGGACGAAAACATCCAGGCCCGCCAGACCGCCTACGCGCAGCTGCTGCCGGAAGGAAAGCGCTACAAGCTGTTCGTGAATATCGGACGCGGTTTGGCCAACGTGGGCAGCGAACCCAACGCCAACCAGATCTTGGAAGGCATGAATCCGAAACTGGCCGAGGAGCAGTTCGTTCCCGAGGGCATCATGATGTTGATGGCCCGGGAAAACGTTCCGGTCTTCAGCGTCCAGAGGGTCCAACGCTGGATCCGGCGCTATAAACTGGAAGGCCCCACGGATAAACTTCCCCAACCTGGACAAGGCCAGGCCTTTAGCGTGAAAAAGCACAACGTCACCATCGCCGCGATCTGCCTGGCGCTGCTCATTGGAGCCATCATCGCGGTGATCATCCTGGACCGCCACGACCGCCATTTCATGGCCAACATCGTGGATCCCGACGAAGAATTGTAACCCTTGGGAGCATAAATGTTCAAACGCCTAGTTCTGATCCTGACGCTGACGCTCGCTCTGGCAGCGGTCTGCGCCAAAACCAAAGCCCTCAACTTCGCTGATCCCGGCAATCGCCGCCTGCTGAAAACAGAGGCGGGAAACTACTATTATTACCGTTCCCTGCCGGAAAAAACCATGACCCTGAATGTAGAAGGAATCTCCTCCCTTGAACTGCGCTCCTTTGCCATCGAAAACCTCCGCAAACCCCAGGCCATCGCTATCATTGGCAAGGAAAGGACCACCTACGACCTCGCCCTGCAAGAGCGCCTGGACGGATTCTACCTCTACCAGCCGGTGAAAATACCCATCCCCAAAGGCACCAAGTCCATAGAACTCCTCTGCTACGAACGCAGCATCTATTTCCGGGCGTTTTACACCGTGATCCCCGTTCCCAAACCCAAGCCCGTCAAACTGCCCAACCTCGTGATCCGGGGCCATGGCGGAGTCCTCAACGTTAGCCACAACGGCACCGATAGCGACTATTACGTCTTCAATCCCTCGCAAGGCTTCAAATTCACCGTGAACAACCAACGCAGCGCGGCGCTCTACGTCCGCGTCCGCTTGCTGGACCGCTCCCTGCCCGTCTTCCATCTCTACCGCAATGGAACGCTGCTGCAAACCAACGAGTTTTCCCTCAAACGCACGACCAAATACAAAGCGGTGGGCATCGACCACCTGAGCGTGGGCATGAAGATTGATCTGCCCGCGGTTTCAGGCCCCGCCGAATATGAATTGCGCGCCGCCAGCGACCATCTGTTTCTGGCGCGGCCCGTTGTGCTGAAGAAGAAATGAGGACTTAGCATGCCTGATTCCCGCAAACACGAATACCCGCGGAACCAGACCGAGCCGGATAGCGCAGTCCGCGACCAACATGACGCCAATGTGGATCCGGACTCCACTGCGGACGGTAAAAAACCGCCGCGCCGGAACTCCAAGAACCTGATCCCCATCATCATGTCCCTCGCGCTGTTTTGCGGCCTATCGCTATCGCAGCTGCGGGCTCAGATGGAGGTGGACGTATCGCTGGGCGCCACCTATTCGGATAACGTGTTCCAACTCTCGGAATACGACCTTGGCCGCTTCGACGACAACGTCCCCGCGCTGGATTATGCCGATACCTCGGACGACCTGAACCTTGCCGCAACGGTCAATCTGGCCTATCCTTTCCGCTACCGCTGGTGGAAATTCACCCCGTCCATCCAGGCCACCATGTCGCAAAACGTATCCAATACGGAAAAATACCGCCGCGACGCCCTCGTCCGTTTCCGCGCCGACCGCCATTACTGGAATTGCACCCTGCTCTACGCCTATCACCCCCGCATCTATGTGCGCAGCTATGTGGATTCCGATGGCAGCGGAACCCTCGAGCCCTACAGCTACGAGCGCAACCTGTACCGCGCGGACCTCAACCTCAAGCCCCTCAAGAACGCCACGGTACAATTGCACGGCCGCTATGAGCAGCACTTTTACAACCAGTACTGGACCGAATACGATGGCGATCTCACCCAATTGGGCATCGGCCTGCGCTATGCCTTCCCCATCTTCAGCGTGAATGGGAACTACTATTTCCGCACCTTCGACAACACCCGCCACGCCAACCGCGACGCCAGCTACGAGAGCAACATCTACAGCGGAAACCTGCGCCTGAAATCCATGCCCCTTTCCGATAGCAAGCCTCATGGCGCCACCTGGTACCCCGCCCTGACCCTTTCCTACGAAGAAAGATTCTTCCAATCCCTCGACGACTGGTATGGCGGCAGAGCCGATAAAATCTACACTACGGACGCCTCGCTCAGTTTCGATCTGAACCCCCGCTGGAATATATTCCTTGACTACTCGCACACTTTCAAGAATGTAGATTCGCCTGTGGCTGCGGTCCGTCGTGCCAGGGAATATGGCGAAAACCGGATCTCCGCCCAGGTGAAATATAGCTTTTAGGGGCTGGCAATGGAATACAGAAAAGAGAGCAATCTCAAGAAGATCAGGGAATTCCTGGACCTCTCGGAAAACCACAAGATCGAATTGCGCCATTATAAAGACCCCGTTCTCGTTTGGGCGGTATCAGACGGCACTGCCTATTACGCGATCTGGGAAAACGAACTGCTGGAAAAATATGGCCTGGCAAACGTGGACGGATGGGACTTTGAAGAAGACCTGCTCTTCTGTCCGGACTGGATGGGCGACGCCGAGGATGATGCCGACGACGACCTCGACGACGATGACGACGACCTGGACCTGATCTGCGACCTGAAGATCAAAACGAATAAAGACTAACCTTCCGCAACAAGCATGCGCGCAGCCATCATTGGCGGAGGCGGATGGGGACTCGCCCTGGCCAAACTTCTGGCCGAAAATTCCCATCGTGTCATTGTTTGGGAGCATAACCCCGCTTGGCTCTCCACGCTGCTCGAAACTCACGCCAATCCGCTGCTCCTGCCCAATATCACTATCCCAGCCAGCGTCCGTTTCACCGGGTCCTTTACCGATCTGGCGGATTGGGCTCCGCAAATAGTCGTTACCGCCACTCCCTCGCAATTTCTGCGCTCCACTCTGTCCAGCATGCCCCACGAGGCGCAAACAGCCCTCTGGAAAAGCCCGGAACTCAAGGCCGTGGTCAACGTCGCCAAGGGCATCGAAGAACGCACCCTGTGCACCATGAGCGCCGTGCTGCGCGAACTCCTGCCCGCTTCCCTTTTGACGTGCATCTGCACCCTTTCCGGACCAAGCCACGCCGAGGAAGTCGCCCGCCGGATCCCCACCACGGTGGTCATCGCGGGTCCCGACGACCTTCTGCTGCAGGAATTGCAGGGCGTGTTCAGTAACTCCTATTTCCGCGTTTACCGCAGCACCGATCTGGTCGGCGTGGAAATCGGCGGCGCCGTAAAAAACGTTATCGCCATCGCAGCCGGAATTATCGCCGGACTCAAGTTTGGCGACAACACCATCGGAGCCTTGCTCACACGCGGTCTGGTGGAAATCCAGCGTTTGGGCGTAGCCTGCGGAGCGCGTCCCGAAACCTTTTTGGGGCTTTCAGGGATCGGCGACCTGATCACGACCGCTACCTCCCAACACAGCCGCAACCGCTATGTGGGCTTCGAGATCGGTACTGGACGCAAACTGAAGGACATCGTGAGCTCCATGAACATGGTCGCCGAGGGAGTGGTCTCCACCAATTCCGTGCACGAACTGGCCCGCCTGAAAAGGGTGGAAATGCCCATCACCGCGCAGGTGTACCAGGTCTTGAACCACGACAAGGATCCGCTGCAAGCCATCACCGAACTGATGACCCGCGAACTGAAAGCGGAATAATCGCCCAACTAGCCGGCTGCTGATTTTTAGTTTCCAGCACGCGGACTGCACAACCATCAAAAAAGACCCGCCCCACTAACTTTAGAAACCATCCTCCAGTAACCATCTTTCAGTAACCTTCCTCCAGAACGCTGGTTTGATCTGGTAGGTCCGCTGGCTTCAACCGCATTTCTCCCCATGCTTAATGCTCTCTTTCCAACCCAGAGGGTAAGCCCGGAGGGCGAAAAAACCTGGCTCACAGTGGAACGACCGGGGTCCTCATCATCATGCGCAGCATGGTGATGGGGTGGTCTGCGGAACTGTGGGAATCGTGATACCAATATCCCCAGCGAAGCCCCTTGTGAGCGACACAATCCAATATTACTGGTGTATCGCCCCCGAGGGGCTAATTCTATATCCTGTGATCTATCCCCACAGTTCCGCTGCGCTCCACTGCGGGTTTCGCATTTGTCGTCCCCACGGGGCTCAGTCTATTGACAATCAGGCTGAAACAAGTTTGTCAATACACTGCGCTCAAATGGGCTTTTTGGCCTGATAGAACTAGATCTCCTGCAATGATACCCGCTTCTACCCATCATTATTGCACCAAAAACCCTTCACATCGGGCAATTTCTTTTATGAAATATCACTACCCTTTCTGATTGCTTCCCCGGGGCTAAGCCTTAATCACTTGTCTATCACTAGTCAATCACTTGTCTATTATTAACGCTTGATTAAGGCTTGATTGACAAGTGATTGACTGCTAGAGGCGGGAGCCGAGTTAGAGTTGTTGGCGCATCCTTTTGCCGGACAGCAGATTACCTGCCTTGGGTGAATGCCCGGCGGCAACACGCGCCGCAGCTGATGCAGACGGGAGTTTGCGCTCCGGTAGATGGGATTCCGGGCGGCAATTGGGAGCCGAAAAAAAGCATTGACTCAAAATTGGGGCTCGAATTCGTGGTAAAATAGGTAACATTTGGAATGGAAAAACGACTCATCATCGCGATCGACGGTCCCGCAGCCTCGGGTAAAAGCACCACCGCGCAGCGTTTGGCGCAGAAACTGGGCTACGTGTATCTGGACACCGGAGCGATGTACCGGGCATGTGCTTTACAGGCACAGCGGTTGGGAATAGAGCTCAACGACGCCGCCGCGGTGGCCTCCCTGCTGGAAAATCTGGATATCCGGGTCGAACTTTCCGGAATGCAAAACGTGATCTTGCTGGACGGCCAGGACGTTTCCCAGGCGATCCGGTCCAACGACATATCCCGCCTCGCTTCCGACATTTCGGCGCTGCCCGCTGTCCGCTATAAAATGGCGGAATTGCAGCGCAGAATGGGGGCACGGGGCGGCGTGATCCTCGACGGACGGGACATCGGCACTTTTGTGTTTCCCGATGCCGACATCAAGTTTTTCCTCACCGCCACTCCAGAGTTACGTGCCCGCAGACGCTGGCTGGAACTGCAAAAGAAAGGCATCATTAGCTCCCTGCCAGAAGTGCTGGATGAATTACTCCAACGCGATAGTAACGACTCCGGACGGACCTTGGCGCCCCTTGCCAGGGCAACTGACGCGATCGAAGTGGACACCAGCAACATGACTGTGGAAGAGCAGGTGGAAACCCTCTACGCCTTTATCCGCGCCAAAGTGGAGGGCATATGACCGTCCTGCTGGCCGAACATTCCGGTTTCTGCTTTGGCGTCCGCCGCGCCATCAACATGGCTCTGGAAGCCAAACAACAGGGCGGCGGAGTCTGCACTCTGGGCGACCTCATCCACAACTCCCAGATCGTGCGGGAACTGGCGGAACAGGGCGTCAGCAGTTGCCCGGAATCCTCGCGGATCAAGGGACAGACGGTGGTGATCCGTTCCCACGGAGTTTCCAAAGAGGCTTTGGACGAATTGAAAGAAGGCGGCAACCGGATCGTCGACGCCACCTGTCCCTACGTGAAACGCGCGCAGGAACTGGTAGCGGCGAATTCCGCGGAGCCGGTATTCATTCTGGGCGATCCCGAACATCCGGAAGTAGCCGGCATCCTTTCCTACGGCAACGAACTCACGCAGGTGGTGCAGCCCGATACACCCCTGGCGGAACAAAGCTGGAAAACCCTTTCCGTGGTGAGCCAAACCACGCGCAAGATCGGCGACCTGCAGAAGCTGGTCCACCGGCTGCTGCCCAACACTTTGGAGCTGAAAGTGTACAACACCATCTGCTCCGCCACCACGCTGCGCCAATCCGCTGCCGTGGCTCTGGCCAAGAGATCGGACCTGATGATCGTGATCGGCGGCCGCAATAGCTCGAACACGCGCATGCTGCAAGAATTGTGCGCGGCAGAAACCCGGAGCGTGCACATCGAGACCAGCGCGGAGATCACACCCAGCCTCGTCTCCGGAATCGCCAGGATTGGCCTGGCTGCAGGGGCATCCACGCCCGCGGAGACCATCGTGCAAGTTTTTAACAAAATCAAAGAAATCAATGGGGAAGCGGACACGGCAACGTGCAGCGAAGAACTTCCCTTGTTTAAGGAGGAATCATGTTAACTCATGATCAAAACGACGTCCAGACCGACCTGCAGGAGAAAGACCTGCCCGAAGGAGTGGACACGGTGTCAAAACCAATAGTTGATGCACCAGAGACAGAAACGGAAGCAACTGAAGATGCCCTGACCGTAGTGGAACAAACACAGGACGAGCCCGCAACTGTGGCCGCACCTGAAACTCCGGCGGAACCAGCCGCCGAACTCACCAACGAGGAACCCCGGATTCCGCTTGAGGAGAAAGAAACTTCAACCAGCCCGGCAACCGAAGAACCGCCCAAACGCAAGGCCACGCGCGCCAAACCCAAGGAAGAACCAGTGGACGAAGAGCATCAGGCGATGCTGAATATGATCGACGAATATACGTCCAGCTTCCACCGCGGCGAAATCAAGGAAGGCACGGTGGTAGGAGTCAACGAGAAAGAAGTGGTGGTGGCGATCGGCTTCAAATCCGACGGCGTCATCCAGATCTCGGAGTTTGAATACACCGGCATTCCGGAGCTCAATTCCAAGATCAACGTCTATATCAACGAACTCGACAACGGCGAAGGCCGCCTTTCCCTCTCCAAAAGGAAAGCGGACTTCATCAAGAACATCGAACTCATCAAACAGGCCTACGCCGACGGAACCATCCTGCAAGGAACGATCCGGCGCCGCGTGAAAGGCGGAATGATCGTGAACGTCCTGGGCATCGAAGCGTTTCTGCCCGGCTCCCAGATGGCGCTCAAACCCATTCCCAACCTGGACCAGTTCATCGGCAAGGAGCTCAGCTTCAAGGTGATGAACATCGATGAGGAACACCGCAATATCATCCTCTCCCGCAAACTCGTTCTGGAAGACGAAGCGAACCTGAAACGGCAGGAACTGCTGGCCAGGATCGAAGTGGATTCCGAGCTGGACGGCGAGGTGAAAAATATAACCCAATACGGCGCGTTTGTCGATTTGGGCGGCATCGACGGATTGCTGCACCTCACCGACATGTCCTGGGGCAAGATCAACCACCCCAGCGAAATGCTGAGTATTGGCGACAAGGTCAAGGTCAAGGTCATCCGCTTCGACAGCGAGACCAACAAGATCTCCCTGGGCTTGAAGCAACTGGTTCCCCACCCCTGGGAAACGATCGAACTCAAATTCCCCGAAGGCGTCCGCATCACCGGCAAAGTGGTCAGCGTCAAGTCCTTCGGCGCTTTTGTGGAGATCGAACCGGGCGTGGACGGACTGGTCCATATTTCCGAAATGTCGTGGACCAAGAAGATCACCGATGCCCGCAAGATCCTCAAGGTGGGCGATACGGTGAACGCCATCGTGCTGGAACTGGACAAGGAAAACCGCCGCATCTCCCTGGGCATGAAACAGATGGAAGCCAATCCCTGGCTCTCGATCGAAGACCATTATCCCATCGGCACGGTCCTTACCCGCCCGATCAAAAGCCTCACCGCTTTCGGCGCTTTTGTGGAGATCGACGACGGCATCGACGGCCTAATCCACATCTCGGACATCAGCTGGACCAAGCGGATCTATCATCCGCGCGAAATCTACCGTAAAGGCCAGGAAGTGGAAGCGGTCATCCTTTCCATCGACCGGGCTTTGCACCGCGTAGCCTTGGGCGTGAAACAGCTCACACCGGACCCTTGGGAACATCTGAACACTTCGCTGCCGATCAATACGGAAGTGAAGGGCACGATCAGCAAGCTCATCCCCAAAGGCGTACTGGTGGACGTTCAAGTGGGCGGCGACACAGTGGAAGGGTTCATTCCCATTTCCCACCTGGCTCTGCCGAAACTTGAGCATTCCGAAGACGCTTTCTATGCCGGCGAGGAAATCCCCTTGAAAGTGATCGAGATCGACCTCGAAAACCGCCGCCTGATCCTTTCCGTGAAAGCCTTCTTCTTCTCGCGCGATCCCAAACTGCAGGAAGAATACATCGCCCTGCACGAGCAATACATGCGCGACCGCCTGGCCCGGATGCAAAAGAAACGCGCCGAGCGCAGCACCCGCGAAAAACAGCGCGAAAACAAGGCCGAAGGCGCGCATGTAGAAGCGCCTGCTGCAGCAGCTGAAGGAGAACACGAAACTCCCGCCGAGCCTGCAACGGAACAGCCCGCGCTGGAACCCACTGCCGAAGCGCAACCCGAAACCGTCGCAGAGCCGGAAATTCCGGCCAGTCCGGAAGAAGTTCCCGTGCCCGAAGTGGTGGAAGCGCCTGTGACCGAGACCTTGGAAACTACCCAGCCGGAAATCCAGCCCGAACCTGTAACCCCGGAACCAGAGCCCGTTTCTGCCCCAACAGAGGCGGAAGAACAGGCCGTGCCGGCTCCCGAAGAAACTCCGGAAGTAAAACCGGAAGTCTGACAACATGGGACAGAGTGATTTGAATATCCGGACCTAGAAAGATGTTCCCGATCGCTCCACTCCCTCAGATAATCAACCAGGATAAGGCGGCTCTACGGAGCCGCCGAATCTGTATCCTCCTGGATTTCCTGATTCCCGTCCTGATCCTGGGCTTGGGAACCATGCTGATCCGCATCTATGGCCTGGATCTGAAGTGGGGAGCCCGGTTCTACGACGCTGCCGGCTTTTGGCTGGGCAAGCAGATCCCCGCTTTCGACCTTTTCTACGACTATGGCACGCTGCCGGCGCTGCTCACCGCAATCGCCGGTTTGGGCGTCTGCATCACCGGATTCGCATTGCCGCGCTTGCAGAAATGGCGCCGGAGCTCCTTGTTCCTGGTGCTGGCGATGCTGCTGGGACCGGGCTTGCTGGTCAACGCCGTACTGAAGGAATATTGGGGCCGGCCCAGGCCTCGCAACGTGGTGGAGTTCCAAGGCCGCTACGCATTCGAGGAGCCGCTGGAAATCGACCTGAGCAGTCCCGGCCAGTCTTTCCCCAGCGGACACGCTTCGATGGGCTTCTACTTTTTCGCAGCTCATTTCCTGGCCCGCAAACGCAAGCCCAGTTTAGCCGGCTGGCTGTTATTGCTGGGGCTGGTATATGGCGTGGCGATGGGCATTGTGCGCATGGCCCAGGGCGGGCATTTCGCTTCGGACGTATTGTGGTCCGGAGGCTTGACCTGGATGGTCTGCGCCTCTCTGTATTACCTGATGCGGCTGGACACCAGGCCCAGCCATGTAAATATCGACAAGGAAGCATTATGAAAACCAAACACATCCTGCTTATCCTGGCGCTCCTCTCCTTCTTCATTTTTGTTTTTGCGAGGGTGGGGGAAAAACCTTGGGTGGAGCGTAACGAGTGCGTAGTCTGCGGCGACTGCACAAAGGTCTGCCCCACCGACGCAGTTTCACTCCAGAACGGACGCGCCGCCATCGATCCGGAACTGTGCATTAACTGCAAGTTTTGCGTGCAGACTTGCACCTATCGTGCGATCAGGACGTCCCAATGAATAAACCTACTCTTTGGCTGCTGCTTGGTTTCGCCATCGTGCTGCTGCTCGCTTTCGCCTGCAAGCAATTCACCGGAACCGAGTTTTACATCGATACATCTTCCTGCAACGGCTGCGGCGAATGCATCCGCGTCTGCCCCAACGACGCCATCTACTACAACCAGTCTGGCAAAGCCGAGATCGACCAGACCAAGTGCACGCACTGCGCAAATTGTGTGGCAGTATGTCCAAACAACGCTGTGTATTGATCGCCCTGTTGTTGCTGGCCTGTGCTGTGCAGGCCCAGAACGCGTTCACGCTGAGAAGCGACGCGCAGCTGGTTTTCGCGCGGTCCCATACCGGAGTTGCCGGACTTAACCGCATGAGTTGGGAGCAGCATTTCGGTCCGGACTGGGATCTGAGCGTTAGTTCCAACCTCAATTCCACCGACCGGATCATTCCCACCAACGTGCAAAAACTCTGGCACAACGGCCTTGCGGACGTGAATTACCGGGGCGCGGATTTTAATGTGCACGCGGATTACCGCAACACGGTGTTCGGCGCGTCGAAACTGCTCGGCCTTTATCCCACCTGGGATCCCCTCACTTCGCAAAAGAGGCTGATGCAGCACCAGGGAACCGTCTCCGCCGAGTTTGACGCCGATTTCCTGCTCTTGGGAGGCTACGTTCAGGGCAAACTCCTGAGTTACACGCCCTTTGTCCCAGTGCTGGATCCAGAGACCTTTGAACTGACAGGATGGCAAAAACTGCCTGGCGAAAACGCCACCGACGTCTATACCGGCGCGGTGATCAAAGTTCCCATCGTGAACGGCTTGGCGGCTCACCTGGCGATGGATTACAAATCCGGTACTTTCGCCGACAAGGGAGAATATGACCTGAACAAACTCAATGCCGGCCTGAACGCGGATTACAAGTTTCTGGGCAATGCCTCCGTAAGCGCGTCCTTCGACTGGACCAGGCGTACCGGAGCCGCCATCAGCAACGGCAAAACGAACCTCTTGCGCTCCACGCTGCGCTTGCAGCACAGATTCTCCAATTCCCTGGCCGGCTACGTGCTCTACATCAACAACAGCTGCCTCAACGACAGGATGAAGAACCTCCGCTTGCTGGCCAATTACTTCCGCGCTCAAGTGCAATACAGTTTCCCGTCCGATCCCACCGGCGGATCGTATCTGCTCGCGGGTGGAAAATACAGCCCGCAAAACAAAGCCGACGCCTATTTCGTGGAAGGCGACTACAAGGTTCGGGAGAAAATCTATGCCGGGGGCTCGCTTAATCTGCAGCCGGACTGGCAAACCCTGATCTCCGCCAAACTAAGCTACTACTACACTCCGGTCAACGAACTGCACCTGCAGTACAGCCACCGCCAATACACGCCCTGGAACAACTCCAGCCAGGATTTCGGCGCCAATTACCTGGGCGTCGGCACCAGTTTTCACTGGTAAGGAAAGCCTAAAGCAACTGCAGTTTCTGGGCGCGGACCTGCTTGCCCAGGCGCAGTTTCAGGATGTAGGTGCCGGCCGGACAGCGTTTCCCGGAGCCGTCGCAGCCATCCCACAGGAATTCGTACCGGCCCGTCAAACCCTCTCCCAAGCTGCGTTCCAGCACTATCTGGCCGCGCAAGTTCCCGATGCTCAGTGCCACAGGCTGGCTGGATTCCTTGCTAAAGACGATCCGACCGGAAGTTCGGAAGGGATTGGGCGAGACGCTTAGCAGTTGGAACCGCGCCTGGGGATTGAGTTCATCCCCGTTGGCCACAGCGCTGAGCACGAAGTTCTGCTCCGTCACGTTCGCCGATTCCACCACCACGCCGGAAACGGATTGAGGCGCGTAGCCCGCGGCGCTGCACGTTAGATCCCAGCTTCCCGGCGGCAAGGAAAGTTCGTATCCACCCGTGGCTGTGGTGGTTGCGGCATAGGTTCCGGTTTGGATCGTAGCGCCCGAAATGGGATTGCCGCTGCCGTTGGTAACTGTGCCCAGCAAGGTGCCGTTAACGATCGCGGGCTGCCAAACCAGCGTCATATCGCGGAAATAGGTCTCGTTGGGGATGGTCTGGTCGATCGGATCGGGACCCTTGATAAAGGAAATCTGCTTGTATTTGCCCATGTTGGCAGCGGTGGCGTTGTGCTCCGAGAATTCCACGTTGATCTTGTATTCGCCGTCGGGCATCTGCGTGCCCTGGTAGTTGGCGCCGTTCCAGCTCACGTTGTGCAGGATGTGGTTGTTCAACGAGGCTCCGGTTACCGCTCCGGTCGTGTTGCCGCCGGAACTGGCATTCCAGCGGATCAGGGTCCAGCGATAGGTGGCAGCCCAGATCTTGATGGTTTTCACGAATTGGTTCTGGGCGTTGGTGATCCAGATCACGCCAGAGTTCCGGGGCGCGTATTGCCCATGGTAGGTCACGGTGCGCACGCTGAAACTCAAGGTCCCGTCGGTGGTCCGGGTTTGTCCGCCAGCCGGAATTCCGTTGGCGTTGAATTGCGCCTGGCTGGCCACCAATGAGATCACGGCCAGGAATAACGCTATGAGAGTTAAGTATTTCATTAAATATCCTTTATGCTGACTGGACTGCGGTACGGGTTACGCGCAAGAGAGGTGTTTTTTATGCAAGAGACGTTCCATTCCGACAAGTTAGTGGAAGTGTGTTTTGGCATTGCGAAATCTAAACTGCTCCACCCCAATTCATCTGACGATCGTGCAAGCTGCCCCTGCAGTTGAACAGGCCATCATGCAGCAGGCCATTGGCACAAACAACACATGGCAGCAGGCAACCCATGCCGATCCTGGATTACTGCCCGGGTCGCTCCGGTAACCATTGCGGGGTAATTGCGCGGTCATTGCGGGCAAAGCGCGCATTGAGCGCGCAATCACCGCGTAATGATCGCGGGTGCCCAGGAACGGGATAAGTGCCCAGATATCTGTAGAGGAAGGCATAAAGTTCTTGACAGATAGTTGGTCCCGCCCTACACATGAAACACCAATATTCATAATTGTAAACAGTTTTAAGATGGGAGCTTGAATATGCGGCATGAATGCTCAACCAAGGCCACTAGCCGCTCGTCCTGTAAGGCCGGGCAGCTGATTCCCAAGAATTATTAGCATTTTATGCCAGCGGTCCGCAACAACTTCCCCAACCCAGATTTTCTTCCTACCACCTTGCCAGCCTTAAAGGAGCAGACATGAAACCCACCGCCCTCTTGATTACCTTTCTGATCGCCCTGGCCGGACTCAGCGCAGCCACCTGGACCGGCTCCTGGAACACCGACTGGAACAACCCCTCGAACTGGAATCCCGCCTTTGTGCCCACTTCCACGGACAACGTCATCATCCCCAACGTGGCCAACAAACCGGTGGTCAGCAGCACTTTCGCCAATTGCCGCGACCTCACCATCCAGGCCGATTCCCGGGTCACCATCAGCGGCAGCTACAACCTGATCGCCCAAAACAACGTGATCATCAACGGCCAACTGGTCATGAGCAGCACCGGCGACCTGCAAGTGGGCAACGGCCTGTATTGGGAATCAGGCTCCACCGCCAGCGTTACCAACAGCAGCGCCGCGATCTATGTGGGCGGCAACGTCCAGTTCGCCTCCGGCTCCAACGTCCAAATGACCAGCGGCACCCTCCACATTTGGGGCTCGATTGCCAGCACCGACCTGGCCAATTATAGCGCGAATACCCAGATCAACGCTCTGAACGTCGCCAAGAGCACTGGAACCGTCTTCTCCATCCGCTCTCTGGGCCAGCCTTTCACCATCAACGGCCATATCTCCAACCAGGCCGGCAACACCTTCTACAATTACTATACCGGCGATATCACCCTCAAGGGCAACATCGTGGACAACAACAGCGATCCCACCTATGGCATCAAGTGGGACAACGGAACACTGATATTGGACGGGGCAAATCCTTCGATCGGCTTGCAAAGCACATCCTGCTATCTGAAAAACCTCACCTTCAGCCAGACCGGCACCTCCCAACTGACCTACCCCCTGAGGCTCAAAGGCAACCTGCGCATCGAAAGCGGTGTCTTCTATCCCCAGGCGCATAACATCACCCTGAGCGGCAACTGGGAAAACCTCGTCGGCCCCAACGCCTTCACCGAAGGAACCGCAATGCGCGTGACCTTCAACGGCACCGCGCACCAGTTAGTGAATTACACCGAAACCTTCAACATCCTGGAAGTGAACAGCGGAGCCGCCTTGCGCGTAAACAGCAGCACCGCCGTCGTAACCTGCGCCCAGTATGACTGGACAGCCGGCGGCATCGACGTCATCTCCGGCACCTTCACCGCCAACGACCTGATTGACAACGGCATCTACGGCTCCTACTGGGTCAATCCAGGCGGCATCATCAACCTCACCAACAACGACGGCTGGGTGGACCTCAACGGCAACCTGACCTTCACCAACGGCGGAACGATTAACGTGTACGGCGGCTCTGTTACTTCCGATTGGAGTTACAGCGGCAACGCCAGCCTGACCATGAACGGTCCCGGCATCCTCGATTTTAAGAACCAGGGGATCAACATCTACAACTCCGCCACCAACAGCTTCACATACAGCATCAACGATTACGACGCCGAGATCCGCACTGCGGGCAATTTCTCCTGCAACCGCAGCACTTTCAATCCCACCCATGGAAAGGTGGTGATGTACGGGACCACGGACGCGACCCTGACCATGAACGCCGGCACCCTCTATGAATTGCAGGTGGACAAAGCCGTCACCCGGGAAAGTGAACCCCAGCCTGCGGTCCTGATCATGGCCGAAAAAGATGGAACCAGCCGGGAAGTTACCCGCGCCAATACTGTCAACCTGGCCACGAATGTGACCGTCTCGGGCTCCATCAACATAGACAGCGGCGTCTGCAATTTGCAAAGCTACCAGTTGAATTGCTACCGGGCGCGGATCTACGACACCCTCAGGATGACCAACGCCGCGGCCAAACTCTATGCCGACAACCAGATCATCTGGCGTGAGACCTCTGTCGCCGATATTACCCTCGGCACCTTGGAGACCATTGGTTCGTGGAATGCCTGGACAGGCGCCAATGTCATGCTACCCGTAGCCGTAGTCACCAATCTCCTCGGGACTTCCGCGAAAAGCATAGACAACCTTAGCGCCACCCTGCAGTTCGGCACCCTGAACATCGGCGGAACCGCCACCACAGGTGGAATCTACACCTTGACCGGCAGCCAGAACATCCTCGTGGCCGGCAACCTGACGATTAGAAACGGCAACGAACTCGACCTGGGCACGCGTAACCTGACCGTAAATGGAGTTCTGAACCTCAACGGCAAGCTGGATATCCACGCTACCACGGCCACGGTGCACGGCAAGCCATATCTGGAAACCACCAGCAACCTCACTATCGACAGCGGAAGCTTCGTTTGCGACGAATCGGCTATCCTGCCCCGAACCACAACTCTGAAAGGCATCTTATCCATCAATTCCGGAACCTTGAATCTGGCCAACCACTATCTCACTGTAAACGCTGGATCAACCAATTCCCTGGCCAGCGGGACCATCTATTGCGACGGCGTCAACGCCCAAAACGCAGGAACTTTTCAACCAGCAGGCGGAACGGTTGTCCTGGGCAATCTGTTTGGAGGCGGTACTTTTGGCCTGCGCGTTTCCAACGGCAACTGGCTGCCCAATGTATCGATAGATGCCGGCAGCCAGGGCTACTTCCTCTACACAGACCTGATCATAAAAGGCAGTTTGACCCTCATCAGTGGCGGCTTTGACGTCCAGGACTCATCGCCCGCCGTGCATGACATCACCATCAGTGGCAACTGGAGCCACCAGGGCGGAACCTTCTTTCCACGCAGCGGGCGCGTCATCTTCAACGGCTCCGCGCACCAGTATGTGAACTACACGGAGACCTTCAACATCGTGGAGGCCAACAAAGCCGCAGGCTCTCTCCGCGTAGATTCTGCCGCTGCTGTGGTCACCATCGCCTCCTACGACTGGACCGCCGGAGCAGTGGACGTCCTGACCGGGACCCTCACCATGCTCGATCTGGCGGACAACGGCATGTTCGGCGGATTTTATTGCACCCCGTCCGGAACCCTCAACATAACCCAGGACGCTTCCTCACGCATCGACCTCAATGGTATCCTGCAGATCACCGGAGGAGTTGTGAACATCTATGGCGGCAGCGTCTATGCCTGCTGGCCTTACGCTGCCAGCGCCAGCCTGACCATGACCGACGGCACGCTCAACTACCACGACCAGGGCATCTACATCTTCAACTCCGCCCATTCCTTCAGCTACAACCTCACCGGCGGCAACATCACCACCACCAAAGGCCTCTGGTGCAACCGCCCCGGCTTCAATCCCAGCGGTGGAACTTTCAAACTGATCGGCTCCACTGACGCGGTAGTCAATTTCAGCGTCACCACCAGCAGCCTGCCTTTTCTAGAGATCGACAAGCCCGGTGCCGCGATGCCCACAGTAACCCTGAGCAACGACCTCAGCTGCGTGAGCGGCGCGGACATCACCAGCGGAAAACTGAGCCTCAACGGACATACGCTTGCCAGCGGCCACCACGTGCACGTGAGTAACGGCGGGATCCTGGAATTGACCGCCGGATCAGTGTTGACAATGGCCTCCGGCAAACTGCTCACTGCCTATGATAACGCCCAGATCAACGCCTGGGGCACCGAAGGCTCCCCCGTCATCTTCACACGCTCTGGAGACGGCTACTACGACATCTACATCAATGCCGGCGCCATGATCACTGCGAATTACGCCAGGTTCCAATATACTGGCATCACCGGCCTGGGCTTTGCCTACAACGCCAACGTCGGCGGCCTCCACAATTGCAGTTTCCTCAATGGCCAGTCCGGAGGCGCTTATCTCCGCTTCCAAAACCAGGACGCCACGATCACCAACGCCTATTTCCCGGATAGCAACGGCTACAAGAATGTGATCAGGTCCTATAACGTCCCGGGGACCATCAACCTGGTCAATGCCACCGGCAGCTTTGCTGGACCGGCCTTTGAGCACGATCCCTACAACTCGGTTTTCTGGACCGGATCCGCTGCCGATCTGCAAATAGAAGACGTGGCATGGAACCGCCCAGACGATTATGTCTGCGCGCCTGTCACAGCCACCGTAACTGTGATCAATAGCGGGATCCACGACATCATCACCCCCTTCCGCATCGATTTCTACCGCAACAGCCTCAGCATCCCAGCAGCCGGAATCCTGGGCGACCAGTTCATCACCATTCCTGCCCTCAATGCTGGCGCTGAGGCCGTCGTAACCTTTGACATCGTGAGCACGGACGTACCCGGCACCTGGACCTCCTGGTTCCGCGTGGACACCAACAACCTGATCTCCGAGACCAATGAAGGCAACAACATCACTTCAGCCAACGTTGTACAGTGGCTGCCCCTGCCGTCGATCCCTAATCTGAGCATTGAACTGATGTCCGACACGGCTCTCAGGCTTAGCTGGACCTATCCCATCACGGTGGACAGATACAAAATGTACCGCAGCACCGAGCCCTATTTCACTCCTGGTGCGGGTTCGTATTGGGGAACAACCGTCAATACCACCGCCGTGACCGGAACCCTTGCATCCCCAAGGTATTTCTACTTCATCACCGCGGAACGTGATCTACCCTGAACTGAAGCGAGCTTCCCGACGGGCGGTTGTTGACCCGCGCCTGCATCATAGCAGCCTTCTTGATGATGGCGGCAGCTGTGATCCAGCCAAACCACACTTGCCTGCTGGTGTCTACTGGGCTATAATGTCGTAAAGACAATGTGAGGTATATGATGAAAGTGCAATATATATTGATCGTAACAGCGTTGCTGTGGGCGGCATTGCCGTTGGCCGCAGAGATCCAGAACTCCCAAGCAGCCATAGGCGTGCACTTTGGCACCAGCACCGGCAGCGGATACGCCATGCGCTGGATGGGTCCGCTACACGGGTTGCAGGTTACTTTCGGCGCTTATACCCTCGGCAAGAACAAATCCAGCTTCGTCGAGTTTGACGATTGGGATTCCGACTACGGCGGCGACACCCTCGTCACAGTCACCAGCAATGGCCGCAAAGCCGCTGCCAACCTGGGTTTAAACTACATCTACAATCTGGATGATTTCCGGAATGGCCGCGTATACATCATGGGCGGCGCCACCTATCAGTATTTCCAGCAGAAAAAATTCAGCCAGGACTTCAGGCTGGTGGTCGACCCCGAACACTATTACAACCACTATGAACCTGTGCCAGACACGGAAGACAGCTGGCTGAAAAGAGAACATCGCTGGACAGTTGGCGCCGGGCCAGGATTCGAATGGGCCTTGGGCAAGCAATTCCGCCTGGCCGTGGAACTGCCCATCACCTACAACTGGAAGCACGATATCGTGATGTGGATACCGCAAGCGGGAATCTACTATTACTTCAAGTAAGCCCGCGCTTTGTACATAGATACATAAACAATCCTGCTCCCTCCAAACTGCTTGGGGGGAACGTTAGAGCTTGATCCCCGGAAGATTTTCGCTTTACATAGCATCTGCTGAGGAGCTGCTAGAACACTACAATACTCGAGGTGAGAAATGTACGCACGTTTACCGATAACCGCCCTACTCCTGCTCTGTGTGGCTTTGCCGCTCTTTGCTGAAAACGAGAACTCCAAAACTGCCCTGGGATTTCACGCGGGCACATCCACCGGCGTAGGCTACGCCATGCGTTGGATGGGTCAGAATGTGGGTGTCCAGGCCACTTTTGGCGCCTATGCCATCAACGAATCCTCCGCCATCAACTTCGCCGTCAACGGCATGGGCATTCTTGACGAATTCCGCTACGGCCGCATCTACATCATGGCCGGCGGCATGGTGAAGTATTACCATCACGATAAATACGACGATCCCTGGTACCCGGAAAATGAAATCAACGAAAACCGTTGGTGCGTGGGGGTCGGACCCGGCTTGGAATGGATCCTGAGCAAGCAATTCCGGCTGGCATTGGAGATCCCGATCACCTACAACTGGAAGCACGACATCATCATGTACATACCCCAAGGCGGCATCTATTACTATTTCAAGTAACAGAGGCCCAAAGACTGAGATAGAAAATGGATGGGGGTGTGTACGCCCATGGCCACATACAGATTAAGGGGTAAGGGGATCAGGGATATCCAGGATTTTGCCAGGTTGTTCGTAGCTGTTGACAGGGAGTTCGCCTCTGTAGCCTCAGCAAAGAGGAAGACCTGGCCTTCTATTCTGGCGGGAAAACAGGAATTCCTTCAGCATAGCCTAGCGTCATTATGATCCTTCGCGCCAAGGATTGATCCTCAAATATTCCAGCCTGCTATGTGATTCTCACTTTCCGGATTTGACCTATCTACACAGACCCTGATATTCGTAGCACCCTCCAAGGCCATGGGGTTTGCTGCGTGTGTGGTAGTCGTCTTTCTGATTACTCGCTATCAGGAGTTCCCCCGATCTAATTGAACCTGAGCCAAAGCCATTACATTGCATGACTCCGGAAATAGAGATGAACTAGAGAATTATGGCTCAAGTTCAACCCAAATAATGCAGTAGGAATCTCCCAGTCCGATTTTCTGAACTGATTCC
>CAYSAT010000014.1:0-50554 GCA_964429035.1 uncultured Candidatus Cloacimonadota bacterium | reverse complement strand
GAGTATCTGCCTTTTAAGTAGAGAGTCGTTGGTTCGAGTCCAACCTGGATCACCATTTTGCGACCCCTTCGTCTATCGGTTAGGACACAAGATTTTCATTCTTGTAAGAGGGGTTCGATTCCCCTAGGGGTCGCCATTTTCTTTCTGGTATCAGGAGCACAAAAGTCCCGTTCGTCTAGGGGTCAGGACTCGTGATTCTCAGTCACGCAACAGGGGTTCGATTCCCCTACGGGATGCCATTTTCAGCCCGGTTGCCCCAGAAGCAGTGGATTTTCTTGGGCAACTGGGCTGTTTTTTGCTTTATATTACAAGTTACTGGAATACATGGAGATTTAATACGGGATTATGAAAGACGAGCTCAAACTGCCGGATTGGGAGCCGGAAGCGTTTCCGGACCGGCGGATCAAGCTGATCCTGGACAACGCCGGCAGCAAGCACAGCCTCACTTTGCGTCCGCTGGTGCTGGTCCTCGTGGCCCTGGCTTTGGTGGCGGGCCTTACCCTGCTGGGGCTATTCGCGTTCAAGAACGAGGGCGGAGGGGATTCGGCGCAAGTGCGCAAACTGGAGACGGAAAACCGCTTTCTGCGCGAAACGCTGGACAGATATGAAGCCGAGATGGATTCCATTTCCGCGCGCCTGGATACCCTGAAAGTGAGCCAGGTGGAGGAAGAGAAGGCGCTGCCTTACTTTGGGGGCGGAGGCCCCTCGCAGCAAAACAAACTTTTGGTCAATCCCGGGTTGGCCACCCAACTCAGCAAATACGAGAGCATGCTGGCCAAACTCAAACTGCGCCTGGGTTTCGACCTGCGCTACGCCGTCGTGCAGCTGGAGCTGCCCTCGGATTTTACCCGGAGAGGCGACGGCATTCCCTCGATCTATCCCACTTTCGGCAACCTGACCGACGGTTGGGGCAAGCGCGTGCATCCCATCACCAACGAATTTGAGTTCCACACCGGGATCGACATCGCCAACAAGGTGGGCACTCCGGTGTATGCCACGGCTGATGGAGTGGTTGCCAAAGCGCACACGGAGCCAGGCTTCGGCAAGTTGATCACGATTTCCCACGCTGCCGGATACAGCTCCCTGTACGGCCATTTGAGCAGCATCAGAGTCACGGCCGGGCAAGCTGTGCACAAGGGTCAGATCATAGGCCTGATGGGCGATACGGGCTATTCCACCGGACCCCATCTGCACTATGGGGTTTCCCGCAACGGCGAAGCTCAAAATCCCACGGTCTATCTGAACCGCATCGATTCCGGCGCCTATACCAGCCGATGAAATCCGCTCCACACAGGGCCTGGCTGTTCACGCATCCGTGTCCACCGGAGCTCTTCTCCCCGGTTCCCAGCATCGATCCCCAGCAGGACCTTTTGATCGCCGTGGATGGCGGTTTGGCGGGCTTGCGCGGCTTTCTTCCCGACCTCATCATCGGCGACTTCGATTCCGCGGATCCCGCATTGCTGCAGGCTTATCCAGCTGTGCCCAGGCTGGCCCATCCCACCACAAAAAACGAGACCGACACCGAACTGGCGATCCTTTGGTGCCTGGAGCGCGGAGTGCGCCAGATCGTGATCCTGAATGAACTGGGCGGCAGGTTTGACCACGCTTTGGCCCTGGTGCAAAACCTGGAATTCCTGGCCGGCAAGGGTATCCGGGGCAGCATCGAAGCCAGCGCGCAAAGGGTGTTTTTCCTCGAAGCCCAGAACCGGATCGAGGGGTGCGAAGGCTGCCTGCTTTCGCTTCTGGCCTGGTCTGATGAAGCGCGTTTCGGGGTTTCGAGCGGCCTGGAATACCCTCTGGACGGGCTGACGCTTTCGCCTTTGCGGCCTCGCGGAATGAGCAACCGCGTCAGCTCGGACCTGGCAACCCTAAGCCTGGTTTCCGGTGTTGCCCTGGCCATCCTCACAAAAAACATTTGACAGGATTGAGCGCCTCCATACATATGGAGAAAAGGGAAGAAACGGCATGGGAGAAAGAGTATGAACGAGACTCAGGACCAGAAAGAAATGAACTTTGAACAGGCCCTGGCGGCTCTGGAAAAGACCGTCGAAAAGATGAATAACCCGGATGCCAGCCTGGATGAGATGATCGTCCTGTATGAGCAGGGCCTGCAGTTTCTGCGCCTGTGCCAGAAGAACGTGGAGGCCGCGGAAATGAAGATCACCCAGCTGGACGCCCGGCTCAAGGAACAACTTGAAAACGGGAAGGAAAATGGATAGGAAAGTTCGGCTCAAAAAGGACCTCAAAGAGAAACAGGAACAGGTGAACATCATCCTGGACCGCTTTCTGCCCCGCAAGGACGAATATCCCAAGAACATCCACAAGGCTTTGCGCTACAGCGTATTCGCGGGCGGAAAACGCCTCCGGCCCTATTTGGCCATGACCGCCTTCCAGATGTATCAGGAAGATGTGGAGCCCATCGTGCCCGTCGCAGCGGCCATCGAGATGCTGCACACCTTTTCCCTGATCCACGACGACATGCCCGATATCGACAACGATGAATACCGCCGGGGCAAGAAATCCTGCCATGCCCTGTTTGGCGAAGGCGAGGCCTTGCTGGCCGGCGACGCCTTGCTGATCGGCGCTTTCGAACTGATCACCTTTGCCGAGATCAAAGCGGAGCACCGGGTGCAGTTTGTCCGCGAACTGGCTGAAGAATGCGGCGTAAACGGCCTCATTGCCGGCCAGATGGTGGATATCGAATCCGAAAACAAGAAAGTGGACAAAAAAACCATCGACTATATCCACACCAATAAAACCGCCAAATTGATCAAGCTCTGCCTGCGTTTCGGCGCTATGGCAGGCGGCGCTCCCAAGGACGAACTGGCCGCGATCGAAGACTACGGAGCCAAAGTGGGCCTGGCTTTCCAGATCGTGGACGACCTTCTGGACATCGAAGGCGATCCCGACGAAATGGGCAAGACCGTGGGCAAGGACGCCCATGTGCACAAAGCCACCTATCCTTCGGTGTATGGGGTGGCGGAATCGCGTCGCAAGGCGCAGGAACTGATCGCCGCCGCCAAAGAAAGCATTGCCAAACTCGGAGATAAGGCGCTGATGCTGGATATTCTGGCCGACTATCTGCTGACCCGGAAATCGTGACGATAAGGTTTAAACTGCTTTCCTCCACCGCGCTGCCTCCTCGGAAAATGACCGAGCACAGCGCGGGCTGGGACCTCAGCGCCGATCTGCAGGATCCGGAGATCCTCGAACCAGGCGACCGCGCCGCCATTCCTACGGGAATCGCGGTGGAGATTCCGCCCCGCTATGAAGGCCAGATCAGGCCCCGCAGCGGTTTGGCGCTGCATTCCGGGCTGGGGATACTCAACAGCCCAGGCACCATCGACGCCGATTACCGCGGCGAGATCAAGGTCATCCTGTTCAATGCCTCCGCGGAGGCCGTTACCATCCAACCCTCAATGCGGATCGCGCAGCTCGTGGTTTGCCCTGTTGCCGAAGTCACCTTCGCAGAATGCGCGGCTTTGGAGGACAGCAACCGATCGACAGGCGGATTTGGGCATACGGGCGTCTGACAGACAAAGGACAACAATGACTATTATCGAGCGTATAGACGCGCTGCGCAAAGAAAAAGACGCGGTTATCCTGGCCCACAACTACCAGGCTGTGGAAGTCCAGAAACTTGCCGATATCACCGGCGATTCACTCCAGCTCTCCCTGCAGGCGCAATCCAGCAAAGCGCGCCTGATCGTATTTTGCGGGGTTCGCTTCATGGCCGAGACCGCCGCGATCCTCAATCCGGATGCCAAGGTGCTGCTTCCCGCTGCTGATGCGGGCTGCCCGATGGCGGACATGATCACGGTGGAACAATTGCGGGATTTCAAGGCCCAGTATCCCGGCGCTCCCGTGGTTTGCTACGTCAATACCTCCGTGGCCGTCAAAGCGGAAAGCGACGTCTGCTGCACATCCTCCAACGCCGTCAAGGTCCTGCAGTCCTTTCCTCCCGAGCAAACCATCCTCTTCGTTCCAGACCAGCATCTGGGCACTTGGGCGGCGCAGCAAAGCGGACGCCAGGTAATCGTCTGGCAAGGATTCTGTCCCATCCACCAATGGGGTTTCACGACCGCCCAACTGAAGCTGCTGCGCAAAAAACACCCGGGCTTCACCCTGCTGGCCCATCCGGAATGCGACGAAGACATCATCGAGGCGGCCGATCAGGTGCTTTCCACAGGCGGCATGCTCAAATACGTGAAGCAGCACGACAAACTGATCATCGCCACCGAAGCCACTTTCATTGACTACCTGCGCTATCTGTACCCCGAAAAGCAGATCGTGGCGCTGAATTACCGCGCCAGATGCCAAAACATGCGCAAAACAACAGTGCAGCACGTGTTGAGAGCCCTGGAGAATGAGCAATTCCACATCCAGGTGCCGCCCGATATCGCCGACAAAGCGCTCAAATCCCTGCATCGCATGCTGGAGCTCTCCACCTGAACGAACTTAGCCGCGTGGAACTGCAGATCGAAGGGCGGTTCATCATGCAGGATCGGCGTTCCCAGCCTGTTTCCCAGGCGGCTTTCGACCTGCAAAGCGCGGCCCTGGAACTCCCTTTTGCCAAGCCGCCCCGGGTTTTGGACCTGGGCAGCGGTTGCGGAATTGTGGGCATCATGTTGGCCCTGCAGCGTCCCGATTGGCGGGTCGAGGGCCTGGAGATCCAGCCCGCACTGCATGAACTGGCCCTCAGCAACGCCTCGTTGTGCGGCGTGCGGATCCATTTCCAGCAATGCGACCTGCGCGGTTTCACTTCGCAGCGGCCCTACGACCTGATCCTGGCCAATCCACCCTGGCAAAAAAGCGGCAGCGGCAGGCTCAGCCCCCATCAGAGCAGGAATCTCAGCCGCTTCGAACTTCTCTGCGACCTATCCGACGTCCTGGCTTGCCTGGGCCGCAACCTGGCTCCCCAGGGAACCGCCCTGCTGATCTACCCAAAGCGCCGTCTGGCCGACATCCGGGCCGCGGTTCCGAAGACTTTGCTTGACATAATTTGCCTCTTTCCCGCTACTGGCTCCAAAGAGCACGTTATTTGCCGCTTGCGGCTTAAAGGATAGAACTGATGAACTTACGCTTTACCATGATCCTTGTTTTGATCACGATAACCTTGTTGGCGTGGACCTTCATCCACTACCAATACCAGGAAAGCGTCCAGCACCGGCTGAAGCAGCTCTCGGACATCCCCGTGTACGTTTACAGCGACAATCCGGAGACCCTGGAATCCCTGACCAAGGACCTGCGCAACGGCATTCCCGAGATCGATTCCCTGATCACGGAAAGCGGAGTGGACGCGGCCCGGCAAGTGCTGCGGGATTATCCCCTCGGCATCGTTCCCAGCACTCTGGAGGATTACGTTTTCCCCAGTTCACTCACCATCTCCTTCAAGCCGAACCTGGCCTCGCTTACTGCCAGGACCAAGGCCCTGGAGATCATCAAGCGCTACCAGATCGCGCCCCAGGAGATAGAGAACCAGGAAGCCGCCTGGACCCTCCTCAAAACCGATCTGGACTACCTTCGCGACCGCTGGAGCAACTCCACCATCTTCACCGCGCTCATCGTGTTCCTGCTCTTCCTGTTTGCCCGGCTCTACCTGATTTTGGCCGATCCCAAGGCCAAAAAGGGCATCACCGCCACCATTCTGGACGCCCTGCAGCAAAAGGAGCATAAGAAGACGCACAGCCTGATGCTGCTGGCGGTTCCCTTCCTGGTGAACGTGGTGGCCTACCAGCTAGCGCTTGCCGCCAAACTTGCCCAACCGCTGGTGGATTGGGTGTTTTTCCTGGTCCAGTTCGGAGTGGTGGTTACCGCCACCATAGTCGTGGCGATGCTGGACAGCATGACCGACACCGCCGAAGACAACACCCACTCCTTCACCCTGGACATTCCCAAGAAATCCTGATGCGCCGGCTGCCCAACGCCCTCACGATCCTGCGCATCCTGCTGATCCCGCTCTTCTGCTGGCTGATCTTCAGGAATCCAGGGCGCCAGGTCGGATGGGCGCTTCTGGTGTTTGCCGCGGCCTCGTTCACGGATTGGCTGGATGGGTATCTGGCCCGCAAATGGAAGGTGATCAGCAATTTCGGAAAACTTGCCGACCCTCTGGCGGATAAACTTCTGGTGCTTTCCGCGCTGGCCGCCCTTACCTGGCTGCCGCCCTTCAAACTGCTCTGGCCGATCTTTGTGCTGATCGCGGCGCGGGAACTGGCCATCACGGTCTTGCGCGAAATCTATAAACGCCGCGGCATCATCATCCCCGCGGATAAACTGGGCAAGTGGAAAACCGTCCTCCAGATGGTTGGAATCATCGCCGCGCTGGCTCTTTGGGCCTGGCGCCCCCAGCTTCCCCCTGCCGTCATCATCGCCGCCAACGCCTGGTTCTTACTGGTGGCGGCGCTAACTCTTTACAGCGGCTGGAACTATATCCGGATCCCAGCCCAAACCTGATCCACGGAGCGCTTTATGAAACACCTGCCCTTGCTTTTGCCCATCCTGCTCGTCCTGCTGGTTGGCTGCGGACGCGATTCCTCCAAGCCCGGTTCCTACTCTCCCTATGAAAAGGTCTTCGCCAGCGGAAAACCGATCTCCTTCGGCGAAGACGCGGACATCTATCTCTTTGCCGGCGCGGAAAACCTGGAACGCAGCGCCGCGGCGCTCGATTCCTCGCTCACCCGAAAGATCCTGCTCACCGACGAAGAGCAGTACTTCAACCTCATCGCCAAAGGAATCGGGGAGATCGAGGATTACCTCAAATACAAAAACCTCCTGCTGTTGGGAACTTTGGACGGCACGGACGGCGTTTCCGCGTATCTGAGGCGGAGCCTGGCTCCAGACCTCGTTGCCAGGGTGAAACAGAGCGGGGCGGAACTGCTGGTGGTGAAAAACGAATATGTCCGCGACCAACTGATCCTCTACCTGCTGGCCTCCGATTCCGCCAAACTGCTGGAACTAACCAGGCAGCGCGCCGATCAACTCTTCGGCTACTATCTGGAGCGCTACCAGCAGCGTCTGGGCTACCAGGTTTACAAAGACCAGGTGGTGCCCGAAGGCTTCTTCAAGGACCGGCCTTTCACGATCCAGGTCCCCGTCCGTTACCAGATCTTCGCCGACGACAAAAAGAACCGCTTCCTGTCCTACATTTTCCAGCCCACGCAACCCAACCGCGCCACTCCCGACAAATATGTCTCCGTTTACTACGAAGCGATGCCGGAAAACAAGGTTGACGCCGAATGGGTCTATGCCAAACGCCAGGAACTGGGCCAGCAGCATTTCAACGGCGACCAGATCCGCGAATCCAGGTTCAGCGCGGAACGGTCTTCCATCGCCGGTTACCAGGGTTGGCGCCTCTATGGGCATTGGATCAATCCCGATCTTGGCGGCGGAGTCGGCGGCGCTTTTCAAACCTTCGCTTTCTGGCACGCTCCCACCCGCACTGCTTTCCTCGTGGACAACATCGTCTATTTCCCCGATGGAGCCAAACTCCCCGCCATCCTCGAACTGGGCGTGATTTCCCAGTCCCTAGCGGTCAAGTGAAGCCACCTCTGCTGCGCTTCCTGGCTGCCTGCCTGCTCTGCCTGGCTTTGGGAGCCTGCGTTTCGCCCCGGCCTGCGCCCAAACCGCAGTCCCGTAAAGGGCGCACGGGCTCCAGCACCGCCTCGATCTACTACTTCCTCGTCGCGTCCACGCTCCGGGCTCAGGAATACCGCGCTGAGGCCAACGAACTCTACCAGAAAGCCCGCGATCTCGATCCCCACAGCGATGAGATACCCCGGCAGATCCTGTTCAATTCCTTCGAACTTCATAACCAGCAAGGCATTACCGCGGCGGAACTGAAAGACCTGATCGCCGCCAATCACCGCATCATTGCTGCCGACGAAAATCTCCTGTATAGCCTGATCGATTTCTACGACAGCATCGGGGACATCGACGCCGAGGACAGGGCTGTGCGGAATCTGGAGAAGAATTTTCCCGGAGCCCGGACCTTGGTCCAGCGTTTCATCTTTGAGGCCCAAAAACGCGGAAACGTGGATATCTCCTATCTGGACAAAGGCTTGGATCTGGCCTGGGAAAGCCCGCGGGACCTGCTGATGGTGGCGCGGATCGTGGCTTTCTTCGATGCCGAAAAGGAAAAACGGGCGCTGCTGCGTTACCACGAACTCGTCTCCAACGAGGAATCCAGCGAACTGCTAACTGACATCCTGGTGGACACTTCCGACACTGCGCAACTCAGCACGTATTTCGCCAGCTTATCCTACCCGGAAGACCGTGCCCGCATGCAATATCTGGTGCTCGCCGCGCTGCAGTCGAACAAGCCGGAACTGATTATGCCCCTTGCGGATACGCTGCTGCAAACGCAGGATCTGGACCTGCTGGCCTCCCTGGGCTTCGCCTCGTTGCTCACCAGGCGTTACGACGCCCTCGAGCGGATCTCCGCCCTGATGCCCGAACATCCTGCCCCGCAGCAAGATAAACAACCCATCTACAGCCTCCTCGCCGCCTACTCTCTGGCCGCGGGTTTCACCCATCCCCTGGATTCCCTGCTGGCCAAACTCAGCGAGGTCCGCTATTTCGACGAACTCCTGACCAATTACAACTTTGCCATAACCGGCGACGCCGCAGCAGGTTGGCTGCCGTCCGGCGATCCGGCTTTCGCGGATTTCCGCTCGCAACTGCAATCCAGGCTGGCGGATGCTGCGCCTGCCCGCTATCTGGCTGCCGTAGCCCTGGCCGTGCAGGATTCCGCATCGACCGGCTATGTAGATGCCCAGTATGAACTTATCCTCTATTTAAGGGAGCGGGGCGAAATCTCCGCCGAGGACTATGCCCGCCTGCTGCAATACTACTACGCCCACGATATGGTCGAACAACGGCTGCCTCTGCTTCGCGAAGCGGTGCGGATGTATCCTGATAACGCCGGATTTAACAACGACTTGGGCTACTTGCTCCTGACGTCTGGCGGTTCCGCCGACGAAGCCGCCGCGCTGATCCAAAGGGCTCTGGCCAGCGAACCGGACAACCCCTACTACCTGGATAGCCTGGCTTGGGCGCACTATCTGGCTGGCGAATATGGCCAAGCCCTGGCCTTGGTGGATAAGTTCGCCGCCATGGACAACATGCCTGCCGAGATTGCCTGGCACATCGGAGCCATCTATCTGAAAAACAATGATTTGGAGAACGCGCGCAAGTTCCTGCAGCGCAGTGTGGAGATCGGCGGCGATCCCCTTAGCGTCGATCAGGCCGCCCAAGCCCTGAAGCAACTGCCTGCTTCGGGCAATCTTCCCCGGTGATCGTTCTCCGGCCACCCTAAACCTATTCCGCTCAATCATATACCTCAATCCCTTCCGGCTTGGCCCCCGTTAGCAAGCCTTAATCACTTGTCTATCACTAGTCAATCAAGCGTTAACAATAGACAAGTGATTAAGGCTTGATTGACTAGTGATTGACTGCAAGCCCCGGGGACGAAGAGATAACTGGATGTGATGCAGGCAAATGGGCAAAGGGAGTTGATGAATCCGCTGAAGCGGGTGCAGGACGGTAGGCGGGTGATTTATCGCCCGTGCTATCGAACCCAACTAGTCAACTTAAAGGCAAACCGGTTTGAACCGGTGCAGAAATTCATTTATTCAATCTTGAACCTGGGTCGAAAGATTTGCATATGAAGTCCTGCACCCATTGAAATGGGTTAGGCGAGAGTGTTGGCCGATTCATCGAACACGGGCGATAAATCAACCGCCTACCGTCCTTCACCCACTAAAGCGGATTTTCGAACATCTACGCTCTCCGGATTCATCCAATCAGTTGGGTGGTGATGTTGGATTATTCGTCACTGATGTCTGAAAATGCAAACAACCCTGCAGATGCAGCCAGTTTTTTATTCGTCAGAAATAAACCTTATTCGCATACCCTGCATGTATATAGGGAAATGCTGTACACATGCCAGATTTACCTTGACAGGAATGCCATCTTGAAATTCAAGGTAACTTGCCGAATGGGAAACACCCGTTCCGGCTGTTAAGGATTTCTACTATGCTGTATGCCGAACACTTGAAACAGATCGCCAGCCTGGATGCCGTGCTGCACAATCCGGCGCGCTTGATGATCGTGTTTCTGCTATCCAGAAACCAGAGCTGGGATTACCTGAGTTTGATGCGCGAGACCAATCTGACCTCAGGAAATCTGACCACGCATCTGAACAAACTGCTGGCGGCCGGATACGTGGATTTGCGCAAGGGTTACATCGGCCGCAAACCCAATACCGCCGTTGCGCTCACAGCTGCCGGGCTTGCCGCCTACAAAGCCTGGGGCGGGCAAATCCAATGGGCATTGCCGGAAGGGCAGCTGCCGCAATTTCAGCCCCTGCGTGAGGAAACCGTTCCCGAAGAAGAAGTCGCGGAGTGGGAGATCATCCCCGAATACCACCATTTTACCTCGGGGGCGGATTATCAGCATTTGGCGAGCCAAGACCGCGGCGGATACTATTCGCTGCCTGAAAAGCAGGATCCCGGCTACCATAGCGCGCCGCACAAGCACAGCCCCTTGTTCCGCACCGTGAGCGTGGAGCCCATCCCGGATTCGCATCCCCTTCCCGCCAAACCTGATCCCGGCTACCAACCGGTGCAGCATTGGTCCTATTCCTGGGTGAAGCACAATCCCCATTCCCAAAGCGGATGCTATTTCATCATCCAGGAAGGCCAATTGATCAAGATTTTGCCGGAGTATTACCTCAACGGCCATTTTCTGGCGGCGTTGGAAGACGCGCGCTGTTGAAAGACTATGGCCAGAGCATAGATAAGACATTGCAAATGAAGGCGGCTATAACCGCCGGGGAGTAAACATGATCGAAACTTTGAAAAGGATGACCGCCCAGCTGGACGCCGACTATTTCGACATCCGGTATGAAACCAAGCAAGTCGCGCGGGTCGTGATGAGCAAGGGCGAGGTGAAAAGTTACGGTTCCAACACCGGAGACGGCTATGTGTTGCGCGTGCTGAAGGACGGCGCTCTGGCCAGCGTCAGTTTTACCCGTCAGGAACAAGCTGCCGCGGCGGTCAAGAAAGCCCTGGAAAACTCTTCCGTGCTGGCTTCCGGACATGGCACCAAGCGCCGGATCACACCCTCACCAGTGGTGAAGGAAACCGTGAAAGCCCGCCTGGAAGAGGATCCGCGATCTGTGTCCCTGCCAGAAAAACTGGATCTGACCCGCCGCTATTCCGAACTGCTGATGGCCCAGCCGTCCATCGCGAACGTGGATATCGAATACACGGACGTCAGCCGGGACAAGTATTTCCTCAACAGCGAGGGCTCAGAGATCAACGAAGAACTGGTAACGACCAGGCTTTCCGGCTCGATCGTGGCGCAGGAGGGTTCGCTGACCCAGCCGGTGCGCGTTTCATTCGGCGGCAGCAACGGCTTTCAGAAAGTGCGGAACCGGGAAAGCGAAGCGCTGGAAAAGGCCAAGATCGCGGCGGGACTGCTCAAGGCGGAACCCGTTTCAGCCGGCAGCTACCGCATGGTGCTCAATCCAGGCATGGCCGGCGTGTTCACCCACGAGGCGTTCGGCCATTTTTCCGAGGCGGACATCGTGCGCGACCTGCCTTCCCTGCGTGAAAAGATGCGGATCGGCACTCCCCTGGGAGTCGATTTCCTGAACATCATCGACGACGCCACGCTGCCCGGCCAACTGGGCTATTACAAGTACGACGACGAGGGCGTGGCGGTCCGCCGCACCCATTTGATGACCAACGGCGTGCTCACCGCGCGTTTGCACGACCGTTTCACCGCGGCGGATTTCGGAGAGCCTTTGTCCGGGCACGCCATCGCCGAGGACTACAACTACGCGCCCATCATCCGCATGGGCAACATCTTCATCCAGCCCGGCCAATACAGCCTGGAAGAGCTGCTGGCAGCCATGGACGACGGCCTCTACATCGGCGAACCGATGGGCGGCCAGACCTCCGGCGAGAACTTCACCTTCGGCGCCAACTACGGATACTTCGTAAAGAACGGCAAGATCGCCGGCATGATCCGCGACATCAACATCGTGGGCAACCTCTACCAGACGCTGAAGAACGTGGTGATGATCGGCAGCGATTTCGTGCTCAAGGAATCCGGAGGCTGCGGCAAAGGCCAGACCAACATCCGTTCCTGCTTTGGCGGCCCGCACGTCTATTTCAAAGATCTCACCGTGGGAGGTAAATAATGGAAAAGCTACTGCAACTCGCCCTGCAACAAGCCGAACAGGCCGATGTGTACTTCGCGGAGGACGCCTCCGACGAACTGCAATTCGTGGATGGAAAGCTGGACAAAGCCGATTCCTCGCTCAGTTACGGCATCGCGCTGCGCGTGATCAAGAATGGCCGGGTGGGCCTGGCCCACACGCGCAACCTCCTGGACCGCCAGGCTTTGGTGGATCAGGCGCTGGCTTCAGCGGAAAACGGCATGGAACTGGACATCACCCTGCCCCTTACCAAGGAACTGCCCGAGGTCCAAAGTTACGATCCCGCGATCGAAACCATCAGCAAGGAGGCCCTCATCGCCGAAGGACAGCGCTTGATCGGCTACGTGAAGCAGCGCAGCGACGCCCAGGTCAACCTCGATTACGGCTATTCATCGTCACGGGTGGGCATCATGAACAGCGCCGGCACCAATCTCAGCCGCCGAAACTCCCAATTCGTCACCTACGCGAACCTGGTTTTCCCGGGAACAGCTTCCGGCCTGTTGGATTTCCGGATGGACAAGAAGCCGCTGTCGCTGGAAGAAGCGCAGCTGGACCGCCTGGTGGAACTCTACAAGATCGCCGCAACGCAGTTGGTGCCACCAACTGGTCCGCTGCCCGTGATTTTCACGCCCTACAGCCTGCATTTCCTGTTTTCCCGCTTCTTTGTGGCGGCCTCGCCGATCAACTTCTACAACAAGGTTTCGCCTTTGCTGGAAAAGCGCGGGCAGAAGATATTCTCCGATCAGATCAGCATCCGGCAGGATCCCTTCGCGCCTGAAATGGGCAATTCCACGCCTTTCGACGGCGAAGGGACGCCCACGCGGAAGCTGGATTATGTGGACCGCGGCGTGTTCAGGGCCATCCCCACGGACCTCAACTACGCGCAGAAACTGGGTTTGGAGCCCACCGGCAACGGTTTCCGGGGCAGCCACGAAGCCCTGCCTTCAGCCCAGCCGATCAATATCTGCATCGATCCCGGCAGCCAGACCCTGGACGGGATGATCGCCTCAATGGACCGCGGCCTCATCGTCTATTCCCTGATGGGAGGCCATTCCGGCAACATTCTCAACGGCGATTACTCCGTAGGCGTGTCGTCCGGATTCTACATCGAAAACGGGAAAATCACCGCCCGGGTCAAAGACTGCCTGCTTTCCGGCAATCTTTACGACACCCTGGGTAAGGTGCTGGCCGTGGAATCCACCGCTTGCGTCCTGGGTTCCTACAAGGTTCCGGCCATCCTCTGCGACAGGATCAACGTAACCGGCAAATAGGCCGCCAGTACACAGACCGGGAGAATCGCGCCTGACCGTAACACTGCGTTTACGCGGTCGTTCCGTTGCCCTTAGGCGGTGTTCTATAAAGTGCTTGACCTGTAAACCCTGCTATTTGTAGAGAACTTTTCTGGAGTTATGCAACCGCGTAAACGCGGCGGAACGACCGCCTGAAGGCAGTGTTACGGACTTTGCAACGCTATCAATACAGACAAGGATATACAATGAACTTGAAACTGGCCATGCTCAGCCTGCTCCTTCTGGCCGCAGGCATTGTGGCTCTGAACGCCGATCCATTCAGGGATCTGGAACTGCAGATCGAGGTTTTCAACCCGGAACTGCTGCGCCTCTATTGGAACGACGATCCCAGCGCTTCCCGTTACAGGGTCTATGTGTCCGGAATCCCGCTTCCACCCAATGATCCTGGCTGGCAATACTGGAGCGAGACCATCATCCCCACCGCCTATTTCCCCCTTTCTCCGCAAAAGGCGTTCTTCTGCGTGCGAGCGGTTTACAACGACCTCGGCACGCTCACCTACATCCCAGGCGGAACCTTTTACAACGGCACTTCCAACGTGAGCATCTCCAGCTTCTACCTGGACCGCTACGAGGTGACGCAAGGCTCTTACCAGGCTGTGATGGGCGGAAATCCCGCGCATAACTACGGAGTCGGGGACAACTTCCCGGTCTATTTCGTGGATTGGTTCAACGCGGTGGAATACTGCAACCGGCGCAGCATCCAGGAAGGGATCGCGCCCTGCTACAGCTATCTGAACTACGGCACCGATCCCGATGGCTGGCCGGTAGATTGGGACGCGACCTTTAACAACCATACCAACGTAAGCTGCGACTGGTCCGCCCTGGGTTACCGTCTGGCCACGGAAATGGAATGGATGTTCGCTGCCCGGGGTGGAAACCTGAGCCACAATTACACCTACAGCGGCAGCAACGATATCGGCGCGGTGGCCTGGTACAACGTGAATTCCGGCAACGCCAGCCATGCTGTGGGCGGCAAAGCGCCCAACGAACTGGGTTTGTACGACATGAGCGGCAATCTCCGCGAATGGGTTTGGGACATCTCGGGCAACTATCCCCCGGAAGACCAGACCGACCCCACAGGCCCTCCAACCGGCACTTACAGGTCCAAGCGCGGCGGTTATTGGGGCGACGTGGCAAGCAGCTGCACGGTCTTCAACCGTTCTTCCAACATCGCCGAGAACGTCCATCAGAACGGAGGTTTCCGGGTCTGCCGCAGTGTGCCCTGAAGCCCGCATTTCCCGGGGTGTAAGCGGATTTCCTTGACAAAAACGCCGCCCTTTTTGGGATAGCACACAACCTTGGGTGATTAGCTCAGCTTGGTTAGAGCGCTACGTTGACATCGTAGAGGTCACTGGTTCGAGTCCAGTATCACCCACCACCCTTTCTTGACGGGGTGATTAGCTCAGCTGGTTAGAGCGCTACGTTCACATCGTAGAGGTCACTGGTTCGAATCCAGTATCACCCACCACTTTTCCCCACACCTTACCCGGTTTCCCCTTCATTTGCCTTGTGCCTGCCATTTTGCCTGCTGTGATCTTGGCTCCCGAGAGCATTACGGGGTAATTGCGCGCTGATTGCGGGCAAAGCGCGTAGTGAGCGCGCAGTGACCCCGCGATGGTTACCGGAGGGATCCTGGATTTCGGGTGAAACGGGGCTTAGCCACTCGGTTGGAAAGAGAGCCAAAAAAAGACCCGGCGAAAACCGGGTCTTCTGTTATCTGGCGAAATGGTGGGTTACTTTACCAGGACGGCTTTGCGGGTCAGGCTTTGACCGCCGGCCTGCAGATTGATGAAATAGACTCCGGTGCCGCAAGGCTTGCCGGCAGAGTCACTGCCATCCCAAACGGTCTGATGGTCGCCGGCTGCTTTGGCGCCGGAATCGAGGCTGCGCACCAGTTGTCCGCGGTTGTTATAGACGCGGATGCTGGTTTGCGCCGGTGCGTTCAGCCGGAAAGGGATGAATAGCGTGGGGTTGAAAGGATTGGGATAGACCGGCAGCAATTCCGCCTGCAGAGGCAGTTCCGGCGGATTTTCGGCTGACGCGGATTCCCTGGCCACCATCGCCACGCTGAAGGGATCGCTTCTTCCGCAAAGGTTCTGGTAGTGGGTGCGTCCCGCGGAATCCGTTCCCCGCAAGGTGTACTGCAGCGTGTAGCCCAAGGCTGGGGTAGGAATGTCCGCGCTCCAGGTATTGCCTTCGTTCCAGGCCAAAGGCACGGTCACCCAATTGGACAAGGCGCCGGTGGAGTTGTTTTTGAAGCGGTAGGAAACGTAGGTGCTGTCGTTCTCCACGGAGCTGGCGGCCGAGACCTGGGCGCTGACGTTCAGCCAGGATTCAGGCGCGGCGCTGGGAATCGGCAGATGCCACACGTGCACCATGTTGGCGTCGAAGACCGTATTCACCCGGCAATGGATGGCGTCGTCCGAAAGGAAGCTGGAGTTGTAATAGCTCACCACGCTGTATCCGGGCATGGCGTCGCGGTAGGTTTGCACCGCGGCGAGGTCGTAGGACGTGGGCGTGGATGAGGATTGGGGCACGTAGATCTTCTTGTTGAAGATGAAGGAATTGGTGTAGGGCTGGTTGTTGGGCGCATAAGCGCGGTAGATGCGGTAGGGCGTGCCGTAGCTGGAGGTTTTGCTTTCCCAGGCGTCGACAGCCGCTTCCAGGGCCGCGTAGTTCGAATGCGAGGAAGGAACTTGCGCGATGAGCACTTTGTCCACATCCAGCAGTTTGCCCCAGCAGTCGATGTGGTCGATGCTGCCGCCTAAAAGCGGGTCGGCATAGATCTGGTATTCGCTTACGCCGAGGTAGTCTTCGAACATCTGGTCGATGTAATCCCGGGTGAGCAGGGCGTTTTCGCGCAGCACGAGGTCGGTGGACATGGCCTTGCCGTTGCCGTCGGTCATGATGTTACCGCCGGTTGCCGTGTAATTCATGGTATAATAGCCGATGCCCAGGTAGTTGGCAAGGGTCACGGGGATCACGTCGTCCTGGTAACGGGGACGGTTGTAGTTGAAGTCCACGATCTTCATTTGGCGGTTGCCGTCGAAGATGGTCCAGGGGCCGTAATCGCGCGTCCAATAGGTGTTCGTGGAGGCGTTGACGTAGCGGACGTTCGCCATGTTCATGCCAGAGATGGCGTTGAGGGCGGAATTGCAGGCGCTCTGGCTGGACGAGGCGACCACCACGTAGAGCAGGCCCTGGTTGGAAAGGTCGGCGATGAGGGCGTTGGGTTGGCCGAAGGGGTAGCGGATGATGGAACCGACCGCCGGCTCCCATTCCGCCACGAATCTGGGTGTGGGGGCGGGATAGGTCTTGGGGGCGATGCTGACGTCGTCCACGAAGATGTTGTTGCCTTTCGCGCTTACGCCTTCAAAGAGGATGTAGCGTGCGTCTCCGGCTGATCCTGCGGGCAGGTCGAGGGTATATTTGTACCAGCCGGCATCGCGAACGTAGGGCGAGGCGGATGTGAGGCGGTTGATGGTGCCCAGCAGGGACGCTCCGGTCAGGTTAGCCGCGGTGTTGTAGTGCACGCGGAGTTTGTCGGAGCCCGAGGCGGTGTCGCGATAGATGCGGAAACTTACGGAGTAGCCTTCCGCCGGCAGGTTCAAGGGCGGCGTCACCAGCACTCCGCAGGTTCCGGATGTGTAGGAATCGCTGTTGTAGCGGGTCATTCCGGCTCCGCTGAAAGGGCTGCAGCTGGGGTTTGATCCGGAAGTGGCCCTGTTCCAGGTGCCGGTTCCCGAACCGGCGGTACGGAAATTCAGCCAGCCTGTGGGCGGAAAAGTGGTGGCGTCGAAGCTCTGCGTGTAGGGGAAAACGGTGATGGGTCCAGGAGGCGGAGCGGGAGTTTCCAGCTGCAGCTGGCTGAGCGAGGAAACGCGCGTTCCGGCAGGTGGAGACGAGGGCGATGGATTGCTGCTGCCGTTGTAGTACAGCCCGGTGTTGCTGCCGCTGGCGAAGTTCCGCCAGTAGATCTCGCTGCTGGCACGTCCCGACGTGTTTTCATCCAGGGCCACCACGAGGTTGTCCACGTTGTTGTAGGCAAAGGGCGTGGCGAGGGTGATGGTCATCCAACCGGAGGAAGGAAAGCTCACCGTGCCGCTGAAGACCTGGGTGAGGTTCGCGACGGGGACCCAGTCCGAGGTCGAACTGAAGCCTGTCTTGGTGGTGTGGCCAAGGTACAGGGTCCAGCTGCTGCTGTTGGAAGGGGTGCTGGTGGTGGATTTGTAGAAGCGCAGATACTGGATGTTGCCGGCGAAATTGATCT
The DNA here is from genome assembly GCA_964429035.1 of uncultured Candidatus Cloacimonadota bacterium. Lineage (GTDB taxonomy): Bacteria > Cloacimonadota > Cloacimonadia > Cloacimonadales > Cloacimonadaceae > Syntrophosphaera. Next base: position 32,751 of record CAYSAT010000014.1, on the reverse strand, counting down.
GCGCTTTGGTGTAGATCTGCTGCGAATAGCTGTAGTAGCCGCGGCAGCGTAAAGGCAAATACTGGGTGGTGGTGGTTCCGCTTCCGATGGTGACGGTGGTCTGACCGGCCAGATCAACCGCCAGCACTGCCAATAGAAGCAGGGCGAGAGACAGGATGGGTCTTTTGCTCATTTTTGGGCTCCTTTTTTTTGCTTTGTTAGTGGATTTCCCCCATAACGCCAAAGCAGATTTAGGGGGCAAGGGCCCCCAAAAAGGGCGGATTTGCAGCCCTGCTTATGTGATCGCTAATGAGCAGTGATAAGGTCATCCAGTAACAAACGTGTATCCGCCTGCGCGAAGCCACAAAGAACAATCGGATTGAGAGATTCCGATTCCTTCACCTTTATCAACCTTTGAAAGCCCATACTGTTGTCAAGTATTTTTTTGCCCCCACTTACGCGAAACCAGCTTCACAAAGATGCTGTGCCGCCGCTTCCGCAAAAAAGGAATTGACAATATTGGCGGCTTTGGGGCTGATGCAATCCTAATGAAAAAAACACTTGAATATGGCACAGGAGTAAGCGTATGAAGATGTACGTGCGGCTCTTAAGCCTGACACTGCTAACCGGACTGGCAGCCTTTGGCTGCACAGGGCGCGGTGCTGCGGATCAGGCCAGGTTGAGAGAAACGGTTGTGGAAAACCTGAAGGTCGAAGACATTCCCAACGATGGCGGTGACGGCCTGATGGTAAGTTGGAAACCCCTGCCCAAAGAAATGCGCATCCAGGAATACCGCATCTATCGCGGCATCCATCCGGACTCGCTGTTCTTCCTGGCTTCGGTGCAGGTGAACGTGAAAACAGGCGTTGCCGCGGATACGATGTACTATTACGACAGCGGTTACAGCACTTTCATCGACATCGATTCACCCGGCAAATTGAAGCACGAGAAAGGCAACCCGGCCAGCATTATCTACCGGGGAGTCCCGCGGGATTTTGCCCTGGCAGCCCGTTTGAGCGAGAAATTCAACCTCTACACCTCCATCCCGGATAAATACTATTACTATAAGTCGCGTCCAGCTCGTTCCGCGGACAAGGAAGACGAGACCGTCTATGCCGGCCTGAAATTCCACCAGCAGACGATCATGGCTTCTCTCAAGAGCCCAACTCCCGGCGAAGAGCCTCCCCAGTATTATTACACCGTGGTTCCGGTCAATGAGCGCAACCAGTATCTGGGCATCGCCAATCCGGTGAACGGATATCCCACCGATGACCGCCCGGAAGCCTCGCCCGGCCTCTATTGCGTGGCTCTGCAGGATACACGTAAACTGCAGTTCGAATGGGACTATCCGCTGAATAACTCGGATTTCCGCAGCTATATGATCTACGCGCTGCCGGCGATTTCCGACTCCGTGTGGAACAGACTGGGCGACGCGGAACGCAACGCCGCTCTGGCAGCCGCCATTCCTGTGACCCAAGGTCCAGTGGGCAGCGGTTCGCTTAAGAATTACAAGGTTTTGGGCGAGGGCGAAGAAGAGCCCCTGCCAGATGGACTTACCTGGGAAAACGCGCTGGCCATGCGCTACGTGATCCAGTTCGCCGACTACGGCTATCCCGCTCCTTCCCCGCTTAGCAGCCTGGCTGCGCCTCAATTGGCCACCAGCCAGAACCTGCCCCTCCAGGCCAAATACTGGGTGGAAGACAAGCCTTGGGATAAAGGCGACCGCATCTCGGTGACCTGGGAACAGCCCATCGTTTCGCTCACCAAGACCACAACATTGACCAAGAAGGGCACCGTCCTCAAGATCAACTATCAGGTGAACAAGACCGACGCCCAGCGCATCAATAACATCTATTTCGAGTTCTTCGAGCCGGGCGCCAAAGTTCCCTTCGCCAAGATCAACGAATATTACCAGGACAACATCATCCGGGTGGACATTCCCGAAAAGTACACCCTGAGGAATAAAAGCCAGATTCCCACCGACAGCCTGCTGGTGAAGATGACCATAGCCACCAAGCCTTACAAACTGAATCCCAAAAACGGCAGATTGAACTATGGCAAGGCTGAACTGGTCAAGGGTTATGAACTGATCCAATACCTGAAGCCGGATCCGGTGATGATGGCTTATATGCCCACCAAGGAGCTGTTCCGCAACGGGAAGGAGATCTCCTCGATCCAGAATGTGGTGTACCGCAAAAGTTACCGCGGCAGTTCCTTCTCGCTGGTCAAACGCAACACCGCCTTCGAAAACAACCTGGACGTGACGATCCCCTACGTGGCTTCCGTGAACCAGGGCGTGGCGGGCTTCAACTTCATCCAGGGCGGTAAGCTTTACACCTACATGAACGGCAAACGCTTTTCCCGCAAACTGGAGCCGGGCGACAAAACTCGCGGCCTGGTGCTGGTCTCCTCCGATATTGACCTCACTTACGACGCGGAAAGCAAGACGGTCCTGAACACCAGCATCTTCCGCGACGAAGCGGCCAAGAAGATCGCCAATTTGGAAAAGGACCTGAAGGAGAGCAAGGACGAACTGAACACCAAACTGGCAGCCCTGAAAACGGCGGCTCCCGGTGTGCTGCCCATGCTTCAGGCCGAGATCGAAGGACTGCAGGGGGGCATCGAGAAACAAGAACAGAACATCAAACTTTACAAGGAAAATAAGGCGTTTCAGGCGGCTTTGAAATATGGCTCCAGCCGTGCGATGATGCGCTATGTGGCCTCAGTTCGCGAGCCGGAAGCCCGCAAACACACCTATATGGTGCTCAAGACCAACGGCGAAGGCTTGTTCAAGGAATCCGCGCCGGATACCCTGAAAGCCGGGGAATACAACTATTACGCCCCCAAGTCCAACTGGTTTGACTGGAATAAACTACTGACCCTGATCGCCGTGCTGATCTTCGGGATCGACGTGGTGGTGTTCGTCAACCTCGCCAAACGCGGCAAAGACCTCTATCTGAGGCCCATTGCCGGACTCGAAGAGATCGACAACGCCATTGGACGCGCCACGGAAATGGGACGCCCGATGCTTTACTGCATGGGCAACGGCGGCCTTTCGGACGTGGCGACCCTGGCCTCCATGGGCATCCTGCAGCAAGTGGCCAAGAAAGCGGCGGAATACGACACCAAACTCGTCGTTCCCTGCTACGACTACATCGTGATGCCCATCGCCCAGGAAATCGTCCGCGAAGCCCACTACTCAGTGGGCAGGCCGGACAGCTTCGACAAGAACAACGTGTTCTACCTCACTTCCGCCCAGTTTGCCTATGTGGCTGGCGTCAACGGGATCATGATCCGGGAAAGGATGGCCACGAACTTCTTCATGGGCTACTTCGCGGCCGAAGCGCTGCTCATGACGGAAACCGGGAATGCCGTGGGAGCCGTGCAGATAGCCGGCTCGGACGCCATCACCCAGATCCCATTCTTTATCACCACCTGCGACTATACGCTGATCGGCGAAGAACTCTACGCCGCCTCAGCCTATTTGAACCGTGAACCGATGCTGCTGGGGACCCTGAAAGCCCAGGACTACTTCAAGTTCCTGATCCTGGTTTTCGTGATCCTTGGTGCCATCCTGGCGACCTTCCAGGTCACCGGCTTAATGCAACTCTTCCCCCTAAAATAAAAGAGGTCTTACATGAAGAAGACAATACCGTTGTTAATCGTGATCGTAGGCGGCTTGATCTGGCTGGCCTGGGTGTTTGTGCCCCATCGCCTGCTTCAGGACGTATTCTACTACGATTTCTACCTTCCCTGGGCTCGTGCCATGGCTCCGTTCGGCATGCTGCTGGGTGTGATGAGCCTTTCCATGATGCACTTCAGCAAGATCCGCCGCAGAGCCCCCAAATGGCAATACAGCTTCTTCTTCTTCGCCGGCTTTGTCATCACTTCACTGGCCGGCTTCATCGGAGGAACGCAGAAGGGCGGCCTCTATATGTGGCTGTTTGAAAACATGCAGATGCCCATGAGCGCCACGATGTTCGCCCTGCTGGCGTTTTACATGGCTTCGGCGGCTTACAAGGCCTTCCGCGCACGCTCTCCCGAAGCCACGGTCCTGTTGATCGCGGCGATCGTGGTGATGCTGGCCCAAGTGCCCCTGGGGGTGAAGATCAGCAAGCATCTGCCTTCCATCTCGCAATGGATTTTGGATGTGCCGAATCTGGCTTCCAAACGCGGGATCATGCTCGGCGTGGGGCTCGGCAGCGTTGCCACCACCCTGAAGATCATGCTGGGAATTGAACGCAGCTACCTGGGAGGAGATTGAGATGGCAACTAAGATGAACTTCTTCGAGCGGCTGCAGCAGCTCGACCGCCGCTGGATCTACATCGTCGTGGCCCTGGCGATCATCATTCCCCTGATGATACCCTACAATTCGGACAACGTGACCTCACCGCCCACTGAAAACGTGTACCAAATGGTCGATTCCTTTGCCGGACGCGAAGACCGCGCCATCCTGATGAGTTTCTACCACGACGCTTCCACGATGCCGGAACTGTATCCGATGCAGATCGCCATCTTAAGGCACTGCTTCGAGCGCAACATCAAGGTCTTCATGCTCTCATTCCTGCCCACTGGCGCCCCCATCATCGACATGGCCATCAACTCGGTCAAGGAAGAATACCCGGAGATCAAGTCTGGCACCGATTACTGCAACTTCGGCTATATCCCTGCCACTCTGGCCATGCCCACGATCATCGGCATGGGCGACAACATCGCCACCGCGGTGCCCACCGATGCCGAAGGCCGCAAAACCGAAAACCTGCCCATCATGAAGGGCATCAACAACTACAGCGAGTTGAACCTGGTGATCGAATTCTCCGGTTCTGTTGCCGGCGGTATGTGGCTCACCTATGCCCGTCCCAAATTCGGCACCAACATCGCCGTGGGCGTCACCGCCGTGATGGCCGCCGACGAATATCCCTACCTGCAGACCGGTCAGTTCATCGGAATGCTGGCCGGGCTTAAAGGCGCCGCTGAATATGAGAAACTGGTGGAGGTCTTCGCGGCCTACAGGGCTCCCGGAGCCCGTCAAAAACCCTATGTGGACGCCGAAGGCAAAAAGATCATCCCTGGCCGTTCCTTTAGCAAGGACGTGCTGGCCAAACCCGAGATCCAGGACCTGATCAAGATCACGCCGCAGACCCAGGCCAACTTCACCCCGGCAGAGTTCCAAGCCTTCCTGGCCAATTATCCGCCGGAAGAACAGGCCAAACTTACCCAGGCCAAAACCCAATCCGGCGACAAGATCGTGATCGACGTCAGCAAACTCCAGGCCGATAATTTCAGCCGCGACGCCTGGAGCGAACTGAACCGCCTGACCCGCAACACCATCTACAAGTTCAAGGTCGCGCGCATCGGCATGAACGCCCAATCCGTGGCGCACATCATGATCATCGTGTTCATCATCATCGGAAACATCGGCTACTTCATCCAGAAAGCCAGAACGGCCAAGAAATAAGGGAGGAAACAATGTCATTCGAACTCTTCAGCAATCTCGTGGGTGCCTTTTTCACCCTCTGCATCTTCTCCTTCCTTTACAAGGACAACCCGTTCTACCAGATGTCTGAGCAACTGCTGGTGGGAATATCGCTGGGCTACTCGCTGGTGCTTACCTACGAACGGGTGTTCATACCCTTCTTCTACCAGCCGATCTTCCTGAAGCAGCAATGGATCCTGATCATCCCCAGCATCATCGGCATGTTTTACCTGTTGCGTTTCTCGCGCAAGCTCAGCTGGCTGTCCCGCTATCCCATCGCCTTTTCCATGATGGGCGTGGGCGCGTCGGTAGCGCTGGCCATGCACAACAGCATTCTGGTGCAGATGCGCCAGGCCATGGTCCCGCTGGAAAACCTCAACCTCATCCTGATCTTCATCGGAACGATCGCCGTGCTGCTCTATTTCTTCTTTTCCAAGGCGCATACCGGCATCTACGGAAAGTTTGTGGATGTGGGCAAGTGGTTCATGATGGTAGGCTTCGGCGCTTCCTTCGGCCTCACCGTGATGGCGCGTATTTCCCTGCTCATCGGCCGGATCCAGTTCCTGGTCAACGACGTCTTCGTGATGGTCAAACAGGCCATCTTCGGCTAGTTACAAACCTTTGCAAGTTACTACTGGGGAAGCGCGCAGCTTCCCCATCTGTTATGCCGTGATTATTGACAAGAGTTCCACTTCTTGGGGACGGACTGATGAATAAAACCTTTTTCTGGACCTCGCTGGCCATGCTGGCGGCCCTTCTGGCCTTTACAGGATGCGCGCGCAGCACTGGCGGAGACAGCCGCATCCAGGATTTTTCCGCCACGGACATGCCCAGCGACAATGGCACCGGGGTGATGCTGAAATGGAAACCCCTGGACCGCAGCCAGCGCGTGATCCAATACAACGTTTACCGGGGCCACCATCCGGACAGCCTGTTCATGCTCAGCAAGATCGAGGTCGATCCCAAACTCGGCGTAGCCAGCCCCTGGCTCAATTTCTACGACAAGGACTACATCCCCCTCTTCGAGTTTGAAACAGCGCCCGCCAAACTCACCCGGGAAAAGCAGCAAACAGGCAAGGGAACCCTCTACAAGCCAGTTCCGAGAGATCCCGAAATCCTGGCCAAACTCCTGCCGCATTACGACGTTCTGGGCGACATCGGCCACCGCAAATACTACAATTCCTCGCGCCGCGTGGAACTAAAGGGCAAGGACGGCCCCGAAACCTATGCCGGCTACAAACTGACCCATTTCAACAACCTCTACGCCAATACCCTGGCGAACAACACCTATTACTACTGCGTGGTGCCGGTTTCCGAGACGGGAAAGTTCCTGCCCGCCACCCCAGTTTTGCCTGCCACTCCGGTCAACAACCGTCCGGATTCCACTGCCGTGCTCTACACCACCTATATCCAGGATACGCAGGAATTCCGCTTCGAGTGGAGCGCTCCCCAGGGCAGTTCGGACATCTATAACTGGGATTTCTGGCTGCTGCCCAAGTCGTCCCTGCCCCAATTCCATGCCGACCAAACGGCCAACGCCAATCAGCCGGACAGCCTCTTCACGGCATCCTGGCAGAGCAGCTCGATCCTCTTGCATTCGGTCCAGCCAGCCTATTGGTCGCAGGTTTTCTACGCCAGGGTCCGTCCCGCGGAAAATGGCACCGCCATTCCGGAAGCCGCCCAATTGGCAAACTACGTCCCGGTCCTGTGCTACCAGGATTACTGGTCTTCTCCGGACGGTAGCCAAATGCAGAGTTTCAGCGCCGCAGCCTTGGGCGAAAAACTGCGCCTGGCAAGTTCCGCGCAACTGCCCATCCTGCCCCGTTATTCGGTATTGGACAAAGCCAACGACAAGGGCGACAACCTGGTCGTTTCCTTTGGAACCCCCTTTGCCTTCGTAACCCTGGCCGCCTATCAAAACCAGGCCAAAACCAAGCTGCGCGTCAACTACGAGATCTCCGGCAACGGCCATCAAGAGATCGACCGGCTGAAGTTCGAGTTCGCCGATTCCCGTGGCAAGCCTCTGGGCACGGTCACGGAGAATTATCCGGATAAGATCATCCACCTCAAGGTACCCGCTGGAACCAAGCCCGGCGAGAACTTCCAGGTGAAGATCTACGCCCGCGTTTTGGGCGAAAAGGACTTCGGCCCTGACGCCATCGCCCAGCAAATAGTATACGACCGCTCCTCTTTCATGTTCAGCGGCGGCGACGTTACTTTCCAGGGCCAGGTGCTGAACAGCATCTATTACGATATCTTCAGCAAAAACCAGCTCAGCCCCGACTACAGCCCCGGAATGCGCATCGGAGCGCTATCCCGGTCCTACGACCACGCGGTGCCCTACCCCAGCTCGGAAATGCCCGCGATCCTCAAATACGATTCCGCCCGCAAACTGCTGCTCACCGACCATCATTTCACCGTCGCTGTGGCCAGGGACGGCCAGGCCGCCTTCTCTCCGTCATTTTACAAGCAGGATTTCCAGACCTATTTGAAGGACCTGGCTGCCGAGATCAAGGAACTAAAGGGAAAAGTGGCGCCCGGCGATTCGCTTTCCGAGGACGCCGCCATCCTGAAAGGCAAGCTCGCCGAGCAATCTTTCATCTTGGGCAACGCGGCCTATAAACTGGCGGCAAGTGCCAAAAACGACCACCAATGGCGCCAGATCCTGCGCCGGGAATTGGACGCCAACTCCCGTTCCTACGCCTACAAACTGCTGGCCACCAATGGCAAGGGATTGTGGCGCGACGAGTCGGACAATCCTGCAGGCAGCGCCCAAACCGAGGTCCAGCATCTCTATCCGCGCGGAGAATGGTTCGACAAATCCAAGCTCGCCACCCTCATCGCCTCCTTCATCATGGGCGTCCTGGTAGTTTACGCGCTGTACGCCACACGCCGCAAGGAAATGTATATCCGGCCTATCGCCGGCCTTGAGGAACTGGACAACGCCGTGGGCCGCGCAACCGAAATGGGACGTCCCGTGATGTTCGTTCCGGGTTGGGGCACCCTGGGCGAAGTGGACACCATCGCCTCCATGATGATCCTCAACCAGATCGCCAAAAAGACCGCCGAATACGACATCCGCCTGATCTCGCCCAATGTGGACTACTATGTGGTGCCCCTGGCCCAGGAAATGGTGCAGACCGCTTACAACGAGGCCGGACGCCCCGACGCCTATACCCAGAACGACATCTTTTTCGTGTCCGACACCCAATTCGCGTTCTGCGCCGCCGTTAATGGCATCACCATCCGCGAACGCGTAGCCACCGTCTTTTACATGGGCTATTTCTTCGCCGAAGCCCTGCTGATGACCGAAACCGGCAACCAGAGCGGAGCGATCCAGATCGCCGCCACCGACGCCATCACCCAGATCCCCTTCTTCATCACCACCTGCGACTATACCCTCATCGGCGAAGAGTTTTACGCCGCCTCCGCCTACCTTTCCCGCAATCCGGAATTGGTGGGCATGCTCAAGGCGCAGGACTACTTCAAGATCCTCATCGTGATCGGGATCCTGGCGGGGACCTTCCTTTCCACCCTGAACATCAACGCCCTGCTGAACTTCCTGCCTTTCGAGTGATCTGAACCGGGGCTGGCATCCCCTGATAACAGCTGTGTAGTGTTCCCGTTATGCGCAGTCCTTTTTGAGCGCATCCTCAAGGGATGCCGTTAATAGAAGAACTACATTGACAAGCCACCAACGTTACAGTGTGGAATTTACGATACGTGTTTTAGATCCGATCGAAAACTGCTGCCAGTTCCTCTTTCAAGCTTTCAAACCAGTCGAGCGCTGCGGGTAGTTTGGCGGCGATGTCCTCCAGCGATGCGATCCTTAAGAGATCCGCCATTTTTGTCGCAGCTTCCTCAGGGTATTCGCGTTCGGCATAACGGATACCGAAATCGGCCTTGGCGGGACGGAATTTAAGGTTGAGCAGCAGCACCAGGTGGCGGTTGATAAACATGTGGTAGTTCATTTGGGCGGCGATCCAGTTGTTGCGGGCCAGGGCTTTCTCCAGTTCGATCAGGCTCAGCCAGTCTACGTCCGTGGCGATGTGCCAAAGCCGCTTGCCCAGTTGCCTGATGTCCTCCGGTGGTGTAGGTGACTCTGAATAAACGCCGGTTTTATCGAACCAGATCAATGCCCGTCCGTGGCGGTCCGGCTCGGTGAACTTTTTGGGGTTGTCCGCGCTGGTAACGGCGATGTCGCAATAAAAGAGAGGCGGCATGCCATCAAGCAGGTAGAAGCACTGGGAAAGGCCGTGCCAGGCGGGTTCGGGCATGCGGAATCGGTTCCGGACGCCGTAGCTTTTCTGGAAGTGCTCGTCAAGCAGGGCGAAGATTTCATCGGCAGCGGGCTGAGATGTTACGATCAGCAGGTCGAGGTCGGAATACTGATCCAGGAAACCAGTGGCGGCGGCCCCTCCTTCCCAGACGGCGACCACATCGTCCCGTGGCTGCAAGATCTCACAGAGGGCAGATTTCAACGTGTGCAACATGTATCTCCTTCTAAGGCTGGAAACACGCCTTCATTCCTTGTGGGTAAGCAGCAGATTGAAGGCTTGGGAGGAATCGTAAGCGCGTCCTCATCTCTGAACCAGGTGTCCATCGTGCTGCTCGAATTGTATATGAGCGTTGTACATGATCAGAACACTGCGTGAACGCATTGTTCCGGATTATATCCCGGCCTCATAAATCTTAAAAATCATTTGAATCTGGTGGACCGACCGGTCGAAACCGGCGTTCCGGGCCATGCACCAATCATGCCAAGGGCTGGCGCCCCCATCTCTGCCGAACCGCCCCCGGACCTCCCCCGATATTCGCGGGAGGCGCGGCAGTTGTCCGCCGGAATCACGTGAGCCAGGCTCCAGGAAATGGTTGGAAAGAAGACCAGAAACCCCGGGAGTTAGCGTCCCGGGGTTGATATCAGACGCCTGATCCTATGTCGATCCGGCAGGAATTCTAATTCACGAGCGCCAGTTTCCTGGTCTGGCTCAGTGAGGGCGTGCTCAGCCTATAAAAGTAGATTCCGCTGCCGCAGGGTTTGCCATTGGCGTCGCGGCCATTCCAGTTCAGGGTGTGGAATCCGGCGTCCACGCAGAAACTCTTCACGGTCTGGCCGGCCACGTTGTAGATGGTTACCAGCCCGGTTTCGCCAGCCTTGATACCCACTTCGATGCAGGTGCTGCCGGAATTGCGGAAGGGGTTGGGATAGGCGGCGCGCAGCGTGCTCACTTCGGGCAAAACAGGCGGGACTTCGCCGGACAGCTGTACGGATACGGGTCCGTGGTAACTGCTCTGGTTGAATTCCACGCATTCCAGCCAATAGTACCAGATCTGGCCGCTGCCCGCTTCGGAATCGGTCCACTGGTAGTTTTGGGCGTTGCTGGTATTGCCGGCGGGAATCAAGGCCGGGGTAATCCGTAGCGCGGTGGCCTGGTCGGCGCTGGAATTACGGTAGAGCAGGAAGCCCAGCATGCCGGTTTCGGACTGTGTGGTCCAGGCCAGGGTGACCTGGTTGCCAGCAGTAGCGAGGGCTGTGAAACTGCTCAGTTCAACGGGTAGGGGCACATCCAGAACCTCGATTTGCAGGCCGGTAGTGATGTCGTTGGCGGGAATCGCGTCTCCGATCATGTCCACCCAACCGGTCAGAGTCAGCGGACCAGTATCGCTGGGCGTCCATTCCATGGCGAAGGAATGGCTGGCTCCGGGAGCCAGGTCGACCCCTTCCAGCAAGGCCTGTTCGTGGGTTCCCTCCATCAGCCAGACCAGGTAGTCCAGGCCGTTCAACATGGTGTTGCCCAGGTTTTGAACCAGCACGGTGTAAACCGTGGTTTGGCCGATCACGGGGTTCTGCGGGCCGAGTATCGACACCGCGCAGATATCGGTATGGCTGCCGCGCGCCAGCACGTTGGAGAAGGCCGGCGGTCCCAGCAACCCTCCGCTGTAAGCGCTTTTCACGGCCCAGCGATGGTTCCCGGTGGGTGCCGTGCCCCACAGCTGGTCGGCCCAAAATGTATTCGGAACATCAGCGTCTGTGACGGAAATCCACGCGGCGGGATTCGCTTCAGCGCCTTCCGGCAAACGCCATACTCTATAACCCAGCAGGGTTCTGGCGCTGGTTTGGGCATTGTTCCCGGGATTCTGTATGGGCTTGGGCTGAGCCCAGATCGGAGGAGGCGGAACGCGCTCTCCATCGCCATCGAGCGCCGCGACCTGCCCCAAACCCTCAGACTTGGCCGGCGCCCCCAACAGGACATCGTCCACGAACAGGATATAGGCGTCGTTGGATACGCAATGCAGGGCTACGTAAATGGGTTGGCCGGCATAAGCGGAAAGGCTGTAACTGTAAGGAGTCCAGGCCACGGGAACCTGCACGTAGGGGCCGCCGCTGATGATGGTGAAATCGGAGGGCGCGGTGCCGGTGGTGGAAACCCCGACGGTGAACCTTTCCAGGCCATAGGATGAGGTGTAAGACCGGGCCCAGAAACTGAAAACGTCGCCGGAGCCAGGTGTGAACTGCGGGCTGATCATCCAGTCGTTGTTGGTTGGATTGGGCTGGCAGGCGAAGCAAGCGGCCATTTTGGCACCGCCATGCGCTGAAACGGAGGTTATGGGCGGCGTGGTGGCGCTGGGATTGAAGATCATGAAAGCCATCGGTAGGGATTCGTTGGGGAAGTTGTATTGGTTCAGTCCGTAGGTAGGCCGCTGATCCAGGTCCAGAAGGGTCCAGGGCGCGAATGACAGCGCGAAATTGTCGTAAGTTTCAAAGCCGTCGGCAAAGGGCTCGGAAGCGGTACCCGGAGCGAACCAGCTCAGATTGGCCGTGCCATGGTCGGCGCTTTCCGCGGCTTCCACGTTGGAAACGGGCAGAGTGATCTCGTTCAGGGCGATGTTCAGCGTCGTGGTTTGGGCTCCCGGGATATAGACGTTGTCCACGCTGAAGTTCTGATAGCCGGTTTTGGCGCAGGTGACCGTGTACGTGCCCTGATAGGCGCTGAACTGGTAAACTCCGGCAGCATCGGTGGTGCCGCTGTAACTGCCGGCTGTAACCAGCGCGCCGTCTATCGGCAAGCCGGAGCCAGAATCGGTGACGGTTCCGGTGAGCGAACCGATCATGCCTTTCTCGATGGCATTGGAAAAGGCCGGAAGCGACAAAACTCCGTTGGTATAGGCGCTTTTCACCGCGAACATGTAGATGCCGGAGGGTTGGGGGGCCCAGGCGGTATCGGTAAAAGAGGTTTCCACGAGTGGTGCGGGAGTCAGGCTGGCCCAGGCGGTTTCGTCGCCTTCCTGGCCTTGCAGCAAGCGCCAGACCCGGTAGCCCACAAGTGAGCGTCCGGCAGTTCCCGCCTCAGAAATGGAAGGCGCGTCCTTGCTTCCGGAGCCCACATAGCCCTGGATGTTCCAGTTGAAATCCAGGTTGGCAGCCAAATCCAGCAGCGTGCTCCAGGTGTTGTTGAAATAGATCATGTTGCCCAATCCATCAGCTGCGGGGCCCGCATCGCAACCAGCGGGATAGCCGAAGTTCACCATGCAGCGCATGCCGATCCAGAGTTCTTCAGAACCGGTGATCGCCACTGGGCTGTTCAGGTCGACAGTGTTGTAGGATTGCAGAATGGGCGTGAAGGATTGGTCGATCACCATGGTTCCGGGTGCCGAAGCGGAGCCGCCGGTCCAGACCCGGACGGAAAAATTACCCGCTGATGCAGGCCAGACCTTGACTTGATTCAGGGAAGCCCCGGCATAATCGGCCAAAGCGCTGGCAGGGAACCGGATCGCCACCGTGAAATCCACGCTGCCGCCAGTTCCGATGGCTTCATGGTTCTCGCCGCTGTCGTAATGAATCCATTCGCCCAGAAAAGTGCCGGGAGGCGACCAGGTAAGCAGCGCGCTGTTCAGGTCGGCAGACTGCTCCGCCAACACATTGACCGGGGGAAAGGCGAGTTCGGAGAGGATGAGCGTCCCCATATCCGCGTCCTGGGTTCCCACCACGAACTGGCCCGACGCGTTCACATAACCCTGCGCGGAAATTGCGTAGGCATAGGCCTGGTTGGCGTAGACGCCCGGAATGCTGAAGTAGCCGCCTGTTCCGCTGGTGGCGCTGTAGGGCTCAAAACCGGTGAGGGAGATCCCGGCGCCTTCGATGCCCGCATCCGGAGCGTCGCTGCCGACCACTCTTCCGCTGAGATTCACAGTCGGCATTTGCTGCAGGTAAAAGTCCTGGGTGGTGGTCTGCGATTCGGAGATGGCCACGGTCTGTTCGGAGCTGAAGTATCCATGCTTGGCGGCGGTCACTGAATGATCTCCCACGGGCACATAGGGAAAGTTGTAGGCTCCTGTTGCGCCGGTGGTAAAACTGAGGTTGGTGCCGGCTATGCTAACCGTGGCTCCGTCGAGGGGTTGGCTGCCAGCATCGGAAACCGTGCCGTTCAGGGCGCCAACTCCTGCCAGGGTATAGGTGAAAGTGGTTTTGGGGAACTGGCCCGAAAGCGAGCCGGTTGGAGGGTTGGCGGGGTCGTAGGCGGTGTTGTCACTATAGGCTTTGCGGGCCCGGTTCGTGCCGACCGTCTGGCAGTAGAAACGGTCGTTGTTCGAATAATAACCTGTGTCCATGGGCCGCTGGACCAGCATCACCAGGTTTCCTCCAGTGTAGACAAACGGGGTAGCCAGGGTGATCGCGATGGTATTTGCCCCGTTGGGATAATTGACCGGTCCGCTGAAGACCGGAGTCAACTGGCCAGAGGGGACCATCCCCGCCGAAAGATTGGACAGGGTGGTGTTGCCCAGCCAGATGTTGGTGGGGCTGGCGCTGATGTTGGTGGCGAAGGTATTGTAGAAAGCCACCGCGGTGATCGTGCCAGTGGGGAAGTTCAGTTCGCTCTGTAAATAGATGCACTCGAAGAGCGAATTGCGGTAATACATGTCCATGGGGATGCGCGCGGTTTGGTTCCCTGCACCGATGGTTACCTCATCGGCTTGGAGAAAAGCGGACAACAAGAGAACGAACGCAAGGCACAACAGCAGTCTTTTCATTTGGGCAAACTCCTTTAACCTGCTTACAGGCATAAATCTCTCAGTAATTCCGGCGAGGATGCCGGAGAAAAAAGTAAACGAATGCACCTGATATTGTCTTGATTTTCTTGTCAAGATTTTATTTTGCCCAGGTGTGTGGTCAATATTGATTAACGTTTATCCCGGATGCGGTTTGGCTTTTTTCCCAGATCGCACCCGTTATCACTGCGGGGTTATTGCGCGGTCATTGCGGGCAAAGCGCGCAGTGAGCGCGCAGTGACCGCGCAGTGGTTACGGCAGGGGTGGGGGAACGCTTCTGAAGTTCAGCGGGGAACGAGTTTGTATTTCAGGATTGTCCGGATTCGCGCCCGCAAAGGGATCAGCCTCGGCTCTCTTCCAAATCGAGGGGGTAAGCCCGGAGGGCGTAGAACGGTAGGCGGGTGATTTATCGCCCGTGCCAAACAAGGAGCCATTATTGCAATCCACCGGTTTCAACCGGTGCAGGACTTCATTGTTAAGGGCCCTGAGAACGTGTCAGATGCTGGATGCATGTACCCTGAAGCCCTGCACTCATTGAAATGAGTTGATCACAAAATGGGGTGGAGTTTGGTTCATGCTACACGGGCGATAAATCACCCGCCTACCGTTCTGCACCCGCTGAAGCGGGTTTGCCAGCTAGCTAGGTTCATTAGTTTAGCCACTCTGTTTGCAAGAGTGCCTCATAATCCACTGTGGGCAGGTCCGCGATGGTGCACGGATGGCAAAACAAGCTGCGGAAGAGGCTGCTGCCGTCGATGTTGATCTAGATGCGGTTGCCGCCTTGCGCCCAGTTATCTTAGCTGGCGAGCAAAGCCAGGTTTTTCATGGCATTATGCTTGTATATCGGGCAGGGAACAGGTTCCCCTGTGCGTATTTTCCTTATTGGGCGGGGCTTATTTCAGCAGAACTTTCGCGGTCAGGGTGGTTCCCGAAGCGCTGATCCGGATGAGGTAGAGCCCGGCGGGAAGGCTCTTTCCGGCATCGTCGCCGCCATCCCAACTCAGTTCCAAAGTGCCTTGCGGCAGGTTTTGGCTCCAGGCGCGGAGTTTCTGGCCGCGGGCATTGAACACGGCGATCTGGGCGGTTTGGGGCTGTTTGCTGGAAAGGCTTAAGTTCACCCGAGTGGTGAAGGGATTGGGAAACACCCGGTCCAGCAGCAAGCTGGCGATTTCCGGCGCGGATGCGTCTTCCACGGGTGATCCGCCCCAAATCCTGGATACGAATTCCGGATGGTCAACATAGGGATTGCGGTTGGTTTGAAAGGTGTAAATGCCATTGTTGCGGGAAATCTCGATGGCGTCCGGAGGGTCGGCAAAGTGCCATTGCACGAGGTCTGGGAGCATGTTCACGTTCTGTTGGGTGAGGGTGTCGTAATAGCGGGTGTTGAAATAGAGCAAAGCCCGCGCGATATTGCCCTTGGATTCATCGGCCGGCTCGAACACGGTGTAGCCCGTGGCGCATTGCCCGCGGTAGCTTTGCCAGGGGGTGTCGTTGTAATAAACGTTGGCGTAGGCGTGGTTGGCGACGGTGAACAGGGGGTAGTTGCCGCGGGAACTGTTCACCACTGAATTGGAGGGGAAAAGGTGGTGCAGATCGGCTTTTTTGATCGAGGTTTCCGGCGAGGAAAACCAGCTTTGGGCGTAGGTGTGCTCGGTGTTGGGATTGGTGGAGCCGGTGTAGTTGTAGCCGACGTTATAGACCTGTCCCGTGTAAATGCAGGTCACGTTGCCGTTAGTATTGTCCAGGGTTTGGAAAAGATATTCCTTGGAGCCGTCGTAGCTGCTGTTGGAGTTGGTGCTGATCAGGCCGTGCAGCCCGGCGTAGAGGGCCTGGCCGGTGAGGTCGATGACGGCGTTGTAGTAGTTTCCCTGGGCAGAAACCCCGGCAACCAATAGCAGAAGCAGGAAGGTAAGTGCTGTTTTGCGCATGGGGCGTCAGTCCGCAGGTGCCAGGCGGCCAAAGAGGAGCGATTCCACGCACTCGATGAGGATGTGCAGGATGGTGGTGTGCACTTCCTGGATGCGGTCCGCGGTTTCGGCCGGAACGATGATCTCTTGGTCGCAGGTTCCGGCCAGCGTTCCGCCGTCGCGTCCCAACAGGGCGATGGTGGAGCAGCCCATGCGCGTTGCGGTCTTCAGGGCGGTGATCACATTGAGCGAGTTGCCGCTGGTGGAGATGCCGATTACTACGTCGCCAGGCCTGGCAAAGGCTTCCACGCCGCGGGAAAAGATCTGGTCGAAGCCATAATCGTTGGCCACGCAAGTGATGTGGGCGGGATCGGAGATGGCGATGACGGGCAGCGAAGGCCTGTCCTGCCTGAATCTGCCGGTGAGTTCCTCGGCGAAATGCATGGCGTCGCACATGGATCCGCCGTTGCCGAAGATCAGGGCTTTGTTGCCCGCGCGGAAGCAATCGGCGAGCAGATTGGCGATGGCGGCGATGTTGTCGAGGTTGGCGGGCTGGGCCAGAAAGCCGCCCAAAGTCCGCTCCGCGACGGCAAAAGAGTTCCGGATGAGGTCTTGCATGGTTCCTCCCCTAGAGGTTTTCCTTCACCTTGATCTTGGTTTTCAGTTCGCTTTCCTCCAGTTCGTCGAATTCGCGCAAGGTCTCGTTGATCAGGCGGACCCGCTCTTTGTAAGGCAGGAAGGCGCTTTTGAAGCCGTTCAGGATCACGTATTTGATCGTGGAATAGTCCAGTTTCAATTCGTTGATGGCGAGCATGTATTCGTCCGTGACGTTGGTGTCGCTTATGGTGCGGTTGTCCGTGTTGATGGTCACGCGGAGTCCGTAATCGATATAGAAGTCGATGGGGTGGCTGCGGATATCGGGCACCGCCTTGGTGTGGAAGTTGCTCTTGATGCAGATCTCCAGAGGGATGCGGTGGTCGTTCACGTAGTTCAGCAGGTCGCCGTCCTCCACCAGTCTGGTGCCATGGCCGATGCGGTGCGTGCCGCAATAGTGCAGGGCCTGATGGATGCTTTCGGGGCCATAGGCTTCGCCGGCGTGGATGGTGATGTTGAGGTTGTTTTTCAGCGCGAGGTCGAAGGCTTCCTTATGGGCTTTGGCGGGGTGGTTCAATTCGCCTCCGGCCAGATCGAAGCCGATCACGCCCTTGTTTTTGAAAGCGATGGCGAGCTCGGCGAGTTTCAGCGAGGTGGTGGGATCCATGTTGCGGATGCCGCAGATGATCACGCCGGTCTTGATGTGGAATTCCCGTTCGGCCTGCTTCAAGCCGTCGATCACGGCCTGCGAGATCTCGGTGAGTTTGAGCCCGTCCTGGGTGTGCAGGATGGGGGAGTAGCGCACTTCCATGTAGCGGACGTTTTCCGCGGCTGCGTCTTCGGCCAGTTCATAGGCGGCGCGTTTGAGGCCTTCCTTGCTTTGCAGCACCAGGTTGACGATGTGGAAGCCGCGCAGGTAGTCGTCCAGACTGGTGGTATGTTCGCCGCAGACGATGAGTTTGCGCAGTTCATCCGGATCCAGGGTGGGCAGCTTGATGTTCTGCCGTTTGGCCAGATCGATGATGGTATCGATGCGCACGCTGCCGTCGAGATGCACGTGCAGGTCGGTCTTGGGGAGTTTGCTGATGAACTCCCGGGTGAGTTTGATCTTCATAATTTATATCCTTTAAAAGAGCTAACCATTCTGACCGCCTGGCGATATGTGTCAATCGAAATATTTGGGCTGCAGTAAGCTGGCGCTGGATCTTTGCTCAGACCCGCACTTATCCAGGCCCTGCCAGATGTAAAATTCGATGGAATGTTGCGGTTATTGCATAAAATCGTTGACAGGATTCAGCGTAAAAGAGGGGATGAAAATGTGGACGGAGAGATAATGACCTTTCCCTGCAACGCCATGCGCACAGATGATTAGATTCGTTTATAGATGCAGATAAAGTACTTCGATTGAGGAGTTCATATGCGGAATATCATCATCACCGGCGATGTGACAGCCGACTGGAACATCGCCAGGATCGAACGTGGACCGGGGGCAGGTCAGCTCTGGAACGACCAGGATCTGGCCCGGGTGTGTTTACAGCCAGGCGGCGCGGCGATGCTGGGCCAATTGCTGCGGGAAATGTTCCAGGGCAGTGAAGAGAGTTTCCAGGTTTTCAGTTGCGATTTGCCGGAAGGCTTGCAGGATCCCGCTGATAAGCGGGCTTGCCACTCCTACGCGATGTGGATGGCAGCCGGGCATCCGGAAAACAAGAAGAAAAAAGTCTGGCGGGTGGAGCGCTTCCTGGGCCTGGATCCTGCTTGCTCTACAGATTATGCCTGCCAAACCGCCGCCAAACCGGATATTCCGCCTCAGGCAGATATTGTGGTGATCGACGACGCTGCGCTGCGGTTCCGTTCGCATCGGGAGCTGTGGCCGGAGGCCATCACCAAGGGCAAGCCCAGCTGGATCATCGCAAAAATGTCCCATCCAGTGGCAGAGGACGTTCCCGGCTCGTTGTGGAACTTCCTGCTGGAGCATCATGCCAGGCGGACCATCGTGATCACCTCGATAACCGATCTGCGCAAGCGTTCCGTGCGCGTGAGCAAAGGGATATCCTGGGAGCGGACCGCACTGGACCTTGATTGGGAGTTCCGCCACAATCCCGCCATCGCTTCGCTGCAAAAATGCGCGTTGGCGATCGTGTCTTTGGGAACTGCCGGGGCGTATCTGTTCTGTTCTGAAGAAGCTGTGAGCGCCGGGTATCTGCTCTATGATCCCAAACTTCTGGAAGGGGATTGGGGCAGAGACCTGAAGGGGTTGATGCTGGGCTACAACGTATGCCTTACCGCTGCTGTAGCCAGGCAGATCGTGCTTTCTCCGGATCTGGCCAGACCTTATATCCAGGAAGGAATCCGCCAGGGCGTTTATCTGATGCGCAAGCTGCAGCGCGAAGGCTATGGCGAGGTCTTTCAGGGCAGCAGCAAGCAGATGTCCGCGCCTGCATTCCCCGCGCAACTGCTGGCCCAACATCTCAGGGAAAAAGACGACTATCTCAGCTGGCGGAAAATACCGGTTCCAACGCCTGTTCCGATGGCGGAAACAGGCAAGCCGGCCCACACTGCCGCAGACTGGCGCATCCTCAACGACATCTGCCAGGACTGCGAACAAGAGTGTGCCGCAGGGTCTGGAACTCAGGTCCACTATCGCGGAGAGCCCTATGAGGAACTCTACAAACTGGCCGCCCGGATCGTAATAAGCGGAAAGGATTCTGTGCTGGGCGATGTTCCAACCGTCACTTACGGAAACCTGGTGACCGCAGACCGGCAGGAAATCGAGGATTACCGAAGGATCGCGGCATCCATCGAGGCCTACTGCAGCCAACCTCTGGGGCGTCCTCTGTGCCTGGCCGTGTTTGGAGCGCCCGGATCGGGTAAGTCCTTTGGCGTCAAGCAGGTGGCCAAGAGCATCAGCCCGGGCCAGATCCAAAACCTCACTTTTAACCTCACCCAATTTTCCCAAATGAAGGACCTGATCGACTCCCTGCACCAGGTACGCGACATTGGCCTTTCCGGCAAGGTTCCGCTGGTATTCTGGGATGAGTTCGATACGCAGGAATGCGTATGGCTGAAGAGTTTCCTGGCTCCGATGCAGGACGGTGAATTTCAGGACGGGCAGATCACCTATCACATCGGTCCGGCTATCTTCGTGTTTGCCGGCGGGACCAGCTCCACCTTTGAGCATTTCGGCGAGACCCTGGGCAAGGATGATCCCAAGGGCAGGTTCCAACTGCTGAAGGGGCCAGATTTTCTGAGCCGGCTGCACAACTTCCTCAATGTGAAAGGGCCCAATCCGGTTGCCGGCCAGGATCCGGCGTGCAACCTCCATCTCATTCGCCGGGCGATCTTGCTGCGCAGCTTGTTGCAGCGCCACGCCGCGCACATCTTCAAGGGCGACGAACTGAATATCGATCCGGACGTCCTGCGCGCATTTCTCAAGGTCAAGGAATACTACCACGGCGCCCGTTCCATGGAATCCATCATCACCATGAGCCTTGCCGGAGGCCAGAGCTCATTCAACAAATCGATGTTGCCTCCCCGGGCTCAATTGGACATCCATGTCAACGGCCAGGAATTCATGTTTCACACAGAAGGGCAAATGTTCAGGAGGAACGATATGGACAACGCGTTGTTAAACGTCTTTGCGGCAGGCGTGCATCAGGTCTATTGCGAGCAGGCGGAAACCTGGAAAACCGAGGCCGCGCTCAAGACCTTCGAGGAACTCGACGACGGCCTGAAGGAAGAAAACCGCCGTCACGTCCAGGATATCATCAATAAACTGGAACACATCGGCTTCATCATCGAAAGGGCGGATAGTTCAGGCGCCCTGGTGGATCTGCCTGCCGAAGCAATCGAACCTCTGGCCGAAATGGAACATCTGCGCTGGATGAAATCCAAGGCGAACATGGGCTGGGTTTACGCGCCGGAACGTGACGATGCACACAAGAAGCATCCCTGCTTGTTACCGTGGAGCGAATTGACCGACGCAGAACTGGGGAAAACATCGCCGGAACTGGCTGCTGTAATGGGCCGGACCGCCCTGCCCGAAGAGGAAAAGGAAAAGGACCGAGTGCTGGTGAGAGCCATACCGCGCATCCTGGCCATGGCTGGATATGTGCTGAAGAAGCTGTGAGATCCAATCATAGTTGTATACCAGGATGTAATTGCATGGCAACACACTATCTATCAACTTACGAGAGGTTTTACAAGGCGTGTAGCCATACACCTGTTCGAACTCACGTAAATGACATATGGAGTTAATATGAGTCACGATGTTTTCATTAGCTATGCCCATGAAGATCTCCAAATCGCAACTGACATCTGTTATGCTCTTGAGGACAAGGGCATTTCCTGCTATTACGCACCACGGGATATTGAGTACGGAGATCACTGGGCCAAGGATCTGGTGGAAGCTTTAAGAATAGTGAGCGTCCTGGTACTGGTTTACTCGGAAAAATGCAACTTTTCGGAGCACATCACGAGAGAGTTGTGTCTGGCTGTGCAAGCAGGATTGATCATCATCCCATTCAGGATTGAAGACGCTGATCCTCAGGGAGAGTTGTTGTACTGGATTAACAATACACACTGGCTGACAGCACTCCCATCACCCTATACAGGACACATTCAAAAACTTGTCAACACAGTAAGTCATTGGCTCGAATCGATCGAAACTGGCGTTTTACCCCAGGCTGAAATTGATCACTGGGAAAAATCGATGGCTCGTTATGTAACGAACTCATCCAGCAATCTTTCTTCAGTAATGCCCAGGATTCCCCTGAAAAACTTCAAGTATTCTCTAAGTCCGAAACTTGAACCAAGTAAGAATCTCCAGCCTTTCAGGAGTTTTCTCGAGTTCATCGGTAGAGACGTGGAAATGGGAGATCTGAGCAAGTTTCGTGACTGCACAGACAAATTCGGATGGACGGTAATAACTGGTGAGGGTGGTGTTGGAAAAACCAGGCTGGCTATGGAGTTCATCAATAAGAGCATTGATCTGGGCTGGCATGCTGGGTTTATTGATGATATCAGCCTCAAACAATTCGTGGATAGAGAGCGATTCGACAGGTGGTTCCCGCTACGTAACACGTTGATTGTCGTAGACTATGCTGCAAACAAGCGTAATAATCTACTGAAGCTGATGTATCGGTGCTATAATCTGCTTCCAGTTTCGTACCCAGGTGATTCAAAGTACATTCCCAAAGTCAGGATCATCATGTTGGAAAGGTATGCACATCCCAGTAATGGCTGGTTGAGCGAACTTCTCCAATCTGGCGAAGCAGATGTCAGAGATTACATTGAGATATCGTTTCAGGGAGTGGTAAACTTGTTGCCTCCTGGCTCTGACATGAAAGAAGAGCCGTATAAAACAACGGTTCAGTATCTACGGGCTGCATTTAACGCGTGGAGCAATCTTACTCACAAGGAAGCACCTTCTTTCCCGGAGTTTTCAGATCTAGACCTATGGCAAATTAAATCCAACACGGGCAACAAACCCTTGTTGTTGCAAATGGCGGCGATAAGCGCCTGTGAGACAGGTAATGCCAAAGCTTTACCGCAATGGGGTCGCAGCAAGATCCTGTTGGAAGCTGTTGCAAGAGAAAGGTGGTATGTAAATTCAGCATGTAAGGAAAACAAATGTCCGGAGGGTTTTGTGGACATTATCGAGTCCTGTACTGCTTTGCTGTGTATTTCTGGAATGAAAGACTTTAACGATAGCAAATTGAGCAGTCTGTTGAAATCACTAATCGCGAACTCCGATTATCCCCAATTACAGGTAGGTGACATCAAGAAATATTGGATGAGCCTGTATAGCTTGGAGCAAGATCATGCCGAGGGCAGTGAAAGAACACCCATAGCGCCGGATATCTTGGCTGAAGCTTATGCTTATCAAGTTCTACAGCAGGGAGATGCTGTTCCCGAGATGTTTCTCAGGCTGGCCCTTGATCTAACTGGAGTCATAGCTTGGACAAGGCTAATCAGACTGGTACAAGACCTGGATGGTATTGCGGGATTTGAGCATGTTTCCCATTGGCTATATCAAATAATTGCGGGGAGAGCATATGAAGAATTGATCGAAGTAGCAAGAATTCTGCCAGAAAGGACGGTTTCTAACAGGCAGTTTGCGGTCAAGCTGTTGAAATATGTCTTGGAGAATTGCCATGCAGATCATACTGATATGGAAGAAAGAATCTGGCTGATAATCGAATTGGGTATGCATTTAGACGAGGGGGAAATAGAAGGCTGTAAACCAGAAGCCCTGGCACTTCTGCAGCAGGCAGTTGAAGAGGCCAGGCGCAATGCCCTCACGGAAACGGATGATTCGATGGCTTTGCTGGCGAGGGCTTATCATTATTTGGGAAGGCAAAGTATTAATCCCGACAGGCTTGGCGCGGATCTAAAAGCTGTGGAAATCAGAAGAACCCTTGCAGCCAGGAACTGGGGTAAGTATGGAGCCCTGCTTGGATACAGTCTGAACAACTTGGGTAACGAATACCATGAACGAGGGTTATATCAAGAATCACTCCACGCTGCGCAGGAATCTGTTAGTATTGCGCAGGAATTTGCGGAACAGAACAGTCTGCTTTATAGCGGCGACCTTGCCAGGAGTCTCAATTGCCTTAGTCAGCGCTTAATAGCCCTTAATCGGCTTCAGGAGGCGTATGAGGCTGCCCGCAAATCGGTCGAGATTCGCGAAAACCTCACCCATTTAAATCCTGACGAGTATGCTCCAGCTTTGGATCTTAGCCTTGGTACCCTGAAAGAAATACAGAACTATCTGGGTCTCAAGACAGAATTGGTAAAAACTCTGCACAGAAGAGTAATGCTTTATGAAGATCTTGCTTCCAGAAACCGGGAACTTTATCAGCAAAGGCTCTATGCTGCAATTTTGGAAGGTATTGGCATTGCCAGTGAAACAGGATCAGTTCCGGATCTGGATATGTTCACAGAAATGACTTCTTCTCTTTGCCAGTCGGCTTCAGACAGGATGCTGCAATCCTATGCCAGTGTTTTTGAGTATTCCTCTTACTCGATGGTCGATAACGGAGAACTCGAAAAGGGCTTTCAAATACTCCAAAAAGCTATCGAACTGCGCAGAATGATTGTGTCCAGAACGTCTGCGGAAAACGCTGAGGTTGTTGATCAGGAAAACCGGAGAATTCATGCGGATTACGTCAGCGCTGCCAAGATGCTGGCTGGTCTTGGCAAACTAATGGAAAGCAACGATTGCCTGTATGCTGGGCTGGAGGCATTATCGCTTTGTGCAAAAAATGATGATGTCGAAGATATCTCTTTTCTGGCAGACTCATATCGCAGTCTGGGATTTGAGTACGATAAGATAAGCGCCAAAGAGAAGGCAATTGAAGCCACGCAGAAAAGCATAAAGTTGTATGAGAGTTTACCGGAATCTGCTCAAAAAGAGAAGATCTGGGACATCATCATGGCATACAACAACCTTGTCCAAATGATGGTTGATATTGGCAGAGGCGCAGAGACAAGAGATTATGCCGATAAAGTCTATGCGTTTTTAACGGCCCTCTCACGGGAAGAAAAAGAAGCCCAGATCCTCTGGTTTGGGCAGTTCAACGATACCCTCGCCTGTGCCTATCTTGCCATGAACGATCCAGACAGGGCTTGTATGGCAGGATCCAATGCGGTTCAGGCATACGAACAAATAGGTGAAGAGACCGCTAGGAAAAGATACCATGAACACATTATCGTATCCAATAACTACGGGAAGTGCCTGTTGGCTGCGGGGAAAAACGATTCTGCCAAAAAGGTCATCCAGAGATCCTTAGATCTATTAAACCATGTGGACGAGTCAGACCGGCATTCCTTGCATGCTAGATTGCTTGATGAAGCTAGCAGGCTTCATGCTCTTGCCTGCCATTAGAAAGACGTAGAACAGGGCAGCAGTGATAACAACAACCAGACTCAAGCCAATTTCATCGATTGGAGACTTATCTCATGTATGACGCATTCATAAGTTACGCTTCGCAGGATGTAAAGATTGCCGAGTCCTTGTATAAAAGCCTATGCGCTGCCGGATTCAAGGTGTGGTTTGACAAAGCACGCCTTAAGCCAGGCTATAACTGGTACACAGAGATCGAAGCAGCTGTAGAAAACAGCCGCGTAATACTGCCGGTGCTTACTTCCCGCTGGAAAGAATCGGACTGGACCAAGTTTGAGACGTATGGCGCCGAGTTTATCGTTCCGCTGATTGCCGAGGGTGAATGGGATGAAGTAAAAACTCCCCCCCTAGAAAGGTATCAGGCCGAGATGATCAAGGTGCAGGATTCTGTCGAAACAACCACCGAGAATCTTGCCAAATTCATTTCGAATCTGCTTGCCAAGCCCATCCCCAACAAGATCGAACGGCTGTCCAATCTAAAGTACAGGCCCAACGAATACTTTACGGGCAGGGAAAAAGAGCTGATTCAGATCCACGAGGAATTCCACAGCTGTCCGAAAACGGCCCTTTCTCAAGGGAGGATAAGGGTTATCACTGCTATGGGAGGTTGCGGCAAAACAACGCTTGCGCGGCATTATGCGGAAAAGTATTGGAAATGTTATCCACAGATATTTTGGGTCGATTGCAGGTCGGACATTGAGAGTGAATTTGCCAATATCCATGATCTACTTTTTCCAGATCGGGCCAACCTTGGGCTGGAAGACAAAGAGAAAGCGAAAGCCGCTTTGCGGGAGCTGAGTTCTCTACAGGAAAGGCTGCTCATCCTGGATAATGTTGAGGACGAAGAGTCTTGCGTTTATTGGATTCCCAAAACCGGAGCCTGCCACACGCTCATCACTTCGCGCTATGCTTTTTTCAGCCCCTCCATACATACGATCGCATTGTGCCTGTTATCCGAGGACGCATCTGTGGATTTCTTACGCTCCCGGGTCAACCAGAACGAACGTAGAAGCGGTGCCGCGGCATACAGGATTTTGGCTGAGAAGCTTGGATATCTCCCTCTAGCGCTGGAACAAGCTGCCGCATACATTGTTCAGCAGGGTTTGGGATTTAGTGTCGAGGAATACCTTTTGCTATATGATGCCGTCCCCGACGAACTACTGGCGGGAGAGGTAAGAGGTTCCACAGAGTATCCCGAATCTGTGAAAAAAACCCTCCTTTCCACAAGGGCAAAACTCAACCCCATGGCTTGCTCCATTCTAAGGATCAGCTCGTTCCTGGCTAACATACCCCTACCGTTTGCTTTGTTTACGAACAACCATTCGTCTTTGGCTAAGCACGCGAATATTGAAGTTACGCGAACCAACGAAGCTGCAATCCAGTTCTCCATCAGAAAGGAGATGGAGACTCTGAAAGCATACTCAATGATTCAATGGGATGGCAGAGAGCTTGGTTTGCATCCCTTGCTGGCTCAGGTAGAACAACTGTCTGAGAGCGAAGAAACCTTCACCAATACTTGGAAAACGGCTGTTGACATAGTAAAAAATGAGAGTCCCAAAGATTCATGGAAAGATGACTGCAGAATTCATTGGCAACCTGAACATGGCAGACAATGGATAGTTATTAGGAAGCACATCGACCATTTGTGTGAAGTTTCAAAGCACCGGCCAGACCTACACGATGACCCCTACTTCATGTATATCAGGATCAACGCCCTGGCTTCACACGACCACTTTGCTGAGGCGCTATCCTGTTACGGAGAAAAACCTTCAAATACATCCAATCTGAGCCAGGTATCGAACATCGAACTGGATATCCTGGAAGATATGGCGTACTTGCTAAGAATGAATGATTACTCCCGCGATTCATACGGCTTGTTCATAAGCCTGGCGGAGTATTACTCCAAAAGTGCGGGCGAAAACAGTGAGATCGCCTTGAGGATGAGGCATAACGCGGCCTGTTCAATTGCTGCATTAGACACGGACGAAGCAGAACAGCTCATGTCTGATGTTTTTGAAGCAAGAAAAAGGTATTTGGGACTGACGCATTACGACACCATCACCAGCGCGCATGATCTGGGCTGGTTAAAAACCAAGACCGGAGATCATGCAGGAGCTGAAAACTATTATAAAGAAGCTTATACCTCATTTCGCTCCATCCTGGGAAACGCCAATCCTGACACTGTGACCTCAGTCTATAACCTCACCAATGGATACAACAGGCAAAACAAACATACTCAGGCAAAAGAAGTTCTGGACGAACTCTACAGAAGCATAACAAAAGATTTGGGCAAGGATCATCTGGAAGTTCACAGGATTATGGCAAAACTTTCTTATTGCTATCAGGAATGCCTGACACCAGACCAGTATTACCAACTTTTAGTTGATATCGTTGCTGGATTGAAAAAGTATCTTGACACCGGGGAACAAGTCATTACCTCCTTGACAAAAAAGGTCGTTAACCTTGCTCTAAGTTCAAATAGATTCGAGGATGCAGACTCCTACTACAGAACTTTGATGGACACTATGAAACTACAATCGAGTGATGAGGCCATCGATTACTTCTATGAACTAAATGTGCTCGCAATGACCTTCGCTCAGGCAAATCTCCATTCTAAATCTATTCACTACATTCAAACAGCTTTCAGTTTATCGGTTGATAACAATCTCCAAAATACTCTCCAGGCTTTGAGTGCCATTGCGGCTTGCATGAGTTGTTTGGTTGAAATAAAAAACATAAGTCTGTTTGGATCATATCTCCAGTTGATCGAGTCCAACGTGGATATCTCCAATCAAGACACTCCCGAGGTTTTAAAGATTCTTGAGCAGATTGGCATAATTGCTTATAATGCAGGCTCATATGAAGTCTCTCTGCAAATTCACCAGCATATCTACAAGGCAAGGCAGAACTACATATCAGAAGATCATCCAAACATGTATGCCAGTTATATAAACATGGGTCTTGCCGCAGAGAAAACTGGAGACGCGGCCATGGCTTTTAAATGGTTGGACAAGGCTTATGAACTCAGTAGTAAACTGAACGGACCAGATCATGAAGAAACATTGAACAGCCTTATCTACTTGGCGGGAGTTTGTGAGTCTGCAGCAAGATATGACAGACTCCAAGATGTTAAGGCTGCTCTGGCGAATCTCCACGATCCAATCACCAAGCGCACCCTAGCCTTGATTTTCTATCGTGAACGAAACTTCACTAGTGCTGAAGAGATCCTGTTAGGCCTTTCCCGGGCCGGCTTTGATCCCGGTAGCACCAACTTGCATTTGGCCAGAATCTGCATAATCACAAATAGGTTCAAGGACGCTAGGGCATATGTAATGGCATCGTATGACCATATCCTTCAGTCACAACCCTACGTTAAGGTTAGAAATCTCTGGATGCAATTGCTCCTGTGCTACCTCGATGAACAATGTTTCCCAGATCAAACTCCGGCAGACCTGATTTCTAACATCAAGTCTGTTTTGACAGAAGCGCAGGAATTTGTCGCTTGGGATATGAGGCTTGTTTTGGAGGCTTTGCAAAGTCAACTGGCAGATACTCAACTGGCCTTTCTAAGTGATTTGGTGGCAGCCTTTGGCTCCAGACAGAAAATCGCAGATCTGGATAAATATGCTCAGTGGAGAGAGGCCTGATTTCATTTTTGTCTTACAAAACCAAGTTACTCATTGACAAGAACCCGCCAGGCCAGAAGCATGAAACGCACGGAGTCTTTGCCGGGTCGCTATCAAAGGAGATAGGAATATGCTCACCGGGAAAGCCACGACGTTACTGCTAGCCGTCTTTGCCCTGCTAGGTTGTGCGTTGCTGTCCGGGCAATCGAGCAGCCTGGATTCGCTGGCCTGCCTGCAAAGCAACGACGGAGTGGTCGAACTCACCCAAAGCGGCGTGTATGGCGTCTATTACGACTCCTCCCAATACCAGGTCGGCGACTACCTAAGCTGGATCGACAGCAACTATTACGCCACAGTGGCCTACCTATCCTTTCCTGTGCCGACGCTTCCGGCAAACCACCGTTTGGCAGCCGCCAGCCTTTATTGCTACGTGGTTTACTGCTGCGGCAACTCCCAGATGAACGCCTATCCTTCCTTTGAATTCCCGAATGGGACCATCATCCCCAACTGCCTGCTGACCCACGTGGACTACGGCGCCACCCTGGAAACCGCCGACTATGGCGCGGCGGGACTGCAGGACCCGGCGAACTATTTCAATTCCTACATCCAGGGCTGGAACTGGATCGACGTCACCCAATACGTGCAGGACGACCTGGACAACGGCAGAACCCATTCCCAATACCAATTGCGGCTGCAACTGCTTTCCGATTGGGGCAATGGCGACGACTACATTGTGTTCGCCGGAGCCGCCATGCACGGCTACAATCCCTATCTGCGGCTGGAATACGCGCCCCTTACCTCCAACTCGGACGAACTGCTCCCCGCGCCATTAATCACCGCCGGACCCAATCCTTTCCGCTCAAGCCTGAACATCTCTCTGAAGGGCAGAACTACCCAGCCCATCCAGATCGGCGTCTATAACCTCAAAGGCCGGAAAGTGGCCTCGCTGCCCTGGCCAAAAGGCTCCCCAAACATTGTCTGGAGCGGCAACGAAGCATCCGGCCGCCCTATCCCTTCCGGAATCTATCTGCTGCGCTGGCAATCCGGCGCGAAAACCGGACAGATCAAGGTGGTGAAACTGCCATGAATGCCCGCCCTGCCATTCTTGCAGCCCTGATCTTCGGCCTGGGTTGGGCAACACTTGCGGCAACCCAGGTGACCATCGGAGCAGGCGACGAAACCCACAACCTGCCGATATATGTGAACTTCCACAACAGTCTCTGCGAGATCATCTATTACCCCGATGAGATCGGCAGCATGGGCACCATCACAGCCCTCAGTTTCTACGCCGATTTCTATACCGAAGTGCCGCTGCAAGGGCTGAAAGTGTGGCTGGGAACCACCGACTGGCCGAACATGAGCGCCGGCTGGATACCCTCCACGGAACTGACCCTGGCTTTTAACGGGACTGTGTATTACCCGGAGGGGGAAAGCCAGGTCACGCTGGGCTTGGACACGCCCTTTGACTATACCGGCGGCAACCTCGTGTTGCTGATCCAACACCCTTGGGAAATGGACGACTTCCACAACAACAACTATTTCCGCTGCCAATACGGAACACCGCTTCGCACCAGGAATGTGGTCAGCGAAGACGACGTTCTCGATCCAGCTTTGCCTCCAGCACCACTTGGTGGTCAACTTACAAGCTTGTTTCCCCAAACCACGCTGCATTTCGCCGCGCAGCCTCCGCAGCCCGAAATCTTCATCCAGCCTGAATCCTGCGCTTTTGGCGAAGTGCTGGTGAACGGCCTGGACAATCTGCAGATCAGCCTGTTCAACACAGGATTGAGTCCGCTGGAACTCAGCGAAATCTCGCTTTCCGGCAGCCCGTATTTCAGCCTGCTCCAGCTGCCCGCACTGCCCGCAACCTTGCCCAGCGGCGGCTCGGTATCCTTCATCGCCCACTACGAACCGCTCCAACCCGGACCGCACTCCGCCACGATCTCCATCACCGCCAATACCGACCCCACGCTGATCACGGTCCCGGTAACAGGCACGGGCATCGACCCCACCATCTACAGCCTGCCTTACAGCCAGGATTTCGACCTCTGCGAACCTCCGGATTTGCCCATCGATTGGAGCGCGTATCTGGAGCCGGTGGCGAATTTGCCTTTCGTGCGCACCTTCGCTGATGCCGAAGCGCCCACCCAGCCCAATCTGGTGCGCATCATGGCCGACGGGGACGGAATCGGCCGCGCCATCCTGATCGCGCCGCCTTTGGACACGTCCATTCCCGTTAGCAGCACCCAAATCTCTTTTTCCGCGCAAGCCTATGGCACAGTTATGGAAAGCGCGATCTCGGTGGGCGTGATGAGCGATCCGGAGGACCCGTTTACCTACACCCAAGTGCAATACATCGACATCGACACCTCGACCTGGACGGACTACACCGTGCAATTCTTCGGATATCAGGGCGCGGGCCGACACATCGCGTTCGATTTGCCTCAACTGGGCGGCTATAATTGGGTCAAACTGGATAATATCTCGATCTCTTATCTGGCCGGGAACGACCTCGCCGCCACCTCTGTTTCGGGAACCACTTTTCCCTGCGTGGATGCCGCTTCGGAGTATCTGGTCAGCGTCGCCAACCAGGGCAACGGAACCCAGTCCGGCTATCTGGTGAAATTGCTGAATGACGCAGGCGCAGTATTGGGCTCAGTTGTGGGGCCAACGCTGGCGCACAGCGAAACCGCGCAGGTAGCGATCCCTTGGACGCCCTTCAATGCAGGAATCCACTATCTGCGCGGCGAAGTGATCCTGGCAGGCGATTCCGCCCCCGCCAACAACGCTTCTCCGCTCTATCAGGTGAACGTCCTGGCTGCCGGAACCACGACCGTCACCATCGGCAATGGCAGCCAACTGGCGCGTATTCCCGCGGATTTCTATCGCCGCAACAGCCTCTTCGAGACGGTGTTCCAAGCCGCGGAACTGCACCAGACGGGTACCCTTACCGGAGTGCAGTTCTACAGCAATTTCTTTACTTCCACGCCGCTGACCAAACCTTTGCGTGTCTGGTTGGGAGAGACCGCGGCAAACGACCTCAGCGCCGGCTGGATCAGTTCCAATGATCTGCAATTGGTCTTTGAGGGAAGCGTGGATCTGCGTCCGGGCTCGGACATCGTGCCGGTCCTGTTCACCGCGCCCTTCGCTTATCAGGGCGGCAATCTGGTTCTGCTGGTGCAGCGGCCTTGGGACGGCCAGTTCTACAGTTCCTCGGATTTTTTCCTCTGCCAGAGTTTGGGCGAGTTCCGGTCCCGCAATTATGCCAGCGATACCATCGAACTGCATCCTGAGGCTCCGCCGTTGCCTACTTTGGCGCAACTTTCGGGGCAGTTTCCGCGCGCCACTTTCTTTATCCAGGGCGGGTCTCCTGTCGCGGAAGACCTGCACGGCGCAACACTTGCCCTCCGCATCGGCCCCAACCCTTTCAGAGAGCGATGCCAGATCAGTTTTTCGCTATCGGGTGCTAGTCATGTTGATATGCAAGTGTTTAACCTCCGGGGGCAGATGGTCCGCACCCTGGTTCAGGGAAGCAAATCCGCCGGGGAATTCAGTTACCTTTGGGATGGCAAGGACGCTGCGGGCAGGGCGGTCTCCAGCGGCATCTATCTGTGCAGGTTGAGGATAGGCGACCGGCAGACCGTCCAAAAACTACTGCGGATCGATTAGTACTTTCACAATGGCTCTCTTGCAAACCGAGCGGGTAAGCCCGGAGGGCGCAGGACGGTAGGCGGGTGATTTATCGCCCGTGGCAAACCAGGGGCTATGTAGCAATAAACCGGTTTCAACCGGTGCAAGACTTCATTGATCAGGACCTTGAGAACGTGTAAGTTGCTGGATGAATACACCCTGACGTCCTGCACTCATTGAAATGAGTTGACTACAAAATGGGGTGGAGCTTGGTTCATGCTACACGGGCGATGAATCACCCGCCTACCGTTCTGCACCCGCTGAAGCGGGTTTGCCAAAGGGCTAGGTTCACTGGCTTGCCTACTTCATGTACCTAAGCCACCATCATTGAACAAGAGCCTAACTTATGAGGAGGAAAATCCAGGGTCCTGATCGGCTCCCGTTATCAGTGCGGGGTCATTGCGCGCTCATTGCGGGCAAAGCGCGCAGTGAGCGCGCAATGACCCCGCAATGATCGCGGGAGCGCAGCGCCTTAACTGCGCTTAAGTTTGTTCAGGTTCTCCAGGGATTTGGAATTGCTGGTCCAG
>CAYSAT010000013.1:0-51134 GCA_964429035.1 uncultured Candidatus Cloacimonadota bacterium | reverse complement strand
ACCATTCTCTTGCAGGCAATCCGATTTACCCACCATAATTGAACTTGAGCCTTATGTTTCCGGGGCGCGGCACAGCAGGCAGTTCCTCTGCCCAGCCGGATCGGCAGCCTGCCAACACCGCCTTCAGCCTGGGGGCTGGCACCCTTGCATCTGTTCAGCCTCCTTAAGACTTCCCCAATAAGCATAGAGAGGTCTTGGGGGAGTGTTAGGCAGGCTGGGGGGCCAGGCCCGGGATCGCCCTTGCTGGCGGACCGCTTCCTTTCAGGGAAACAAGTGGATGGGCCAGGATCGCTTTGCTTGAGGCTAATGGATTACTTATGGCTCAAGTTCAACTAGTGTGGATAAGCCCCTTGGGGGCGCCAAATGCGAAGCCCACAGTGGAGCGTAGCGGAACTGTGGGTATATGTGAACAATAATGGGGTTAGCCCCTCGGGGGCGATACAATCACCAGGAGTTGTTTGTGTCGCCCCCAAGGGGCTTAGTGTATCGTTTTCGGCCAGACCCACAGTTCCGCTGCGCTCCACTGTGGGCTTTGCTTAGTTCGCCCCCGAGGGGCTATTCTCTGGAGACCATTCTCTTGCAGGCAATCCGATTTACCCACCATAATTGAACTTGAGCCTTACTTATTCAAACGGGCAATCCCAATACATGATCAACCCGGAACCCGCATAGCAAAATTCAAGAGCATTGCACAGAGCCGGGACACTGCGTTTGCCGGGGTCATCGACAGCCAACAAGTTGTCTGTCGAGGACCCCGGTGAAGGCCGTGTTCCGCATTATTCTACGGTCTCTAATTGAACTTGAGCCTTCTTTTCTGCGAAGTAGAAAAAACCGGGACGGCTTGGCATCCCGGTTTTTACGATATTCAGATAGCTGGGGGCTTACTTCATCAGGATCATCTTCCTGGTGCTGGAGTATTTGCCCGCTTGCATCTTGTAGAAATAAACTCCGCTGGCTAGAGGCTGGCGGTTGTGGTCCAAACCATCGAAGGTGACGCTGTGGTTTCCGGCGGCCTTGTTTTCCTGCACCAACTCACGCACGCACTGGCCTTTGAGGTTATAGACGCCGATCCAGACCGGAGTGGCTTCCTTCACGCTGTAGGCGATGGTGGTGCTGGGGTTGAAGGGATTGGGATAATTGCCCTTCAGTTCCGTGACCGCGGGAATGACGGGATCGTCGTTGGACACGGGCATTCCGGTTCCGGAGAGGGCAACCGTCAGCACAGGGTTGACCGGATCGTCGGTGTTGACGGTGAGGGAACCGGTGTAAGCGAGGATGTCCAGGGGATTGAAACAGACGTTCACAGTCAGGAAGGACTGCGCGGGGACCACGATGTAAGTGAGGTTGTTCGGCGCGTTGTCGCCCTGATAAACGGCAAAGGGCGGATCGGCGGAAACGCTGCCGATCAGGACCGCGTCGCCGGTGTTGTTGATGGTGAGGGGCAGAGTGCCGGTCTGGCCGATGAGGACGTTGCCGAAGCCCAGCTGCAGGTTATCCACAGAAGCCACGGGAGCGCCGGTCACGCCTCCAGTCGAAGGGAAGATGATGTCGTCGATCCAGGCGCAGTCGCTGCCCGAGGATACCATGCTGTCTTTGCTATATTCCCAGGTGAAGACGTTGGCGCCGGGCTGGACGTCGTAGCTGGCCTGGCTCCAGACATCGGAGGTGCCGGACCACTGGTTCCGCACCGAGCCGTTGATGGAGAAGCGCAGGTAGTCGTAGTTCTGTTCGCTGGAGACCTTTTTCCAGAAGGAGATGGTGCCGGCGGTGGCGCTGATCAGGGTCACGCTCATGGATGTGGCCTGGCTATGGGTGATGGTGGCGGACTTGGCGCAGTTGGAGCTGTTGTAGCTGGCGGGGTCGATGGTCCAGTTGCCGCCGCTGAACAACCAGGGGAAGCCGGCGAAATTGGTTTCGAAGTTTTCCGCCACAATGCCCAGGTTAACCGCATAGGCATTGGTGGAGCTGTATTCGCCCGCGAAGAGCATGGTGTTGATGTTGACCTGCGAGCCCGCCGGGATCTGGGAACTGAAGGTCACGAAGTATTGCATGATGCACTCCGCGCCCACAGGAATCGCGGCGAAGTTGGTTTGCACGGGCTCTGCCACATGGACGGCGTTGTTGATGACCATGGCAGTGGTGAGGTCGCTGGCCTGGGCGTGTCCGCTGTTGGTGAAGGGGAAGAGCAGCGCCACGCTTTCGCCGGGATCGATCATGCCGTTGTTGTTGCCCAGGAAGTCCTGCACCTGGATTCCGCCCCAGGTAAAGGCAGGGGCGTTGAGTATCAGGTTGCGGTTGTAGCTATAGGTTTCCGTGCCTACGGCGAAAACTACTTGCAGCGCGGCAAGGTGCTGGTCGGGAACGTTGCCCGCCACATGGATGTTGAAGCCGGTGGTGGTCGCTCCGGTGGCGGTAGCCGCGATATCCGGCACGGAGATGGTGCTGTTCAGGATGTTCAGATACTGGTCTGTGGTGCTGAGGGTGGCAGTGATGCCGGTGGCATCGGCCACGCCAACGTTCTGCAGGGTGAAGTTGACCGTGACGGTCTCGCCGAATTCGGGCAGGTTGTTGTTGCCGTCGGTGACCACCATTTCATCCACCACAATGTAGGGTCCGGTGCTGGGCAGCACCTGGATGGTGCCCAGATGGGTGACCTTGTTGAAGGCGGTGATGGTGAGGGTGAGGTCCATGGGCGCTTGGGGAGGGTTGGCCATGGTGAGGATCATAGTGCCGGAAGGATCGACGATCCCGGTTCCGTAAACCGTTCCGCCTCCGGAAAGGGTGACCCGGGCTCCGGGCTCCGTATCCACCTGGAACGAGCTCATGCCCAGGAACAACACGGGATTGTAGGTGGCGGAAAGGGCTTGGGGATCCTTGGTGCGCACCATCAGCGAAGCGTCGCCGAAGATGGTCCAGCATTTGTATTCGTTGATTCCGGAGGTTCCATACACCTCGATCATCTTGGAAGAGCCGTTGTAGAGCAGGCCGCCGACGGTGTGCTTCGCTTCCGCGACGAGCAGGTCGTTCACTTCGTCCTGTCCGCGCATTGGCGGATTCCAGCCCTGGTTGATCGTGCTGGCATACATGGCAATGGCGCCGGCTGGAGCGCCCGTGGTCTCATTGACCGAGCGCAGCCAGGCTTCGGCGAAACAGGTCTGATTTACGAAATTGCCATTCACGCAGGCCACGCTGACGATGAAGGGCAGCATATAGTCGTTGGTGAGGGCGTTCACGTGGGTGTTGCTGAAACCCGTGGTCACCCAATAGGTGTCTGAGCCGTGGCCGCAATAGTTGATGATGCCCCGGCCTGCGTTCACGTTCGTGCCCACCTGCGTAGCCGTGGCGCCCATGGTCTGGTACATCTGGTCCACGCTGTCGTGTCCGTAGGTGAGTAGGTCGGTGCGGATATTCTCGATATGCACCTGGTCGCTTTCGCCCATGTCGCCCTGGCTGCCGCCGCCTTCGTTGGAAGCGATGCCCATGCCGCGTTCCAACCAGGTGCTGCCAGCCGCGATATCTCTTTCATAATAGACTGAGCGGGTCACCTGGGTCTGCAGTTCAGCAACGGTTTGGGCGGAGAAACGTCCCACATAGATGTCCGGGTAGCTGTCGTTTCCGGCCAGTAAAGCGTAGGAGGGGTCGGATCCGCCGCCGCCTGAAGTAAGGGAAGGCACCTGCGGGGCGTCGCCCACGATCTGCACGAACATCAGCCCGTTGTTGAGGTCGTATTGGCCCTGGATGTAAGTTTTGATCTGCGTGGCAGTGGGTCCCGCTACGGTGACGTCCACCACATCGACGGTGTAGCCGTTCTGGCGTTTCCAATCCACCCAGGGCTGGATGGTGGCGTCAAACATGTTGTGCTTGATCACCAGGATGCGTCCTGCTTCTGCCAGAGAGGGATATTTGGCTTGGCCGAAGTTCAGGAACATGTTATCGTAAATCCCGGAAAAAGCCTCGGCGTAAGCTGTCTTGGGCGTCGCCAGGGAATTGGTGAAATCCGTGCCGGTGTTATCCAGAGCCAGTTTGAGCCGGGTATAGACGCGCAGGGTCTGGGTGGCGGGGTAATAGACGAAAGGCTGGAAGCGGACCGTGATCCCGCGATAGTCGCGCAGGATGAAGGGTTCGGTGAGATACGCGGTCTGGCTGGGCCAGGGTTCCGTGCCGCCGTACATGCCGCCAAAGGAATAGGGGACGCTGTCGGGATCGATATCCCGGGTCAGGTTGCCTTTGGAAGGCGCCACGGGCAGGCTCAGTTCCAGATATTCGCTATCCAGCAGGCTGAGTTCCATCCTGGCGGTGTTGGGGATGATCACGCTGCGGGCCAGAATCGGCAGCTGCGGATAGCCGGCTTCCAGCGTGAGCCCTTCGCCTTTCAGGGAAAGGTTGTGCCAGGCTTGGCCATCGATTTGGACCGTTTCGCTGGCAAAGGCGCCCAAGGTTAGTTCCAGCACCATATGGGAGGGCGAACTCTCCAGCAGCTGGATCTGGTTGGGGTACGAGCCGACAGTCACCTGTTCGGCGGTCAGCGCTGCGGTCAGCGCCAGGATCAAGGTCAGAAGCAGAAACAAACGTTTCATGGTTTCCTCCAGTTATATTCTAAAAACACTCCGGCTGGTTCGTTTCCGCCGGCGGAACATCATTCTTGCGATTTTCACTATACTTTTGCATGTGCTTGGTCTTGTCAATATAAAAATTCATCTTTCTGGCGCTGACCCAAAATGGGGAAGGCGGGGCCGGAATCAGCTCCGCCTTCCGGATATCTGGTTATTTCATGAGCATCATTTTCAGGGTTTTGGCGTAGCCGGCGGTTTCCATGCGATAGAGGTAGATGCCGCTGGAAACATTGGAGCCGCGGTTGTCTTTGCCGTTCCAGACCACGCGGTGGAATCCGGCGGGCAGATCTTCCGCCACCAGGTTGCGCACCAGCTGGCCTTTGATGTTGAAGATACTGATGCGGACCGGTCCCGCCTCTTTAGTGGAGAACCTGATCGCGGTTTCGGGATTGAAGGGATTGGGGTAGTTGCCTTCCAAAGCGGTAACCGCCGGTATCAGACCCGGATCTTCGTTGGCGGTTGAGGCGCTGACGGTGATCGGGATATTCACGAGGGGGTTGCCGGTGTCGTTGGAAGTGATGACCAGATCGGCATCCAGGTTCACCGCTGGATTGGGCGCCACATAGCCCAGCGTGAAGACGCGGGTTTCTCCGGCGGGGATCTGGTAGTTGTAATCGTCGGTAAGTTCCACGCCGTTTTGCAGCAAGCTGAAGGCTGCCGGCACAGAGATCATTCCGCTGAGGGTCGCGTTGCCCAGGTTGCGCACCTGGAAATCCGCGGCCAGTTGGGCGTTGGGTAGCACATTCTCAAACACGAATTCCGTCTGGGGCACATAGATCATGGCCACGCTGCTGTTGCCGGACATGGGGAAGACGATGTCGTCGATCCAGGCGCAGTCGCTGCCTGAGGTGTAGGACACGTCTTTGGAATACGCCCATTTGAAGATGCGCGTTCCAGCGCTGACCGGGTAGGTGGCCTGGCCCCAGGCGACGTTGCCGCTCCAGGAGCCCATTTCCGTGCCGTCGATGCTGAAGCGTAGCCAGTCGTAGTTGGCCTCGGAAGAGACCTTGCGCCAGAAACTGATGTTTCCGGCAGCGCCGACGTTGAGGGTCAGGATCAGTTCGGTGCTGGCGTTGTTGCCGATCAAGCCGGATTTCACGCCGTAGGTGCCGCTGTAGGCGTTGCTGGTTCCGCTTTGGACAGACCAGGGGACGGGGCTGTTGTTTTGCCAGGGGTAGGCGGTCAGGTCGCCGCTCTCGAAACCCTCGCCGTTCACGCCGATGGGCAGCAAAACGCAGTGGTTGATGTTTTGCAAGCCGGCAGTGACCGCCAGTCCGATCGGGACCACGGTGCCGGTGGCGATATCGGCGCCCAGGCTGGCTGTGAAGTTGATGGGGATGTTGACTCCGATGGACAGGGAGGGCAGCATGAAGCTGGTGTTGTTGAGGGTGACGCTGGGATGGCTCTCCACGATCTCGAGGGTTCCGCTATCGGCCGCCATGTGCCCGGTATTGGTGATGTTCACAGTTACGGCCACGTTTTCGCCGGGTTCGAGGAAGCCGTTGCCGTTGGTGTCCAGCAGGCTCACATCGCCAAACTGCAGGTTCGGCGCGTTAACGGTAAGGCTGCGTTCGGAGCTCCATTGGTTGGTTCCGTCGCTCACGGTGATCACGAAGGGGATCGCCAGTTGGTCCGGGATCGCCGGACTGATCTGGATGCTGAACAGGTTGGTGGCCGCGATGTTGCCTCCGGCTGGGATGTTGGCCAGGGCGGCGGTCGAATTCAGCAGGGTTACGTGTTCGCAGGCGGTGGAAAGGGTCGCCGTGAGGTTGGCGGCTTCCTGGATGCCCACATTGCTGAAAGTGAGGTTCATGCTGATGGTTTCGCCCGCTTCGGCTATGCCGTTGGAGTTGGGATCGACCACCGTAATCGGGCTCACCGTCACATAGGGCCCCACGTTCGGTACCACCTGGACGTTAGCGACCACGGGACGGCGCAGCGAGCGCGTGACCACGATCTGCGCGGTTCCGGGTTCCGTGAAGGGTGCATAGTTCAGGGTCAGGTTGCCGCTGGCATCGGCCAGTCCGGTTCCGTGCAGTTCGTTGTTCATGGAGATCGCCACATAGCTGTAGGGATCGGCCACGATGTCCAGGCTGCCCGTTCCCAGGAAGAGGGTGGCTGGCGGCTGGTAACTATTCTGGACGGGAATTCCCAAATAGGGGATCAGGCTGGGGTCGCCCATGATGGAATAGATTTCCCAATAGTAGTTGATCCGCGTGCTGTTGGACTGAACCACCGCCATGTTGCCCATGAAGGTGGCGGCGCCCACGGTGCCAGCCCAATCGGCGAAAGGCTCGTTGTGGTCGTGGAACAGGGCGTCGTAAGCGCCGGTGCGTCCGGCCACGAAAGGCGATCCAGTGCCCACCACAGGCGGTTTCCAGCCCACGCCCCACCAGTAATCTTCATCCCAATAGGTGCTGTTGGTTCCGCCGATGTAGGTCACGGCGCCTTTGTTGGGAGCGCGCAAAAAGGCTTCGCCAAAGCAGACGCCGGTGTTGAAAGCGTTGGTGAGGCAGCAGTTGCCCACCACCACGGAACTTTCGTTGACGTTCTGCAGCGAGTTGATGTTGGGGATGGTGAA
This sequence comes from uncultured Candidatus Cloacimonadota bacterium, assembly GCA_964429035.1. GTDB lineage: Bacteria > Cloacimonadota > Cloacimonadia > Cloacimonadales > Cloacimonadaceae > Syntrophosphaera. The sequence continues at coordinate 43,940 of CAYSAT010000013.1, read as the reverse complement.
GCTGGGGTCGGCCCAGCTGGTTTCGCTGCCGTGAGCGGTGTAGTTCACATAACCCACTCCGGCGGAAACGTCCGCCACGATAGCCGCGTCCGAAGACTGGGAAGCGGGGTAGAGGTAGGTGTGGGAAGCGATGCCGTGGGCGGGGTTGAAATAGTTGTTCGTGCCATAGTTGATCTGGCCGTTGGCATGGGTCGGCGACCAGTAGGAATCCGCGCCGGCGATCATCACCACTTCGCCCAGGTAGGCATCGCTGGGCATGGTGTACATTTCGTGCATGAGGGTTTTGTTGACCTGGTTGGTCACTTCGGCTTCGGTGGTGGCGGAGAACCTTCCGAAGTACATTTCCGGCACGAAATCGGTGCCTTGCAGGCGCACGTAATGGACGTCGGTCACATGGCTGCCGGTGGTTCCGGTGTTGGAAGGCACCTGCGCCACGTCGCCCACGATCAGCAAGTAGGACGGCGCCGGGTTTTCGGTGGTGGCGGCGTTCCAGAGGTTTTGCATGTAGGTCTTGATGCTGTTCGCGGTGGTGCCGGTATCGGTGGTGGTGGCCACGATCACGTTGAAGCCTTCCTGCTTCTTCCAGTTCACGAAGGGCTGCATCGCGGCCACGAAATTGGGTGGCGTGATGATGAGGTAGCTCATGGGATAGCGGTTCAGGGAGACGCGGTCGGAATCGGGATTGAGCAGCATTCCATCCAGCGCGGAGGCAAAGACTGGGGAATAGGTGCGCGCCTGCAGATCCTGCGTGGCGGCATAATCCGCGCCCACAAACTGGACTGCCACTTCCGCGCTGTAGATCACTTCGATCTCGCCCCGGAAGGGATTGTAGCGCACGGGCGCGAAATCCAGCGCGAACAGGCGGTAGCCGCGCATGTAGCCGATCTCGGTGGCGCTGATGGAGGGTTCGTTCGTCCAGGCGTCGCCATTGTAAAATTCGCGGTCCACCACAAAGGGCAAAGTGCTCAGATCAGCGCTTTTGGATACGGATTCCTGCTTCGGCAGCAGCGGATAGGCCACGCCCTGCTCATTCAGGGACAGGGTCTTACGCAGCACAACGCTGAAGGAGGGAAGCACCTGGGCGCCCACGGGCACGCTGATGATCTGGCGCAAGAGAGGCAGCTGGGGCAGCCCGGTCTTGTTGGTGGTGGCATAATTGGCGGCTCCCAGATCGGTGAAGACGCCTTGCGGGGTCTCGACTGTATGGAAATCCAGCTTGTCGATGTTGTAACGGACGCTAAGTCCATCGGCGCCGCTGCGTACCAGCTCGGCGGAGGTGGGGGAATCCCCCAGTTTGATAGTTCCCTGGAAGCCGGCGAGCAGAGCCGCCAGACCCAGGATCATGAGCATGACGATATACTTCTTCATCTCATCTCCTTGTTATCTATGCTTTGATATTTTTGCATGCTTTTCAACACCCATATAGTTAGCAATTTTAGTGCCGAAACTGGGAATATCTTCAGTTGATTGGCCGCAGGGAGACTGCTCCCGTTATCACTGCGGGGTAACTGCGCGCTCATTGCGCGCTTTGCCCGTAATGACCGCGCAGTGACCGCGCAATGACCACGGGTGCGGTCATTCCACCGGTCGGAACGGTGTACCCGAAATCCGTGTCGGTATGGTGAGAACCAGCGGGGAGGGCTTCGAAATTCCGCGCCATAAAAAACCCGCCAGACAGGCGGGTTGGAAACAGTGTCTGTGGGGCTGATTGCTGCTTATTCGCTTAGCCAGTCGTCCTTGATATTGGGTTTGGACTTGGGATCGGGGTCCTCGACGTTGTAGGAATCGGTGGCGATCTCGTAGTTGACCTTGATCCCTTCCTTGCCGAATTCCTTGGTGGTGGTGGCGGTCACTACGCCGTTTTCCATGAAGGAAAAGGTGAATTCCGGGGTGTTGAGGTTGGGAGGCAGGTTCATCTCTTCGATATTCAGCGGCCAGGCGGCGAAGGGGTCCCGGGCCTGGTAGGCTTTGGCGGAGTCGGCGACGGTGGCGAAATTGGGCAGGATCTGTTCGAATTTCTGGCGCAGAAGCAGTTCCTGGGCCTTCTCGCGTTTCATCTGCTGCATGCCGAACACGAAGATAAAGACCACGCCGGCCAGCAGTAAAAACATGACCAGTTCCACGAGGCCGACCTTGTGCTGGGGTTGGATATCCACGGAGCGCCCGGCTTTCACCTTCGCCGGTTTTTTCACGGGTTCGGGCTGCGGGGCCGGGGCTTTCTTGTTGTTCACTTTATCGGGCATGAGAACCTCCAGGGAGAAAATTCAATTTTTCGCATCGTTTGCGAGGGGCGTATTTTGTCAAAGGATTTGTTACAGGCCCCAGAAGCGGAACGACCTCTGGAGCATCAATTCGTGGGACATTCCGGCATCGCGGGGTTCATACTGAAAGGTGTAGGTGAGGCGCAATTGCAGGGGCAACAGCACGCGCAGCGAAGTATCGTGCGAGACCATGATCTGGGTCTTGTTTTGCAGGTCGGTGGCTTCCTGCAGGGTGAGCGTGTAATCCAGGAAGAACCGGCGCCCCAGGTACTTGCTCATGGCGAAGGAGAGGTTGTTGAGCAGGATCGAGCTGCTGAACTGGGTGATGTCGCTCATGAACTGGTCCATGTTCACATATTCCGCCAGTTGGTTGGGGTCGTTGGTGTATTCGGTGAAGAGGTTCTGGATAAAGCCGGCGTTGATGCTGAAATCGTCCAGTTTGAGCCAGCGGCGGATGCTGTTTTCCACGGGATAGAGGAAGGGCGAGATCAGCGAGGTGTTCAGGTTGTCCGAGATCAGGTTGAGCGCTTCGTCCTGAAACAGGCTGCCTCTTTGGGTGGGGGAGAGTTCTTCGGAGCTGGAACTGAAACGCAGGCGGGAAAGGATGTTGCTAACCGTGAGGTCGTTGGGGTTGTCGCTGGTGAGGCTGAAGGTGAGGCGGTCGAAAATGGATTTGGAAGTGTCGGAATCGGTGTTTACGCTGAGGGTGATTACGGTTCCGTCGGCTGCGCGCTTGATGAAGGAGCCGCGGATGTCCAGCAGGTTTTGGGATTCGAGGATGGACACGGTGAGGTTTTCGGCCTGGAAGACGGTTCCAAAGAAGTCGATCGAGCCTTGTTCGGAGGCGAAGTTGGCTTCGCTGGCGGACCAGGCCTGGCCGTCGTAAACGATGTGGAGGAACCCGCCGGGCTGGATGCGGAGGTTGGCGGGATAAGTGGTGTAGCGGATGTTGTCCGCGAGTTTGATCATCAGGTCCAGCGTGAATGGCAGGGGCACGGGGTCGCTGGTGGAGGCGGGTTTGGTGAGGCTGGAGCGGACGCTGTAGATGAGGTTGAGGAGGTTGTCCGTATCCGGCGGAAACAGCGCGGCGGCATTGTAAACCAGCACTTCGGCGGAAATGCGCATGTCCTCGAACGGCCCTTTGATGGTGGCATAGGGCGTATTCTGGCCTTGGAGGACGACCTTGCTGAGGTTGCGGGGAGCCGTGACGAGGGGGATGTTGACCAGGGCTCCGGGCTGGTCGATCTTCAGGGAGAGGCTGCCCAGGTCGAGGAATCCCACTTTGAGGTGGGTGGTGGGGTCGGGGTCAAACTCGTTAAAGACGGTCAGTTTGCCATCGCCGCTGAAGGCCGTGAAATTGTTCAGGGTCAGGCGGTTTTCCACAACCACAGCTTGCAGGGAAATGTCGCGGATCGGTTCCGTCTGGTCCTGGAGGTGGATCCTGCCGCGCTGGATGTCCAGGGTTCCGCTCTGCACCATCAGTTGGTCGTCGAAGGCTTTGAGGCTGCAAGTGAGGTCGGCGGTTCCGCTGGCCGACTTGACGTAGTCCACGTTCCGCTCCAGCCAGTCGAAAAGCAGGCCCTGGGCGCTGAGGTTGAGGGTGTGGCTGCCCTCGTAAAACCTGCCGGTGAGAAGGTTGTAGTCCAGCGCTCCGGAGCCCCTCACGCTGCCGTATTGAGGCGAACTGACCGCCAGGGTGTCCACGATGAGGATATTTGAGGTTTGGGCGATCTTGACCAGGATGTTGTCCAGGTCGGCCACTTCGGGAATGGAGATGGCGGAGGAGGAAACGCTGGCTATGAAGCTCATGTCACGTTCCGGCGAAAAGATGTCGGTGACGGCGAAAGTGAGGTTGGCGTCCGCCCGTCCTTCGGCCATGGCGGAATAGAGCACGTCGTTGGCGGCGAGTCCGTAAGCCTGGGCGTTCAGGCGCAGATTCGCCTGTCCGCTCAGGTCGAGGCTGCCCGTCAGATCCACCAGGCGCCGGGATTGGTTGTCGATTCCGCCGCTGATCTCCAATTGGCCTGGCGGCCCCTGGATGCGCAATTCGCCTGCCAGCGGACGGATTCCGGGCACCCTGAAATCCTGGAGGGTGAGCTTGGCGTCCAGGGGATTCTCAGCGCCGGGCTGGTAGCTGGCGGTGAGGCTGACCCCGCTGAGATCGGGCAATTCCAGGAAGGGCAGATAGCTCTGCACCAGTCCGCTGCTGAGGTCGCGCACGAAGAGTTCGAAGGAGAGGTCGTCTGTGTCGTTAAGGTCGAAATTGCCCTTCAAGCCCATCTGGTCATTCAGTTTGAAGGAATGGAGGGTGAGGTCGCTGCCCTGGATTCCGCCGATCAGTTCAAAAGATACGGGCACGCCGTTCAGGGAGCCTTCCTCGCCGTTCAGGATCACGTTGCCGTTCCGGCTGGCGATGTCGTAGGAGCCGATCAGTTTGAGGCCGGTGTCGTATTCGATGATCCCGCTAGTGTCCAGATCGATGCGCGAAGAGACCACGGCTTTGTCTCCGGTGAGGAAGGAGGAGACTTTTCCGCTGATCCGGGGTTGGAAGGAACTGAGGAATTTGAGGGGGACGATTTCGTTCAGGGCCAGGGACTGGAATTGCAAATCCAGCAGCAGGTTGCGGTCCATGAGGTCGCCCACGAGGCTGATCTGGGTGCTGTCCGCGGAGTTGAGTTCCAGATCCACGTAGTATTTCTTGGGTTCTGCGTAGGTTACGGGGTAGAGCTTGAGGCTGCCGCCCAACATGGCGGGATGTAGCTCGCCCTTGCCGACGTCGATGTGGTCGAATACGGCTTTTATTTCCGGTAGGGCGGTGTAAAACGCCAGTTCCACGTCTGCCGCGGCGTCGATCTTCAGTAAATCCTGCTCGAGGCTGAGCGGGGAGGTCACTACCCGGGCTTTGGCTTTGCGGTCTTCCACGCCGAAGGTTCCTTCCACAGACACGGTCTGGTTTTCCCACACGGCGTCAGGCAGGGAGAAGGTCAGTTCCTTCTTCGCGTAAGAAGCGTCCAGCGCGAGATTGCTGACGGTTTGGCCCTGGAAAGAAACCTGGGGGGAGCTGGCTAAGAGCGTGGCGCTGGGGTCGGAAAGGCTTCCGGAGGCGGTCAGGGAGGCAGCGATCAAGCCCTCGAAACCCAGATCGAGCATCCCCAAATCCAGCTGGGCAGACATTTCCGAGGGGTCGATCCGGATGTCTTTGGTCAGTCCGCTCAAAGCCACGCTGCCGCCGAAAGAGCTGGTTCCCAAGCTGCTTTGGGCGATATCCGCGGTTAGTTTGCCGCCGTCGGACTCCACGGTGAGGTAGGGGACGCGGAGCGGGTAGGCTTCAAACAGCAAGGCGCGGGTGTCCCAAACGATGGCTTTGGCGGTGAAATCGACCGGAGCGCCCTTCCTGGACTGGCTGGCATCGGCAACGAGGTTCAGTTCCGTGGAAAAATCCCGGATCTGGGGATGGGAGGCGTATTGGGGGATGTAGTTGCCGATTTCCAGATGGGCGGCCAGCAGGCGTCCCCTATCCAGAATGGCGTTGGCGGCCACTGTTCCCTGGTTGGCGCTGGCGGCTTGCAGATTGATCTGGGAGGAGCGGGCGTTCACCACGCTCAAATTGATGCCGGAGAGCTGTTCCCGGGCGGCTAGCAGTCCGGGTTGGGCTATCTTGAGGGGCAGTTGGAGTTCGAAGCGGAAGCGTGAATCGCTGACCTTGAGTTCGTTGAAATACTTGCTCAGATCCGGCAGTTCGAATTTCTTGCGGGGTTTGTAAGTCTTGGGTTTGGGGCGCAAGGTGTAGCTGGCGTCGGCTCGGGTGATCTCCACCTGATTGAGCATGTGGTGGATCTTGAAGCCGGAGAAGATGAAGCGGAGGAGGTTGAAACGCACGCGGGCGCTATCCACACGGAAGGCCAGGGAACTGTCGGCAGCCGCGAACGCAATGCCCTGGGCGAAGAGCTGCTGGTCGCTGATGTGGAAGCTGTGTATGCGCAGCTCGCCCTTGAGCGCTTTTCCCACCCTTTTTTCCACGATCCCCTTGATCCTGCCCTGCATGTCGAAGCCATACCAGGCAATGAAAAAGATGGTATTGATGACCAGCAGGATCAGGATGAAGATGAGGAACTTGCGCGGGCGTTTCATGGGTTCAGGCCAGGACGCCGTCCTTCAGGACATAGGTGCGCTGGCTTTGGCGGGCCAGTTCCGGCTCGTGGGTCACGATCACGAAGGTCTGGCCCAATTCAGCGTTCAACTTGCGGAACAAGCCCCACACTTCGGCGCTGTGTTGGGGGTCGAGATTCCCCGTGGGCTCGTCAGCGAGGACGATCCGGGGTTGGTTGATGAGGGCGCGGGCCAAAGCCAGGCGTTGCTGTTCGCCTCCGCTAAGCTGGTTGGGAAAGTGTTTAGAGCGCCCTTCCAGACCCAGCCAGGCCAGCAATTCACGCGCCCGGTTCAAGGCGGCGGCTTTGGCGGAACCGGCGATCAGCATCGGCAGGGCCACGTTTTCCAGGGCGTTCAAGTCTTCGATCAGGTAGTGGAATTGGAAGACGAAGCCGATGTCCCGGTTGCGGATGGCGTGGGCTTGGGGATGCCGGGCGGATACTTCGGCGCCGTTGATGCACACCCTGCCTCCATCCGGATCGTCCAGGAGGCCCAGGATGTGCAGCAGCGTGCTTTTTCCACAGCCGGACTTGCCGGTGATGCACACCCAGCTGCCGCTGTCCACTTCCAGGGTCACGTCTTTCAACACTTCGATGTTCTGGCCTTTGTCGGCATAGGTTTTGGAGAGCGAGTATCCCGCCAGACTAATCAAACGCTGCCTCCCTCAAGGATTGCGCAATAGGTCGATCACCTGCATCCGGTCGATCCTGCGCAGAGGGATCCGGACGCATAGCACCACAAAAAAGGCCGCCACGGCGAAGATCACGGCCTGGTTCAGGGGTGCCACGAAGAGCTCGAGCCGGTCGATGAAGTAAACATCGCCTTTCAGACGATAGAAGTTTTGTTTTACCGCCAGCCAGGAAAGCAAGAGCCCGAACAGCTGGCCCAGCAGGATGGAGATCAGGCACACGAGGGTAAGCTGGTAGCCCAGGATGTTCCGGATGGTGGAAGGGCCGGCGCCCAGGGCTTTCATCACGGCGATCTCGTTCTTTTTATCGAAAATTTGGGTGGCCACGCAGCTGATCACATTGATCCCGGCGATCAGGACGAGGAAACTGAAGATGATGAAGATCAGCCATTTCTGCATCTTGACGATGCGCAGGAGGGTGACGTTGGCAACGGGATTGGCCTGAAGGTTTTCACCCAATTGGAGATTGTACTTCACCGCCAGAAGTTCGGAATCCTCCAGATGGCCGCTGTCCAGCCTCACCTCGATGCTGCTGAAACCCTCGTCAATGCCCAAAATAGAGCGGGCGTCAGCCACCGAACAGAGGACCAGGGAGCGGTCGAATTCGTAATAGCCGGAGCGGTAGAGGCCGGATATTTTCAATCCAGTGGTCCCGGGATACATTCCCAGCGGCGAAATGCGGTCCAGGCGCGGATACATCAGCTGGATGGTGTCGCCCAGTGCCAGGCCCAGTTCCCGCGCCAGATAATGCCCCACGACCACGCTTCCCGGAGCGGGTTTCGCCGCGCCAGACTGGACGTATTTGGACCAGGGCGGCGGGCTCTGATCCGGCAGACCATACGCGCTCAGCAATGCGCCTTGGGAGCGTTCGCCGCCAAAGGCCATCAGGTTGAAGGAGAGGTTGGGAATGGCGGAGGCGACTTCCTCCTGAGCGCTAAGTTGGGCCACGGTTTGGGCGGCCTGGGAATCGGTGAGATAGTCCTGGTTTCCGCTCTGCACGCGGATATGGGGAAAGGAATCCAGCAGCACGGATTTGAGCGCGCGTTCGTAGCCTTCGAAAAGGTTGAGCGCGGCGGAGAGGATGCCCACGGAAAGCACGATTCCCAGCACCATGAAAACAAAGCTGAAGCGCAGCAGGTTGCGTCCCGGATTCACGAAGTAGCGCTCCAGAAAGAGCCGTTCCGCGGGATTCACCGTCGCACGCTTTCCCCGGGTGGTAAATTGAGGGTCTGCTCCACCGAAACCAGGCTTTCCTTGCCATCCGAGAGGCGGTTGATGATCAGTTCCGAGATCAGGCCCAGGGAGATGAACTGCAAGCCGCCCAGGATGAGGGTGATGCCCAGGATCAAGAGGGGCCGGTTGGACAAAGGCTGGTGGAAAAACAGCTTCAGCACGCTTAGATAGGCGGTGATCGCCGTGCCCAGCAGCGTGGCGAAGAGGCCAGCGCGGCCGAAAAGGTAGAGCGGGCTTTTGATGTATTGGGTGACCATCTTCACCGTGAGGAGGTCGAAGAAGCCGCGCAGATAGCGTTCCAGGCCGTATTTGGAGCGGCCGAATTCGCGCGGGCGGTGTTCCACGGGGATCTCGGCGATCCGGTAGCCCAGGGCGTTCGCCAAAGCCGGGATGTAGCGGTGCATTTCGCCATAGAGGCGCAGTTCCTTCACCAATTCCGGGCGGTAGGCTTTGAAGCCGCAATTGAAATCCCGGAGTTTGAGCCCAAAGGTCCTGGCCGCCACATAGTTGAACAGGCGGGAAGGCACGACCTTGTGCCAGGGATCGCGGCGCTTTTGTTTCCAGCCGGAGACGAGGTCCCAGCCTTCAGCGAGTTTGGCCAGGAATTTCGGCACTTCCGCGGGATTATCCTGCAGATCGCCGTCCAGGGTGAAGACCACGTCGCCGGTTGCCAGCGCGAAGCCATGTTGCAGGGCGGCGGCCTTGCCGAAGTTGCGGCGGAATTTAACGGCCCGGAGCGCTTCGTCGGACTGCGCCAGTTCTTGCAAGAGCTTCCAGGTCCCATCCCGGCTGCCATCGTCGATTATGATGATCTCATGGCTGTGGGCGCCGCAGCTGGCGACGATTTCCGACACCAATTGCCGCAGGGAATCCTGTTCGTTGAGCACGGGGATGACAAAACTAAGTAGCATCATTCTCCTGTCAGGTAAACACCCGGGTTACGGTCATCACGATAGCCGAAGCCAGGGGCATCTCCACGTTGTCGTCGAGGGGCAGCGGGCTCAATTCCGCCAAAGTCGCGGCCAGGGCGCCCGTGCAGGCGATGACTGGATTTTCGGCGTAGAACAGGCCGAAGATGAAGCAGCTGGCAAAGCAAGCCAGGCTGCCTTCCAGCGATTTGTTCACCAGCCGGAATTTACGTTTGCCGAAGTTGATGCCCACCATGGCGGCGAAAGTGTCGCCCAGCGAAAGAAAGGCCATGGCGCAGAAAGCGATGTTGGGCTCGAAAAACGCCACGCAGAGCATCGCTGAAAAGAGCAGATAGGTGGCTCCGGTAAAATCCCGCAGCTCGTGTTTGCGCAGCACCAGGCCGAACATCCACCAGAAAGTCTTGCGGAAACCGCGTTGCCAGAAACGGACAAACTCGATCACCAGCATGCCGGCGAATGCCGCCAACAACAGGTAGAACATCATTTTCCGGTTGTAATCCAGCACATAGCGGTATCCCAGCGGAATGAGCAGGGAACTGAGATGGATGCTCTTGCGCAGAGTCTCGCGGATCTGGAGCATGGCTTTTTCCTTCAGTTCGCGGCTCCCGTTTCCACGAAGGAAAGCACCCGCAGGAACCCTCTGCCTTTCCAGTGCACGAGCGCGTTTCCGCGTTTGCCCGGCTGTGCCTGTTGGGAGCCGTATTCCAGGTTGAAAGCCTGCTGCAGCTCGTCCCAGAGGATATTCTCGATCAGTATGCGCGGCTCGGGGTTTTGCTGCCCGAAAGGCAGGAGGAATTCCAGATCCAGCCAGTTTTCCTCAGTAAATCCGTCCAGAGGCAGGGCGGCGTCCGGATGGCTGTCCGCAAGGGAGGGAGTGTTGGGCAGGCGCTCGCCCAGGTAGTGGCAATAGCATTCCAGAAAGCCGTCGTACTGGCTGGCTTCCAGGGTGAAGCCCGCGGCCTTGACGTGCCCGCCGTACTGTTTCAGGTAGGCCTTGCAGTGGCGGAAAGCCTCCACCATGTTGAAGCCTTCGCCGCAGCGGCCTTCGCAGACTATATCGCCATTGTGCGTCTTGAGCAGGATCGTGGGTATGCCCAGTTTGCCCAGGATGTAGGTGCAGGCTGTGCCCAGCAGGGAATAGGGGATCATGTCCTCGTCATCGTAGTAGATGAAGGCGTTGCCTTCATAACCGGTGGTGAGAGTGTCCAGGAAGCCGAAGATCCTATTCAGTTCGGATTCCCACTTGTTTTTCTGGCTCTCCATGTTTTGAAAAAGTTTCGCCTTAGCCTCGCCGCGCTCCAAAAGAAACCGCAACGCCGTGTGTTGCCCGCCTTCTTCGCGGCCATTGGCGATCAGCCGGGCGGTCGCTTGCAGGAAGTTGAACACATCCATCGGGCCATCCACGCGGTTGTGGTTGCGCAGCAGGAAATCCACGCTGGGGTCGCTCAGTGCGCTCCAGTTGTCGATCACATGGCGCACCAATACGCGGTTGATCCCGGTCATGGGCACCTTGTCCGCGATGGAACCGATGGCGGTCCAGAAGTAGGAGGAAAGGGACACCGGATGTTCCAGGAAACGGGCCAGATAGCGGATCAGCATCAGCACGACGCCCACTCCAGCCAGGTCCTTGTAGGGATAGCGGCAATCCGGCAACTGGGGATTGACGATGGCAAGGGCGGCGGGCAATTGCTCGGGCTGGATGAGGTGGTGGTCGGCGATGATGGTGTCGCAGCCCAGGTTGCGCAAACTTTCCACGCCTTCCGTGCTCGCAATGCCGTTATCCACCGTGATCGCCAGAGTGTAGCCTCCGCGGCGGACGAAATCCACGAACAGCGGCTGGATCCCGTGGGGCTCCAGATTGCGGTTGGGGATGAAATAGTTGTGCTTCTGATAGCCGCAGGAATTGAAGAACTGGTAAAGGATGTAGGTGCTGGTTACGCCGTCGGGGTCGTCGTGGCCGAAGATCACCAGCGGTTCGTTTTTGTAGAGGGCCTGGCTGATGCGTTCCGCCGCTGTTGCGATGTTGGCGAGCAGGGCTTCGTCAGGCAGTTCGGATAGGCCCGGCTGCGATTCGGAGCGGGAGACGTTCCGGGCAGCCAGCAAGTTTTTCAGAGACGCGGTGTGGCCTGATCGGCCGGATGAATCTACCATGTGCCGGTATCTTCCTTGACGGGGATGTCACGCGGGGCACGCCTATCCGGCGCTTTGCTGAAAATGTCGAATCCGGTGAAACCGCACATCAGCAGGAACGAGTTGTCCACCAGTTTGTTCTGTTCCAGGGAGCCTCGGTTGATGATCTGGAACCCAAGGTCGATGCGGTTGACGTCGCCTTTCAGAGGCAAGGTCAGGCCCAGGCTGAAAGCCAGTTCATCCACGGCGGCGTTTTCCACGGAGAAGGGCAGCATCCGGTAGGAGATCCCGGCGCGCAGTGGCAGCCTGAAGAAGGCGTTTTGCCGCTTTTCGGAATCGGGCTCATAGGCAACGCCCAACCCCAGTTTCCAGCTGTCTCGCAGGGAATCGGGGTCGATCTGGCTATCCAGCGAATAATGGAAATCCGTGGCGACCTTGAATTCCGTAGCGGGCAGCGCGGTCACGCTGGCGGAAAACTGGTGCGGCAGTTTGTATTCGTAGTCTACGGGAGCTTCTGTTTCGTGGATGGAAGTGCGCTGCTCTTCGCCGTCAAGGGTGAGGCCCATGCCGTAATTCACGCCCCAGGCCAGTTTTTCCAGGCGCATCAGGTAGCCCAGGCTGAAGCTGGGGTTCTTGAAGCTGCGCTTGATCTCCTCGCGGGTGCTGAACAGACCGTAGCCAGCGTCCTGCGAGAGCATTTGCGACTCGTGGCCGAAATAGTAGTTGCCGCTGATGCCCAGGCTGTGGAGTCCCAGATGCAAGCTGTAGATCAGGTCGGCGCGGTAGATGTAACGGTCCATTTCCCGCTTTTCCGTAAACTCCGTGCCGTCCGGAGTCTCGCTTTCGCGCTGGTTGGCAACCACGCCGGAGGCATAGGAATTGAGCTGGAATCCCACCCGGTGGTTCTGTAAAGGCACGCTCAGGCTGAAATAGGGCAGATCCAGCGAGTTGTCGATATAGCTGTATTCCTGGCCCAGGGGATCCTGTGATTTGTAGCTGTTGTAGCCCATCAGGAGGCCGGTGGAAAACAGGCTGCGGTTGTTGATGTTGTGTTGGGCTGGGTTGCCGTAGCCGGTGTTGTTGCGAAAGACGTCGCTGGCTCCGGTGTCGCCCATTCCCAGGCTGTAAATGTCTTTCCCGAAATAATTCACGGGATAGCCGGCGTAAGAAAAGCCGGAATTGCCCGCTGCCAGAGGGATAGCCGCCAGCAGCAGCAAAATGACGCAGGTGGTTTTGTTCATTTGTTTTTTCTCTTTTCAGATTTTTGCTTGTTGGCCTTGGCGGTATTGGCTTTGGCAGAGCTGCCAGACTTGGATGATTTGCCGCCCTTGTGATGCTGGGGTTTCACCGGATCGGGTGGAACGCGGAAGAAGCGGTGCGCGTTGGCAAAGGAGATTTCGGCGATCTCGTCGGGCGTCTGTTCGCGCAGTTCGGCGATCTTTTCGGCCACCAGATGCAGGTGCAGCGGGCTGTTCCGGTCTCCGCGATAGGGATGGGGCGGCAGGTAGGGGCAATCGGTCTCGATCATGAACTGCTCGCTGGGCATCATCCGGATAACGTCTTCCAGCTTGGAATTGGCGTAGGTGATCGACCCCGTGAACGAGATCATCCAGCCCTCGTCAAGCACCTGCTGCGCGAAGATGATGTCGCCGGAAAAACAGTGGAACACCACGTCTTTGGCCTTGGCTTGCTTGAGGATCTTGTAGCATTCCTGATGGGCTTCGCGGTTGTGCACCACGATCGGCAGGTCGTAATCCACCGCCAGCAGAGCCTGATTGGCGAAAACTTCCCTCTGCACGGAATAGGGCGAGAGGTTGCGGAAGAAATCCAAACCTACTTCCCCGATCGCCAGCACGTTCTTTTCCCGCGCCAGCCGTTTCACCAGTTCCGCGTCGAAATCCATGGCGTCGTGGGGATGGAACCCCACGGTGGAGAAGATATGCAGATGCTTTTTGGCCAGATCCAGCGAGTTCAGCGAGGTTTCCTTGTTGAAACCCACGTTGATGATGTATTCGATCCCGCTATTGAAGCACTCTTCGATCAGCGCTTCCCGGTCGGGCTCAAAGTCCGGCAGGTCGAGGTGGGCATGCGTTTCAAACAGTCTCATTTATGGCACTTTATCCCTAAATTAGTATTGAATGCAAGAAAAACTCAAGGACACTTTCTTGTCAATTGAAAAGAATGCCCAGAGAGCCCTGTTGGGGAATTCCGGAGCGACTCCCCAGCGCCATTCCCAGAGCCCGGCAGCCTGAACCGCAGGGTCTGGATTCCGCCCGGCCTATCGCCTAACTCAATGCATCACAGAGATATAGCGGCATTCGGCAAAACTCCGTTGAGCCAGGCAGATAGGGCGAATCCCTCTTCCCAAGCCGACACTGGGGGCTGGCTTGGTTGTCTCTGGATAGCCTCCCTATGACCTCCCTATGATTCATAGGGAGGTCATAGGGAGGCGATAAGGAGGCAGGGGAGCCAGCCCTTAGGGCGAATTGTCCGTTGGAAAATCCTGAGGCAACCGCACACTACTCACAGATGGCATTTTGCGCCGAAATCCGGCTTCTCGTGACCTTGCGCCATAAAACCATTGACAGGATAAATGCTTTCGCGTATTCAGGATTCATGTACCCAAAGCCCAGGCCAGCCTTAGGGCAGCCAAAGGAGAGAACCATGTTTAGACCCGGATTAAAGGTTTTGCTTGTCTGCCTCGCCGTCCTTGCCACCTTGCCGATGGCGGCCACCGAACGCAACGCCAGCCTGCCTGTGCGCGTGCAACTGATCGCCAATGGCGGCTGCGAAGCGCCCCTCCTGGAAGGCAATATTCCGCTCTGGACGGAAGTGACGGGCTCCAACTGGACCCAGCGCGGCTCCAATCCTGTTCCATTCGAAGGCGGAAGTTACTTCTTCCCAGGTGTGGCCACAACCGCTGAACTGCGCCAGGACGTGGACCTCACCGATTACGCCGCCCTGATCGACGCTGGCGGCGCCGCTTTCCGCTTCACCGGCTACGTCCGCTCCTTTGCCCAATCGCCCACCGATTATTCGCGCATCGTGCTCGAGTTTCTCGATGCCGGACTCGCCACCCCCCTCGTTAGCCTCGACTCGGGAAACCACTACAACACCGCTGCCTGGGAACAGGTCCTCCTGGAAGCACCAGCCCCCATTGGTACGCGATTTGCGCGCATCCGGCTGATCAGCACACGCCGCTCCGGCAGCAACAACGACGGCTATTACGACGGCCTGACCCTCAGCGCGCTTGTGGATTCGCCGCAGAATGTGACCATCGAAAAGATCGGGGACGACATCCTCCTGGGTTGGGATCCCGTTACCACCGATCCCGCCGGAAACCCGCTCTCCGTGCTCCACTACAAGGTGTATGCCGACGACAACCTAGAAATCACCTGCGCGCCTTCACACCTGGTGGGAACAGTGGCGACTCCGGGACTGCTCTTGCCAGGCCTTGCTCCAAGCGCCGACCGGATTTTTTTCCGCGTTGTGGCAGTGCGTGGCTGAGGGGATAGATCCGCCTTCCGGCACGACATTTAGCTTCTCTTCCAGATAAGCATTTCCCAGCTTCCAAGCCTTGGGCATTTATTCCTTGACAGCATTAAGGGAAGAGTTTTTGTGAACAACAATATGCTGTAAGGCACGAACACAAGGCCGGACAGTCATTAACAGACTTTTGGGAGCTTTTATGAAACAACTCGCTTTGCTTGTCATCCTCATCTTCGCTGCGCAATTATGCGCGATCGACACACCTGCCTGGGCCTGGGCGGAAAGTTATGGCGGCAGCGGCTTGGATTACGCCGACGCCCTCGCTCTGGACCGCTACGGCTGCAGCTATGTGTGCGGCGGCTTCTCCGGCAGCGCCAATTTCGGCGGCATCACGCTCACCGACACCAGCGACGGCTGCCTCTACGTGGCCAAATTCGACGCCGAAGGCGAATGCGTCTGGGCCAACAAACCCAGCGGCAACGTCGGTTCCGAGGCTTACGCGATCGCCACGGACGGCAGCCAGAACAGCTACATCACCGGATTTTACACCGAGACAGTCACCTTCGGCTCAACGACTCTGAACTGCACCGAATCCGGGGTCTTCGTAGCCAAACTCAGCCCCGCCGGAAACTGGCTCTGGGCGGTTCAACCCGGCATGACGGGCTGGGTCAACGCCTACGGCATCGCCTGCGATCTCGTGGGCGGAATCTACCTCTCCGGAAACTTCACCAACACCGCCACCTTTGGCTCCGAAACCCTCACCAGCGCCGGCCAGAGCGACGTCTTCGCCGCCAAACTGGACACCGAGGGCAACTGGATCTGGGCTCGGCGCGCAGGCGGAACCAACTGGGAGGAATCGTTGGGCATCGCCGTGAAGAGCATGGGCAGCTGCGTGATCTCCGGCCAATTCAACGACAGCGCCTCCTTTGGCTCCACGACCCTGACCAGCAGCGGCGGCAGCGATGCCTTCGTGGCGAGTTTGAGCACCACGGGAGTCTGGCAATGGGCGAAAAAAGCAGGCGGAACCAACTTTGACGCCTGCCGCAGCGTCTGCCTGGATTTTGACGACAATGTCTGCGTCACGGGCGTTTTCAGCGGCTCGGCTGCTTTTGGTGCCACCACGCTCTCCAGCGTTGGCAGCACTGACCTCTACGTGGCCAAACTCGATCCCGCCGGAAACTGGCTTTGGGCTGTAAATCCCGCCACCGGGAACTGGGCTGAGGGGAAGGACGTCTGCGTCAATCGGGCCAGCGAGATCTTCATCACCGGAAACATCGCCGGAACGAACGGTATACCCACGCTCCTGGCGGCCAAAGTGGACACCGACGGCGACTGGCTCTGGACCATGGATATGCCCAGCAATCTAGGCGAACGCTGCGGATACGGGATTGGCTCCGACGGCGACGGAAATGTACTGCTGGCCGGGAACTTCTCGGATAGCGAGTACTTCGCGGGCACAACCCTCACCAGTGCCGGCTGGACGGACGGTTTTCTGGCCAAGATCACGAATCTGGACAGCCCGGAACTGAGCATCGAAACGGCAGGGGGACATCCTGTGCTCGGGTGGCAAGAATACGGCGCGCCCGATGTCCTCGTCCACGTCTACGGCCACTCCAATCCCTACGCGACCAGCCATTGGAACCTGCTCGGCTCCACTTATGAGCGTACCTTTGACTACACCGGCCCGGAATCCTGCCTCTTTTTCAAAGCTACGGCTGAGCAGGTGCCGCCAGCCCAGCCCTAGGTATTGATCAACCTTACTCAGATCATAACACACAGGACAGAACAAGCTAGGATAAAATGGAATTGCTCAGACGACAATCTACTGGGCAATTCCGCGCGTTTCGTTAAAATGAGACACGATTATTACTGCTTGCGGGGAGGAAGCCATGCACAGTGCGAAATACTGGTTTTTATGTTTGACCGCCCTCATCGTTTGGGGCGGATTGAATGCCCAAGCGCCCATGTGGTTGTGGGCGAACGGAGCTGGAGGTTCGGGTATGGACGCCTGTACCGATGTAGTGTGCGACAGTTTGGGAAATCTCTACGTAACCGGGTACTTTCAAGAATCGGCTGGCTTCGGTGACGAAATCGTGAACGGCAACGGCGACTATGACATCTATATCGCCAAACTGGACATCGAGGGAGATTGGGAGTGGGTGGCAACAGCCGGCGGTTATGGTTTGGATGCCGGAATCACATTAACCCGGGACAA
Organism: uncultured Candidatus Cloacimonadota bacterium; assembly: GCA_964429035.1. GTDB lineage: Bacteria > Cloacimonadota > Cloacimonadia > Cloacimonadales > Cloacimonadaceae > Syntrophosphaera. Next base: position 26,846 of record CAYSAT010000013.1, on the reverse strand, counting down.
CGCGGGTAATCTGTACGCGGCGGGAGCGTTTTCCGCCAGCGCTTTCTTTGGCTCCACCACTCTGACCAGCGTTGGTAATCAGGACGTCTTCGTAGCGAAACTGGATTCGAACGGCAACTGGCTTTGGGCAAAGAAGGCAGGCTGGACAGCCTACGACAATGCCTACGAGATCGACACCGACCAGCAAGGCAACGTGTATGTCGCCGGTTGGTTCACCAACAGCGGCCAGTTCGGAGATATCTTCATCACCAGCGGCGGTAACGAGGATATGTATCTGGCCAAGCTGGACAGCTACGGACACTGGAGACCTGGAGCGCCTCCGTGGAAGAACTGCGCGCAACCTGGGATGGACGCGACGCCGCTGGAACAGCCTGCCCCAACGGGATCTATCTGGCGCGGCTAGGCGTTGGCGGAAAAACGCTGGGCGAAGCGAAACTATCGGTGGTAAAGTAAGGATTCGGTTTTTGTAGGGAGAACGGGTAAGAGCAGAGATACATATAGATCCGGTGCATGATGGCGCTTCCAGCCAGTCCCCAAGTGCTGTTCAACTGAGAGAGACGGCGCGGTTATGATAATTCTGAGAAAATACTTGACATTATGATTAAGTTCCCTAGAATGGCACAATATAGGACGAGATCCAAAACATAGACAAAGTATATACAAGACCGGCGCCCAGGTAGGTAACATGCTGCTAGAGGGGTGTTCCGCCTGTTGCGACGGCCTGTCATAAGCAAGCCCTGCCATGGCGTGCCAGCACCACGCCCGCTGGTTGGGCAGCCCAGAGCACGTAGATCGGCGAAGCTGAGAAGGAGTTGGCGTGATCTTCGTTGACCGGCCAGATTGTTTACTTTGTTTGCGGTTATACCGCCGCCTGGACATTCGTGCACCCCACCCCACATCACCCCTTTTTTCAGTTTTCTTACCCGGCCGCTCCTCTCTTCCCATTTCCGGTCTTCTGGTAAAGAGCATCGCACATTGCCGCCTAGGTTACGGAGCGGGCAAGCCAGGAACAGCCGATCTGGCATTCACAACCCTCAAGCAAACACCCGCGCTGGCTCTGGCAGTCAGGCCGCCGCCAACGGGTAAAAAAACCAACCTTTGAATCTCGAGGAGTGAAACCATGAGAAAGTTCACTTTACTTTTGCCGCTATTGTTGTTGGCTGCGAGCTGGCTCGCTGCCGTTCCGGTCATCATTGGGAACGGGGCCACCTCCAATTCGTACACTTCATATCCCGCTGTTTACGGCGGTTACTACAAAAACGCGCGTGAGCAGTATCTGATCACCCCACAGGAATTGGCCGCTTCAGGTGGGGGAGCGGGCAACATCACCTCACTGTCCTTCAATGTGGCCGCCGTGAATGCCTGCGCGGCCCTGCCCACCTTCACCATCCGCCTTGGCCACACCAGCCTGACAGCCCTGACCACCACCTTCGTTACCGGCCTTACCCAAGTTTACACCATTGGTTCGTATCAACCGGTCGTAGGCTGGAATACCCATGTTTTCAGCACACCATTCAACTACAACGGAACCTCCAGTTTGGTGGTGGAGGTTACCTTTAACATGCAAGCCGCCTACACTGAGAATGCCAGCTGTTACTACACTGCAACCGGCTCGGTCTATAGAGCGCTTTACTTCCGCAGCGACAGCACAGCCTGGAACACTGTGCCCACTGGCACGCAATCCTACAACCGGCCGAATATGCAGTTCGAGATGGCTGCTTTGGGCCCGATCCCGCCTTTCCCAGTCAACCTTGTTTCGCCAGCGAACGGCAGTTCCTATCAGCCCCTGGGCACCACCCTCAACTGGTCTGATGGCGGTGGTTCGCCGTTATTCTACAAAGTGCATTTCGGAACTGTGAATCCCCCGCCGCTAGTATCCGTGGTGGATGCCAGCGTCACATCCTACGTGCCCAGCCTGGCCAATGGAACCACCTATTATTGGAAGATCGTGCCCTTCAATGCCCTCGGCGACGCTGTGGGCTGCCCCGTCTGGAGTTTCTCCACAGCTCCGCCTGGAACAGTGGTAGTGGGCAATGGCAGCGAGTATCAGCCCCGGCTGCCCATCAACGCCTATTACGGCTACAGCTATTCGCAGGTGATCTACCTGGCCAGCGAACTCGGCGGCCCTAGAATGATCACATCCCTGGCCTGGTATTGGAACGGATTCACCGCCAGCACTAACTCCAACGCCTGGACGATCTATCTGGGCCACACCCTCAAAACGGAGTTTACCTCAAACAATGACTGGCTGCCCTTTGACAGGCTGACCCAGGTCTATAGCGGAACGGTGGAAATGGGCGCTACGCCCGGCTGGATCACCGTCACCCTGGCCACTCCCTTCGGCTATGACGGAACCCACAATCTGGTGGTGGCAGTGGACGAGAACGAACCAAACTACGATTCCTCCTCCTGCGGCTTCCATTGCACCCCTACGCCTACCACGCGCGGATTGCTTTACTACAGCGACAGCACCAATCCCGATCCCGCCGCTCCACAAGCGGCCTACTACATGAGGGACTATCTGGCCAACCTGGCTGTGGTTTCCTCCCCCTTGCCCAATCTCCCGCCGCTGACACCGATCCTGCTGTGGCCGGGCAATGGAGACATCGGATTGCCGCTGGCAGGTTTCGACCTTGCCTGGATGCCGAATCTGAACGGAGCCGGCTTGCCCGACAGCTACGGCGTGTACCTTTCCCACGATCCCGATCCGGTAGCCAATCCGCTGCACTATGCCATCACCTCGGACATGCATTACGATCCCGTGACCCAGGGCGGCCTGAGTTTCGCCTTTGAGGAAGATTGGTATTGGACGGTGAAGGCGTTCAAAATCGGATTGCCAGATAGCCCGACCGCGGCTCCCCACTGGTTCGAGATCATTGGTTCTCCGCCGGAGATCGCGGTTGACCCGGTTTCCCTGATCCAAAGCCAGGATCACGGCCTGGCCACCACCCAGACTTTGACGATCACCAACGACGGCGGATTGCCGCTGGATTACGCGCTGGGCTTCACCAATACCACTGCGGGCGAAACGGCGGTTTGGTGCTGGAGCGATCCCATCCAGGGCTCAATCCCCCGCCACAGCTCGGCCACGCTGGATATCCACTACGATGCCGGCCTGCTCGAGCCTGGAGTCTACACGGGATACTTCACGGTGACGCACAACGCGCCAACCAGCCCCATACTAGAGGTTCCGGTGCAACTGACAGTCACCGGCAGCTGGCCTGCCGAGTTCGTTCTCCAGCCCACATCTCATGATTTCGGCGAGGTGGAACATCTGAATCCCTCAACGTTCCAATTCACAATCACCAACACCGGCGGCTCTGTGCCGGCGCCCCTGATCATACCATCCAGCGGGATTTTCCTGGCTTACCAGGCGGAAGCCAATTTCAGCCTGCAAGCCCCGGGCTTGCCTGCTACACTGGCACACGGACAGAGCTTGGATATCAATGTCACTTTAACGCCGCAAACCGTGGGCGCCAAGAGCGCGACCATGCTCATTATGGACAACCTGGGCCGCAATATCTACACCGCGCCGATTACCGGTACGGGCATCGCGGAGGATATCGGCTACATCGTCAACCTCCAGGCCGCGATCCAAAACAACACCGATATCGTATTGACCTGGATCGCGGCTCCCGGCACGCCCGGTGAACCCGCCTGGCTGCATTACGACAGCGGCAGCAACTACACCGCGATTGGCGACGGTTACCCGTCCAGCTACGAGGTGGCCATGAAACTGCCCTTAGCCTCGGTGGCGCCCTACACCGGCATGCAGATCAAGCACATCAAATACTACCCCTACTCGGCCAGCACAGCCTATACCCTGAAGATCTGGACCGGCGAGGAAGCCAATCTCGCGCCATCCACGGTCGTTTACTCCCAGGCGGCGCCGACACCGACGGCCAATGCCTGGAACGACGTCACGCTCAGCCCCCCCTACTGGATCACCGGCACCAGCGCGCTCTGGATCGGCTACGAGGCGGTGGTCCCCGATCCTTCCGACTATTACTACCCCCTGGGCTGCGATGCCGGACCAGCCGTGGCCGGATACGGAGACCTCCTCTATTATGGTGGATTCTGGGTCAGCATGTTAAACTTCTACGGGATAAATTCCAACTGGAATATCCAGGCCTACGTGGAAAGCGCAACCGCCAAGGGTCCGCAAGCCCCCCCGCTGAGCATCCCCGTGGTGAACGCGCCGTTGGATCTAGCCTGGCGGCACGAACACCCGCTGCTCATATCCGAAAATGTAAGTCCGCAGGAGAGGGCAGTACGCGGCTTCAACGTATTCCGCGACGGCATCCAACTCAACACGGAGCTGGTTCCCACCGCCACCTACACGGACTACGCCATGCCCAACGGAACCTATGTTTACACGGTGCAGGCGGTTTACTACAGCGCGCTGTCGGCGGTTTCCGATCCCGTGACCGTGGTCCTGGAATACTATCCGCCCTATGACCTACCCTTCCTGGAAGATATGGAATCCGCCAGCCTGGCCACTCATCACTGGCAAAGCTGGGCTCCCAATTGGACGCCATACCTAGATAACGGAAATCCCGGCTGTGGATTGCTATTCCTCTACTCGCCCACTCAGACAAACTACAACGAAAGCGTTACCAGCCACGTAATGAACGGAACTGGTTTTTCCAGCGTGAACCTGGATTTCGACCTCAGTTTGAGCAATTACGGGCTGACAGCGGAAAACTGGCTGGCTGTGGAAGTGTGGGACGGCGCTGACTGGAGCACCCTGGCGACCTGGTCCTCCTTCATGAACAGCGGAGCTGGACTGCCCTGGACCCACTTCAACTACGACATTTCACCGCAGGCTGCGGAGCGGGAGTTCCAGATCCGGTTCCGCGCCTACGGAGTGAATTCCTGGTACCTGAATTACTGGGCCTTGGACAACATCGGCCTCAGCGGAGTTCCGCTAGCTCCGCCAGTTCCTGAAACAACCATCACTTACGATCCGGTTACGCAGATGATCCACCTGGCCTGGCAGTCCGTTCCCGCCGCGGCCTGGTACGGCATCTATAACTCGCCGGATCCCTATGGAACCTATATGTTGCACAGTTGGATTCCGGCTCCCGTCACCAATGTCGACCTGCCGCCAGTTGGCAGGCAATTCTACAAGGTCACCAGCGGCGTGGGCAGCCCACCGGACGAAACCAAGCAGAGCAACCATGCTCGCGAATGAGCTGATGGCCTAAGCCTGAAATAATTGTGAAAGGCGGGCTTGCCACCCGCCTTTTTTCTCCGCTATTGCGGGAGATTGGATCTGGGAGCCATGGCCTCTTTTCCTGGCTGCCCCATCGATCCGTCCTGAGGGCTGGACCGCCATCCTCTCCCGATCCTCCTTATGACATCCCTATGAACCATCGGGATGTCTTCGGGAGGCAATAGAGTGGCGAGTGAGCCAGCCTTGAGGACGCTGCCTGCAAGAAGTCTGTGGCAACCCTCTTCCCTCTGCCTCTCTGTTCCTATGTTTCGAGGCCATTTGTCTCTGCTTTCTCTGGGGAAAACAAACCGGAAAAAGCCGGCGGACCTGCCGATAAAAGTCAGCGTCATGTCTTTTCTCCGTGCCTCTGTGCCGCTGTGTTAAAAGTTATGTTCTCTGCTTTTCTCTGTGTTGAAAGATACCGCGTGAACGCGGCGGAACGACCGCCTGAAGGCAGTGTTACGGTACCTTGGTGTTGAAAACTGAGTGAACGCGGCGGGCTTGCCGACTGAAGCCGGCGTTCCCGCGCCAGGCATCTTTGCTCTTTGCTCTCTGATCTTATCTCTACGCTCACCATCCCCACCCCACGTAGGCATTGACAAAATACCCGCCCGCAAAAGACTTGCGCAAAAACCAGCCGGGAAGTAGCAAACTGCATGAGGAAATACATCGTCTCCATCGTGGGACGGCCCAACGTGGGCAAGTCAACGTTATTCAACCGCTTGTGCCGCAAGCGGTCGGCCATCGTGGACGCGGAAAGCGGGATCACCCGTGACCGCAAATACGAGGACGTGGAGTGGGGCGGAAAAGTATTCAAATTGGTGGACACCGGCGGCATCATCTTCGACAGCGCGGAAACGATGGACAAGATGGTCAAGCACCAGGCTTTGCTGGCGATCGACGAAAGCGACCTCATCCTCTTTTTGGTGGACGCCATGACCGGCACCACCGCCATCGACATCGCCATCGCTAAAATCCTGTATCCGCACCGCGATAAGGTGATGCTGGTGGCGAACAAGGCGGATAACGAGAAATTCGAGTGGGAACTCTACGATTTCCTGCAGTTGGGCATGGGCGATCCCTTTCCCATTTCCGCTTTGCAAGGCCGCAATACCGGCAACTTCCTGGACGAACTGCTGAACCTGATCCCGGAAACGCAAAACTGGGACGAACAGGCCAAGCCCGCCCAAACCAGGATCGCGGTGGTCGGCAAGCCCAACGTGGGTAAATCCTCGCTGGTGAACCTGCTGTTGGGCAGCGAAAAACAGATCGTGACCGAAACGCCGGGAACCACGCGGGATTCCATCGACTCCGTGTTCCGCTATCATGACAACGAATACATTTTGATCGACACGGCAGGTCTGCGCCGCAAAACCAAGGTGAATTACGGCGTGGAGTATTACAGCACGATGCGCACCATTGAGGCGGTGGACAGATGCGACGTGGTGGTGCTGGTGCTCGCCGCGGATGAAGAGATCTCGGCGCAGGACGTCAAGATCGCTTCCTATGCCAGGCGCAAGATGAAAGAGATCCTGGTGGTCTTCAACAAATGGGACCTCGTGGAAAAAGACACCCACACCACGGGGAAATTCGTGGCCGAACTGCACCGCCAGATGCCCTTCCTGCAATTCGCGCCGGTGCAATTCATATCGGCCAGGACAGGCCAGCGCATCAACCGGATCATGGAGCTGGTGGTGAAGATCGAAGAAGAAAGCGAAAAACGGATCGGCACCAGCGAACTCAACCGCTTCATGGAAACCGTGGTGCAGCGCCGCCCGCCCACCCATTCCACCGGCAGGCACGTAAAAATCTTTTATATCACGCAGGCCGCGGTCAAACCCCCGACCTTCGTGTTTTTCTGCAACCAGCCGGCTTTGGTGAGCGAGAACTACCGCCGTTTCCTGCATAACCAGATCCGGGAAATGTTCGCCTTTGAGGGAGTGAGCATCAAATTGATCTTCAAGGGCAGAAAAGAAAACGAGGTGGAACCATGAGCATACTGATCATTTGGATCCTCATTTGTATCGCGGCCTACCTGATCGGCAGCATACCGTTTGGCTACATCCTGGGCAAAGCGATGCACCGCAAGGATATCCGGGCAGGCGGAAGCGGCAATATCGGCGCCACGAACGCGCTGAGGCAATACGGCATGAAAACCGGCCTGCTGGTGCTGCTCTTCGATCTGCTGAAGGGTTTCGCGGTTGCCTGGCTGGCGCTGCACAGCCTTCCCGGAAGGATCGCCGATTCTTTTGGATATTCGCCGTTGGGCGCCTTGCTGGCCACTCTGCCGCTGCTTCTGGTGATCGTGGGGCACATGTATCCAGTCTGGCTGAAAGGGCAGGGCGGCAAAGGAGTCGCCACGGCAGCGGGCGTTTTTCTGGCCTACGCTCCGGTACCTTTGTTGATCGCGGTGGCTGTGTTCGTTGCCGTGACGGCGCTTTCCCGCTATGTCTCGCTGGGTTCGATGGTGGCGGTCGTGGTTCTGGTGATCGCCAATTTCCTGTGGGACCGTCTGGCGCTGGGAGTGCCCGTCTTTCCCTGGTTCACGCTCATTGTGGCGCTGCTCATCATTTACAAGCACAACGCCAATATCTTGCGCCTGCTGGAAGGCACGGAGAATAAACTGAGTTTCAAAAAGCAAGGAACCGCCTGATGTGCGGGATCATCGGCGTCTATGGCAGCCCGGAAGCCGCTCGGCTGGCGGCTTTGGGGATGTTCGCGGAACAGCATCGCGGACAGGAAAGCTGTGGCATGGCTGTGGGCGACGGCAAACTGATCCGCTTGCACAAGAGCATGGGATTGGTGCAGGAAGTCTTTACCGAAGCGGTTTTGGAGACCCTGCCGGGCAAGCTCGCCATCGGGCACGTCCGCTACCCTACCAAAGGCAGCGCGACCCGGTTCAATACGCAGCCGCACCTCGTGGAAACGCTGTTCGGCCCATCCTACGCTTTGGCCAGCAACGGCGACCTCGTGAACTACACATCGGTACGCGCCAGACTGGAGGCGCAAAACGTCTATTTTAACAGCGACAACGACGGCGAACTGTTGGTCAAATACATCGCCTGGCAGATTTCCCAGGGCGCGGAACTCACAGCCGCCATCAAAGCTTTGATGGGGGAGATCCAGGGCTCCTATTCCTGCGTGTTTTGCACGCGCGACGAATTGGTGATGTTCCGCGATCCGCTGAGCATCCGGCCCATGGTGTGGGGCAAAACGGCAAGCGGCGCGGTGGTCGTGGCCTCGGAAAGCTGCGCTTTGGACACTCTCGGGGTATTGGAACGCCGGGATGTTCCTTCCGCCGGGATCATCCGCGTCAACCAGAGCGGAGTCGAGGAAGTGGAGAACGATCCCGCCCTTTACCGCAGCCAGAATCACAATTCCTACTGCAGCTTCGAGCACATCTATTTCTCCCGTCCGGACAGCTACCACTTCGGTGAAAACGTGTTCGACGTGCGGGAAAAGATCGGCGCTTTACTGGCGGCAAGCGATGCGGAACTGCAAGCAGATTGCGTGGTTCCGGTCCCGGACTCCTCAAACTTCATGGCTGTGGGTTACGCCGCCGCCAAAGGCATTCCGCTCTCCCTCGGTTTGATCCGCAACCACTATGTGGGCAGAACTTTCATCAAGCCGGAACAGACCATCCGGGACGAGAGCGTGCGGCAGAAATTCAACGCGCTGCCGAACTTTTTCCGGAACAAGAGCGTGGTGTTGATCGACGATTCGATCGTGCGGGGAACCACGATTCCCCAGATCGTGAAGATGATCAAGGCTGCGGGAGCCAGGGAAATCCACCTGCGCATCGGCTCCCCGCAAGTCCGCCATTCCTGCTACTACGGCATCGACACCCCCAACCGGGAAAAACTGGCGGCAAACCGTTTCAGCCTGGACGAGATACGTAACCGCACCGGCGTGGATAGCCTCGTGCATCTGAGTCTGGAAGGATTGCGGCAATGCCTGCAAATGCCGGGCGAATATTGTTACGCCTGCTTTGACGGCAAGTATCCGCTGGAGAAGCAATGATCGCGGAGCTGCTGCGCGAGTTTGCCGGCAAACGCGTACTGGTGCTGGGCGACGTGATGCTCGACCACTATGTGTGGGGCAGGGTGGAGCGCATATCGCCGGAAGCCCCGGTGCCCGTTTTGGAAGCCCAGAGCGAGGAACACCGTTTGGGCGGAGCGGCGAATGTGGCGCTCAATGTGCGAAGTTTGGGCGCGCAAGTGGAGTTAGTGGGCGTGGCCGGAAACGACCGGTCCTCGGAACTCCTGACCGAACTTCTGGCCAGCGAAGGGATAGGACACAGCGGGTTATTGCGTTCAAACGAGCGCTCCACCACGGTGAAGACCAGGATCGGCGCAGTAAATCAGCAGATCGTCCGTATTGATTACGAAACGAAGTCCGAGCTCAGCCCAGCCCTCAGCAGCCAGATTCTGGCCGCCGTAGAAAAACTTGTACCGGGCTGCGCTGCTCTGATCATCGAAGACTACAACAAGGGCCTGCTGACCGCGGATCTGATCGCCGGCGTCCTGGAACTGGCTCGCCGCGAGGGAATTCCGGTGGCAGTGGATCCTAAGCAAAAGAACTTTATGGCCTACACTGGCGTGGATATTTTTAAACCCAACCACAAAGAGCTGCAAACCGCTCTGGGCAAGGCTCTGGAAAGCGAAGCGGAGTTTTTTGCCGCGGCCAGGAAACTGCGCCAGGAACTGCAAACGCGCAACCTGATCGTGACGCGCGGAGCCAAAGGCATGTATGTTTTCGGCGGAGACGGCGAACCGCGGCACTTGCCAACTTACGCGCGTGAAGTGTACGACGTTTCCGGAGCTGGCGATACCGTGATCAGCGCCCTCACATTGGCCTGGATCTGCAGCGGCGACATCCAGCTGGCTGCCGAAGTGGCGAACCACGCGGCGGGTGTGGTTTGCGGCATCAAAGGCACCGCCAGGGTCAGCCCTGCGGAACTGCTCGCGAGTTTTAATGAGCCAAGATAAGATCAAATCGGCCGGCGAAATGGACGCCATCGCCCGAAACCTGCGCGGAAAGGGAGTCCGGATCGTATTCACCAACGGCTGTTTCGACATTCTGCACGCCGGGCATGTGCAGTATCTGGAACAGGCGCGGGAATTGGGGGACGTCCTCATCGTAGGCCTGAACAGCGATTCGTCCATCAGGAGGCTCAAGGGCTTGGGCCGTCCGATCGTCGCCCAGCAAGACCGGGCCAGCGTGTTGGCCGCTTTGGGCTGCGTGGATTACGTGGTAGTTTTCGACACCGACACCCCGCTAGAGCTGATAACCTTGCTGCGGCCAAACGTTTTGGTGAAAGGCGGGGATTGGCAGGTGAAGGACATCGTGGGCTCGGACGCAGTGTTATCAGAAGGCGGCAAGGTGCTCAGCCTTCCTTTCCGGGAAGGATTATCCACCACTTCGCTGATCAGGCGCATCATGCGGCTGGAAACTGAACAAGGTGAATGAATGGAAGAAATAAACAAGGGCTCGGAAGCCCAGCAAACCGACGTGGGAACCGTGGTTTCCGTGGAAAGTGGCAGGGTGCGGGTTGAAGTAGTAAGGGGCGGAGGCTGCAAGACTTGCTCGATGCGGGGAATGTGCTTCGGGCGCAATATTCCCGCGGTTTTTGACCTGGAGAGTGATCTGGACTTACAAGTCGGTGACCGGGTGGAACTGGATATCGCGCCATCAACCCGGGTCCTATCCGCATTATTGGTTTTTGCCCTGCCTTTGGCTTGCCTGTTCGCGGGTTTTATTGTCGCGAGGCAGTGGCTGAATGAGCTTCCAGCTATCGGGATTGCTTTTGCCGCTACGGCGCTTAGTTTTATCATTATCAAAGGGATCGACCGCAGTATCGGCGAAAAACTGCAGGTGCGGATCGGGAGAAAATTATGATCATCAGACTCAATGAAATGGTATTTTACGGCTTTCACGGCATCCACGACGAGGAGCGCAAGCTAGGCCAGCGCTTTGTGGTGACCGTGGAAATGCACACCAAGCCAGAGTTGGAATCCGGAATCCGGCATCTGGACGACACGGTGGACTACACCAAGGTTTACGCGGAGATCCGCGAGATTCTGGAAACACACCAGTTCCACATCCTGGAAACCTGCGCCAATACGGTCGCCGACCGTCTGTTGGGCAACTTTCCGCTGATCACGCAAGTAATGGTGCGCATTGAGAAACCTTCGGTGCCCATCCAGGGCACCCTGAAATCGGTGGAAGTGGAACTAAGCAGGGCGCGCGCATGATAGCTTACCTATGTTTGGGTTCCAACCTGCACAAACCCAGGGCGCAGGTCCAAAAAGCCGTGCGCTTGCTGGCCGCAGATCCCAAGATAACCGTTTTGCGCAAGTCATCCCTGATCCGCAGCGTTGCCTATGGCGAGACCGACCAACCGGATTTCCGCAACCAGGTGGTGGAAGTGAAAACCGACTACACGCCCCACAACCTGCTGCAAGCCCTGCTGACCATCGAAAACGACATGGGCAGGGTGCGCAGGGAAAAATGGGGTGCCCGGGTGATCGATATCGACATCCTGCTCTATGAAGACCAGATCCTGAACAGCAACACTCTGGTGCTGCCCCATCCGGATTTCCACAACCGCAGATTCGCCTTGCAACTGCTCTGCGAACTGGAGCCGGAACTCGTGCATCCGGTGTTGGGCAAAACCATGTCCGCCTTGCTGGACGAACTGGGGGGACCCGAGGAAGCCAAGGAAGGGGAGGAATTGGCATGACCAGCCTCGCAGCGATAATCCTGGCTGCCGGCAAAGGCACCAGGATGAAATCCGCCCGCGCCAAGGTAACTTTTCCCCTGGCAGGCAAACCCATGATCCAGCGCGTGGTGGATACCGCCATCCAGACCGCTTGCGCCAGGATCTACGTGGTGGTGGGATACCAAAAGGAAAGCGTCCTGGCTTGCCTGGAAGAAGACAAACGCCTGGAATTCGTGGAACAAACAGAACAACTGGGCACGGGACACGCCGTGATGATGGCGGAACCGGTGTTCGATAGTTCCGCGGAGGATGTCCTCATCCTGTGTGGCGACGTTCCTTTGCTGACCAGCGAGACCTTACACAAACTTTATCTGGTCCACCGGAATAGCCGCGCGGCCTGCACAGTGCTCACCGCCTGGCTGGAAGACGCCGGAAAGTACGGCCGGATCCTGCGCGTGGACGAGCATCAGATCTCCGGCATAGTGGAATACAAGGATGCCACGCCGGAGCAGCGCGAAATCCAGGAATGGAACACCGGCATCTACTGTTTCAACTCCGCGGCCTTGTTCGCCGCGCTCAAACAGATCTCCAACGCCAACCAGCAAAAAGAGTATTACCTCACCGACGTAGTTGCTATCCTGCATCAGAGCGGGCAAAAGGTCGCTTCGGTAGTGTTGGACAATCTTTCGGAAGTGGCTGGCGTCAATTCGCAGGAGCAGCTGGCCGAACTGGAAGACCAGTTCGTGGCGGGCATCCGCAAGCACTGGCTTAATAGCGGCGTGGTGATCCACAATCCGCGGACGGTGTACATCGGGGATGAAGTTGTGCTGGAACAGGATGTGGAGATCGGGCAGAACTGCGTTTTGCAAGGAAAATGCCTGCTTCAGGAAGGAGCGAGCGTAGGCGCTGGCTGCTTTCTGCAAAACAGCCTTATGGGCGAAAACAGCATCCTGGAGGGCCATAACATCCTGGTCAACGCCCACATACCAGATAATCACATCGTGAGTTATGGCGAGCAGGTGATCGAAGAATCGATCTATGAATGAGCGTTACCTCTATTCACCCTGGCGCCTGGATTACATCCAGGGCGAAAAACCGGGGGATTGCATCCTCTGCCGTTATCAAGACCTGGGTTCCGACGAGGTAAACCTGATCGTCCATCGCGGCGAGCACTGCTACGTGATGCTAAACCGCTATCCCTACAACAACGGCCACATCATGCTGGTTCCCAAACCGCACCTGCGGAATTTACAGGACCTGCCGGCTGAAACATTGGCAGAACTTGGCCAACTGGCAGCCCTGAGCGAACGCGTGCTGCAAAATGTGTATCATTGCCACGGCATCAATCTGGGCATGAATTTGGGCGAGGCAGCGGGTGCCGGCATCGGCGAACATCTGCATCTGCATATGGTTCCGCGCTGGATGGGCGATAACAACTTCATGAGCGTGGTTTGCGGGGAACGGGTGATCCCCGAGCCCTTTGAGAGCAGTTTCCAGCGGCTGCGCTCTGAATATCGCAGGCTTTGTAAGTGCCAGGACTAGAGTTTTGGGTTTGACAGCAAACGGTACCGGGAAATCCTGGTTCCCCAGAGTGAACTGGCTGGTCCTGGTGATAGTAGTGCTGGCCATCATCCTGCTGACGCTGCTGTACTTCAAGGTGCTGGCGCCCAGATTGCAGGATCGGGCGGATACCGAGCGCGATATGCCCGCCATCAAGGTCGTGATCAAGAACGGCTGCGGCGTGGAAGGACTGGCTGCAGGATACTCGCGATTTTTGAAAGATAAAAACATCGACGTGGTGGGAATGGGGGACACGCCCCATCCCATCTATAACAAGTCCCTGATCGAAGTGAAAACCGACGACCGGGAAGATCTGCGGCGGCTGCAGAATATGACAGGCATACAGCGCTTCATACTGGCCGTGGATAGCAGTTACGAAGCACCGTTCATAATCATCCTCGGAGCTGATTACGAGGATCTGATGAAGGAGTAAGGTGGAGGATACATTGGCGGAGAATGCCAAACTGGAAGCGATCCTGAACTGGCTCGCGGAAAAGAAAGCCGACGCGGTCCGCGTCTATGACGTGGGCAAACTGAGCACCTACACGGATTACATCGTGGTCTGCGAAGGTACCGCGGACCTGCACAACAAAGCCATTGCCAACCATCTGCTGGATATGGCCAAAGAATACAAGTTTGGCATTATCGGCAAAGCCGGGCTGGAGTTTGGGCAGTGGATCCTGGTGGATATCGGCGATGTGATTGTTCACATTTTCATGCCCGAAAAGCGTGAGTTCTACAAGATCGACAACCTCTTTTCCGAGTTGGCCGCCCACACGCAGGGAGACACAGAAGCATGATCAAACACGTCATACACGACCAGGTCGCGCAGGTTCTAAGCAGCCTCGGGCTGAGCCAGCAAAGGGAATTCATCGTGGAGGTCCCCAATAACCCGGATAACGGCGAATTCTCCACCAACGCCGCCATGGTCCTGGCCAAGGAAAACAAGACTTCGCCGAAAAAACTGGCGGAGGCGCTGCTCAAGGAACTCAAGAAGAATAAATATTACAAGAGCGTCGAAATCGCCGGACCGGGATTCATCAATTTCCGCCTCTCCACATCCCTGTTCCAGCATATGCTGTGGGACGTTTACAAGCTTGGCCTGGACTTTGGCAACTCCGATTTCGGACAGCAGGAGAAGGTGCTGCTGGAATTCGTCAGCGCCAATCCCACCGGCCCCCTGAATATCGTCAGCGCCCGCGCAGCTGCCTACGGCGACACGCTGTACCGGGTGATGAAGAAGGTGGGTTTCGATCCCGCCCGAGAGTTTTATATCAACGACGCCGGCAACCAGGTGGACATCCTGGCCGAGAGCCTGGAACTGCGCCTGCGCGAGATCCATGGCGAGAATATCGGCGAATTTCCCTACGAAGCCTACCACGGCGAGTATGTGAAGCATCTGGCGCACAAACTCAACGCCGCGGAAGGAGTCCGCGTTTTCATGATGCCGGAAAAAGAACGCAACGAGCGGCTCAAGGAGTTTGCCCTCAGCGAATTACTGGAGATGCAGCGGTTAAGTCTGGAGCGCTTCGACGTTACCTTTGAAGGTTGGGTTTCGGAACGGACTTTACGTGGGGAAGGCGTGGTGGAAGAGGTCTTGAGCTATCTCACTGAGGCCGACTGCACCTACGAGAAGGAAGATGCCGTATGGTTCGCCTCCACCAAATTCGGCGACGACAAGGACCGCGTGCTGATGAAAAGCGACGGCTCCATCACCTATTTCGTCCCCGATCTGGCCTATCACCTCACCAAGATCCAGCGCGGCTTCACCAAACTCATCGACGTCTTCGGACCTGACCACCATGGCTACGTTCCGCGGCTCAAGGCCGCTTTCCGCGCTTTGAACTATGACGAGGGGATGCTGGAGATCGTATTTTTACAGCAGGTGAACCTCTATGAAAGCGGCGAAAAGGTCAAGATGAGCAAGCGCGCCGGCAAGATCGTTACCATGGACGACCTGATCAACGTAGTGGGAAAGGATGCCGCCCGCTATTTCTTCATAGCCCGCAAAGCCAATGCCCATCTGAATTTCGACCTCGAACTGGCCTTGCAAAAGAACAACGACAACCCGGTCTATTACTGCCAGTACGCCCATGCCCGGATCTGCAGCATCATCCGCAAAGCCAAGAAGGACCGCATCTATCCCCGCGCCTTCAAACAGGAACTCTGCCTCAAACTCACCAAACCCGACGAATTGGCCCTGATCCGCAAACTGACAGAGCTGCCCGGGCTTCTGGAAACAATCGCCGAATACCGGGAACCCCACCGGCTGGCAACTTACACGGAAGAACTATGCGGCCTGTACCACCGCTTCTACAACAAATACCAGGTCGTGAGCCTCAAGAGCCGCGAACTCTCCAAAGCCCGGCTGCTGCTCAGCGAAGCGGTCAAGAACGCTCTGGCCATCTGCCTGGATCTGATGGGCATCTCGGCTCCGGAAAAGATGTGATCCAACCCGCGGTTGATGTATGGCCGACATTCGCCTGATGCGCAGCTCGGATATCCAGGATATCCTCTGGATTGAACGGCTGTCGTTCAGTTGTCCCTGGCCTGAAGAGGCTTTCGCCTCCTCGGCATTGACCGCTTCCTATGTAATGGTGGAGGCAGGAGCGGTGGTGGGCTATATCATGTATCACAACGTGCTCGACGAGAGCATGATCATCAATTTCGCCATCGATCCGGCTTTCCGGAACCGCGGTTGGGGTTCGGAACTGCTGGGCAACACCCTCCAGATAATGCTGCAGCAAGGGATCGAGACCTTCTGGCTGGACGTCCGGGAATCGAACACCACTGCCCGCAACCTGTACCATAAATACGGTTTCCAACTGTCAGGCTGCCGTAAAAACTACTACACCCAGCCCGATGAGGACGCAGTGGTGATGGTCAAATACGCTCCACAAGATTGATATGAAAGACTACGATTTTCTCGTTCTGGGCAGCGGCATCGCCGGCTTGGTCTATGCTTTGCAAGTTTCGGCACTGGGCCGGGTGGCGATCGTCACCAAGCGCGGACTCTACGATTGCAACACGGATTACGCCCAGGGTGGGATCGCCGCTGTGCTGGACGCCACCGATTCCTTTGCCGGCCACGCTGAGGATACCTACACCGCCGGAGCCGAATTGGGCAAGAAACAGGTCATCCGGCAGATCATCACCGAAGGCCCCAAACTAATCCAATACCTGATCGACCTAGGCACCGATTTTACTCTGCGGGACGACAGCTACGACGCCAGCCTGGAAAACCTTTCCCTCACCATGGAAGGCGGACACAGACATCGCCGGGTGGCCTACGCCGCCGACTCCACGGGTCATCAGATCATGCAGGCGCTGATCTCCCGCTGCCAGGAAAACGCCAATATCGACATCTATGAGAATAGCATCGCCATCGACCTGATCACCCAGCACCACATCCTGCAGGATGAAGGTTTTGTACCCGGGATCTCTTGCTGGGGGGCCTACGTGATGGACGACGCCACGCGTGAAGTGCACATCTTTCGAGCCCGCAAAACCATGCTGGCAACGGGTGGAGCCGCCCGCATCTATGCCCACAACACCAACCCGGTGGTTTCCACTGGCGACGGCATGGCCATGGCCCGCCTTGCAGGAGGGCGCCTGGCTAACATGGAGTTCATCCAGTTCCATCCCACGGCTTTTTGGAGCCCTGGCGGCGATACTTTCCTGATCAGCGAAGCCTTGCGCGGAGAAGGCGCGATCCTGCGCCTCAGCGATGGCTCCGCGTTCATGGATAACTACCATCCCCAGGGCAGTCTGGCGCCGCGGGATATCGTTTCCCGGGCCATCGACGCTGAACTGAAGAAACGCGGCGAGAAATTCTGTTACCTGGACGCCACGGTGATACCAGCCGACAAGCTGCGCAAGCATTTTCCCTATATCGACGCCCGCCTGAAGGAACACGGGATCGATTTTACCAGAGACCCCATACCGGTATCTCCAGCCGCACACTATTTCTGCGGCGGAGTGCTTTCCACCATCGATGGGATCACGGACATCCATAACCTTTTCGCTGCCGGAGAAGTTGCCTGTTCCGGTCTGCACGGCGCCAACCGCCTGGCCTCGAATTCCCTGCTGGAGGCGCTCGTTATCGCCCATCGTGCCGGAAACCATCCTTCCAACCAGGAAGAAGTGGCGTTTCCCGAGATCCCAGCCTGGCAGCAAAGGCAGGAATTCAACGAAAACGAATGGGTCGTGATTTCCCACAACCGCGAAATCATCGGCACCATCATGGATGGCTATGTGGGCATCCGCAGGTCGCGCCGCCTGCTCAAATACGCGCTCTCCCGCATCGAAAACATCTACAACGAAGTGAACAACTTTTACCAGCACAATGCCGTCCGTCGTGAAGTTGTGGAAACTCGCAACATGGCCATCATCGCCATAGCCGTCATCCGCAGCGCGCTGATGCGCCGTGAAAGCCGCGGCGCGCATTTCCTGATCGACGCTCCCGAGCGCAACGACGCCCTGTTCAAGATCGACACCATCATCTAAGGATCTTATGCAAGGAATATTCATTACTTTCGAAGGCATCGAGGGCAGCGGCAAGAGCACCCAGATGAAGTTGCTGGCGGACAAACTGGCTGCCCTGGGCTATGCCTGCCTGCTCACCCGGGAACCTGGAGGACCGCCCATCGCGGAGCACATTCGCCGCCTCCTGCTGGATCCCGAGCATGGCGAAATGCTGCCGGAAACAGAGCTTTTGCTCTATTCCGCCAGCCGTGCCCAACACACTGGAGAGTGGATCCTGCCAGCCTTGAAAGCCGGTAAGGTAGTCCTCTGCGACCGCTACTACGATTCCACGTTCGCTTATCAGGGCGCGGCACGCAGTCTGGATCCTGGGTTCATCCGTCCGCTCACCGAGTTTGCGACTTTCCACACCGTGCCGGACCTCACCTTCCTCCTCGATCTGGAGGTGGAGGCAGGGCTGGCGCGCATCAACGCCCGCCAACTGGACCGCCTGGAGCAGGAAGACAAAGCCTTTCACGAGCGTGTCCGCCAGCAGTATTTATACCTCGCGCTGGAACAAGCCCCGCGTTTCACAGTTATCGACGCGTCCCTGCCAGCCCCAGAAATACACGTGTTAATTGTAGATAAAGTATTGTCCCTATTAGGAGTTTCCCATGCCTGAACAGAAACAGAAAGTCACCCTGATCACCATCGCGTCGGTCTGGATCCTCGTTGCCACAATGCTTCTGGCTGCTTCGGCCGCCTTTGCCGAAAGCCAGTCCACAGGCAGCGACCTCTATTCCCAGTTGGGCCTGTTTTCCGACGTCCTGAACAAACTCAAGCAAAACTACGTTACCGAACTCAGCGACGAAGAACTGATCAAAGCCGCCATCATCGGCATGCTCGGCTCCACGGACCCCCACACCAACTATTTCACCAAGTCCGAATTCGAGGAATTCACCACTTCGACCAAGGGCTCCTTTGGCGGCTTGGGCATTCAGATCGACAAGATCGGCGATTACATCACCGTGATCTCGCCCATCGAAGGAACTCCGGCTTACCGGATGGGCATCACTGCCGGAGATAGGATCATCCGCGTCAACGACATCAGCGTGGTCGGCTTCACCACGGACGACGCGATCAAGCAGATGCGCGGCGAAGTAGGCAGCTCCGTACTCATCACGATCAGCCGTCCTGGTGTGAGCAAGCCCCTGGAATTCAACATCACGCGCGAAACCATCAAGATCAAGAGCGTCCCCTACAGCTTCAAACTGGACAACGGCGTCGGCTACATCCGCCTCAGCCAGTTCAACGAGAATACCGCTACCGAGCTCCGCGCTGCCCTGAACGCCCTCGAAACCGAAGGCATCAAAGGCCTCATCATCGACCTGCGCTGGAATCCTGGCGGCTTGTTGGATCAGGCGGTGGATACCGTCAACGAGTTCATCGGCCCGAATAAACTGGTGGTGGAAACAAAAGGCCGCATTCCCTCTTCCAACCGTCAGCATTTTACCCGTTTGAGTACGCGTACCCGGGATTACCCCATCGTCGTGATGATCAACGAAGCCTCCGCCAGCGCGTCCGAAATCTTTGCCGGATCGCTGCAGGACTGGGATAAAGGCCTCGTATTGGGCAAAACATCCTTCGGCAAGGGCAGCGTCCAGCAACTGCTGCCATTGCTTAACGGCAACGGCGTCAAGATCACCACCGCCTATTACTACATCAAGTCTGGACGCTGCATCCACAAGAAATCCAACGACAAACTCCTCCTGGGCAAGGACGTCACCGAAGCGGACCGCAACGCCGAGGAAGAACTCAACCTCAAACAGGTCTACTACACAGTCAATAAGCGTGAAGTGTATGGCGGCGGCGGAATCACTCCCGACCTCGAAAGCGATTCCGACCTGCTCACCCTCTTTGGCGTGGAACTCCGCCGCAAGAACACTTTCTTCAATTTCGCCGTGGATTACATGGTGGAACACGACCACACCCTCAACCAGGACATCCAGGTGGACGACGCCCTGCTGAATAACTTCCTCGCCTACGCCAAAAGCCAGGACATCGCCTACACGCAAGCCGATCTGGACAGCACCGAAACCTATATCCGGACCACCCTGAAGGGCGAACTGGTGCGCAAAGCCTATGGCGACCAAGCTGCCTACAAGATCACGCTCGGCCTGGATCGCCAACTCCGCGAAGCGATGGACCTCTTCGACAGATTCCCCACCATGGAGGCCATGTTTGCCCACGCGGCTGAAGAGAATAAAAAACGGTGAAGGATAAGCCCCTCGCCGGAGTATAGTAATTGAGCGCGCCAAGCGGGATCCTGGGAAAAGGCCTCTGGTCGATCCCCGCCTGCTTAGCCACTCCACCAAGACAAAGGAGCAAACAATGAAAAAGATATTAGTGCTCATCGCCCTGTTGGGTATCTGCCTTGCGGTTTACGGCCATGCCGCCAGCGAAATCACCAACGCCAAATACACCGCCAAGACCAAGACCCTGAGTTTTTCTTTCACCCACGTCGTCCGCGATCCCGCCGCCCATTTCATCCAGGGCATCCAGATACGCCTCAACGACGTCACCATCATTTCCCAGGTCGCCAGCGCCCAGGATACTGCCAATGGCGGAGATTTCCTTTATAAGATCCCCAACCTGAAAAAAGGCGACGTCCTGGACATCATACTCGACTGTAACAAGGGCGGAAGGGAATCCGCCAAACTGGTTCTGAAGTAACGCGTTTATTACAACCATACTCCAGTCGCACACAACGACAATCTCCAGACCCATCCATCCCCGGTGGCTGCACCTCCAGCAGCCACCGTTTTTTTTCTTAGCGTAGCATTCTGATGCTGCCTTGATACTGGCAGGATCGGAATCCTGCCCTTCGGGTTTTCGCCTACCAATGCTCGATAGGAACAGCTGGGACTGGAATCCGATCCTGCGCCGCTTTCATCCATCCTCTGCGGCTTTACCAGGCTTGCTTACCAGCCGATTCCACTTACCATTTCTTAAGAGATAAGGCGGTGAATCGATGAAAACATATGGCCTGCTGCTTTGGCTGATAATAGCCGTGGCCTCGGTGAACGCGGCGCTTGTTTTCCCTGCTGGCGCTCATTCCCCGAATAGGATAGATGTAGCTTCCCTGATCAACTACGTCAATGCCGACAGCGTCTACAACCGCATCCAACACCTGCAGGATTTCCAGACCCGCTACGCTCAAGCGGATAACCATTGGGAAGTGGCGGCCTGGATCAAGGACGAATTTGTCCGCTGGGGCTACTCCAACGCCTATCTGTTCAACTTCCTGTGGTCCGGAACCCGGCAGTTCAACCCCATCGCCACCCTGCCCGGCACTGAATTCCCGGATACCTACGTTCTCGTGGGCGGCCATCACGATTCCATCTCCGATAACAACCCCATGATTTTTGCCCCCGGAGCGGACGACAATGCCAGCGGAACCGCCGCGGTCATGGAATTGGCGCGGGTGATGCAAGCAGCGAATTTCCAACCCCGCTGCTCCATCATCTTCACTACTTTTGCCGGCGAGGAGGTCGGCCAGATCGGCTCTGAAGCGTATGCCCAACAAGCCCTCGCCGATAGTTTGGACATCCGTTTGGTGATCAACCTCGACATGATCGGCAACAATATCGAACCCCACGCCCTGCTCAAGATCCTCCGCTACGACGGCTCACTCGGCCACGCTGCCAACGCCGCCGCCATCACCACCCAATACACTTCACTGGGCACCCAATGGAGCTACCACAACTACAATGGCACGGACAGTTTTGCCTTTTGGAACCAGGGTTTCAGCACTCTCACCATCAGCGAATACGATTTTTCGCCCTGGTGGCATTCTGATGAGGATATCACCGCCCACATCGACGCCGATTACTGCGCGGAGGTGGTAAAGGCGGTCACCGCGCTGGCTGCCGTGTACGCCACGATGCCGCTTCCTCCGGCGTCTCTCGAGGTCCGGGACATCGGCTCGGGAACCGACCTTCTGGCAATCTGGGACATCCCACCCGATCCTTTGGTTTCCTATTACAACGTCTATTGCGGAACCGTGGAGGACAGCCTGGCTTTCTGCAACAGCACCGCCTATCCTTCCTGTCGGATCACCGGTCTCACCGAAGGCAGGCAATACATCGTGGCGGTCAGTTCCATCGATTTCGCGGGGAACGAAGGCTACCAGGTCCTTGGCAGGGGAATACCCAGATCCATGCCGCAACCACCTGAGTTTATCTCCGCTCAGCCCCTGCCTGACGCGATCCGCCTGGATTGGGCGCCCAATACAGAGTTTGACCTTGAAGCCTACGATCTCTACCGGTCTCTGGACCCTGCTGTTCCGGGAGCCTGTATCGCTCGGATTGACGCTCCCCTCACCACTTTCACCGACCAAGCGCTGGACGGCTCTTTGGAGTACTACTATTACCGTTTGAGCGCGATCGACAGCCAGGGCATCGCCAGCCCCTTCTCCGAAACGGTCCGCAGCCGTCCCATAACTTTGGACCAGGGGATTCTGGTGATCGACGAGACCCGGGACTATGGCGGCGCGACGCCTTTCCTGCCCACCGATGCTCAGGTTGATGAGTTCTACGCGAGGCTGCTCGAGGATTTCAACGCCCCTGCGCATCTCGATTTGGCAAGCGAGCCGGCCATTCCCGGCCTGGCTGAACTGGGTCCTTTTTCCTCCGTCCTCTGGCACGGTAACGACTCCGCCGACCTCAGCTATCCTGCTCTGGCGCGTGAAGCCTTGCGCCAATACATAGCCCTGGGAGGCCAGGTCCTCTTTAGCGTCTATTTCCCCTCCAACGCTTTTGAATACTGCGGCGGATACCCCTCCACATTCGCTTCGGACACCTTTATCAACGAGGTTTTGGGGATCGCCGGAGTGGACTACAACTCTGAAGCCCGTTTTCAGACAGCGATTCCTGCCTCCACAAACTGGCCCCTGCTGGAAGTGGACAGCCTGAAAACCGTGGCCGCAATGAATGGGCACATCTTTCGCGTGGAAGGCCTCACACCCTCTGACGGTGGAACCGCGGTGTATCACTACGGCTCAAACTATGCGGACGACAGCCCGTCCGGAAGCCTGAATGGGCAGGGAGTGGGCGTCCTGCATGCCTACGGAGAGGGCCAAACCCTTACGCTGAGTTTCCCCCTCTACCACATGGAGTTGTCAGGCTCAAAGACAATGGCGGCCTACGTTTTCGGCTCGCTCTTCGGCGAATCCAGCCCTGTGGAAGAGGAAACGGCTCCGCCTCTGTACGGCCCCATGCTCTATACCAACCATCCCAATCCCTTTTCCAAGCAGACGTCCATCCACTTCCGCCTGCCCGTTTCCGGTCCTGCCAGCCTGAAAATATTCAATCTCAAGGGCCAGTTGGTACGCATCCTGCTGGACGAAACGCTTAAATCGGGAGCGGGAAGCGTGGACTGGGATGGGCTTGATGCCAGTGGGCGCCGTGTTGCCAGCGGAGTCTATCTGGTCCGTTTGGCGCAATCCGGCCGTACTGGCTTCCGCAAAATAGTGGTCGCGAAATAGCCTCCCGGCGCAAAGCGATGGCGGTGAGCCTGGAGTTCAGGATGGGCATGGAAGAAAGGGGCAGAGGGGGTGCTTAAGCTGGGCTGAGTTCTGCCCAACTTGGGAACACGATAGGGGTTCTGTACACTACAAGCGGATGAGCCCAGGCGGGCCACCTAACCGGTTTGCAACAGAGGCAAAAAAGGGGGCTCTCTTTCAAACCGAGTGGGTAAGGATCCGTGATATGAAAAATTGGGGTGGGGACGTCCCGTCGCCACAGAGCCCGCAGGACTCTTCAGAAGCCGGCTCCGCCGACTCTGTCGACCCGGAGGTCGACAGCCCAATCCATGGCGCTCGATGATTGTGGATATAATTGACCCACCAAGTTTGAAAGAGAGCCAAAAAGGGTAAGCCCCAAGGCCTACCCTATCAGCTCTTGCTTGAATCTCAAGCTTACAGTTTCTTGTGGCAGAGCCACCAATCGAGGCATTCGTAATCGCCTGATTTGGCTCCTTCCAGGCGTTTTCTGGCTGAATCCACATCTTTGGGCGGCGGAACGATCACATGGTCGCCGAAGAGTTCTCCTTTTGGCCATTGGGCTGGAATGGCTACCTTGTTCTTATCGGCGGTTTGCATGCCTTCCACGGCTCTGAGGATCTCGTCCATGTTGCGGCCAAGTTCCTGCGGATAGTAGAGCATGATGCGGATTACGCCCTCGGCGTCCACGATGAAGACCGCGCGCACTGTGTTTGTGCCTTTGCCGGGGTGGATGAGGCCGAGTTTGTTGGCCACGGCGCCGGTATCGGCGATGATTGGGAACTGGATCTCCACGCCGAGTTTTTCTTTGATCCATTCCTCCCACTTGATATGAGCGAAGATCTGGTCCACGCTCATGCCGATCAGTTCGCAGTTGAGGGCTTTGAACTTTTCGTAGCGCTGCTGGAAGGCCACGAACTCCGTGGTGCACACGGGCGTGAAATCAGCTGGATGGCTGAACAATACGAACCACTTGCCTTTCATGTCGTCGGGCAGGACCTTGACGCCGCGCGTGGTCTCCACTTTCATCTGGGGGAATTTGTCTCCCAATAAGGGAATGCCTTGTTTTTCCTGTTCGTTCATTGGTCTCTCCTTTTAGTTCATATGCTTTTTCAATATTATAACCGATCAAGTCCGCGGCGCAAACTCATATTTCTTGGGCAGAGGTTTCGAGCCTCTCAACGATCTTCTTTACGAGGCTCTGAAGGATCTGGGCGGTTTCCGTCCTGCCGAAATCATAGATGAAGGGCCGGCCCTGGTCGGAACTCTGGGCAATGCTGGGATCGAAGGGAAGTTCTGCCAGAAGTCCGATATCATAGTCATGCAGGGTGCGGGCGATCCCCTCGCCGGAGAAGAGATCGACTTTTTGGCCGCAGTGCGGGCATTTTACCCAAGACATGTTTTCCACCAAACCCAGGATGGGAAGATCCACCTTGAGCGCGAAATCCAGGCTCTTGCGCACATCCAGAAGGGCCAGATCCTGGGCGGAACTGACCACCACAGCGCCATCGACCCTGCCCAGCAACTGCACAACGGAGAGAGGCTCGTCGCCGGTTCCAGGAGGGCAATCCACCACCAGATAGTCCAGATCGCCCCAGGCGGTTTTATGGATCATGTCCTGAAGGATCTTTATCTTCAAGGGACCCCGCCAGATTAGGGCTGCGTCGGCGTCATCCAGAAGGTAGGCGATGGAGAAACTAACGAAATTATCGTGCAGGCGCACGGGTACATATCTTCCCTGCTCGTCGGTTTGGACCCTTGCGCCTTCGCTTCCGGTCAGCCTGGCAACGGATGGTCCATGCAGGTCGGCATCCAACAGGCCGACCTTTTTACCCAGCAAAGCCAGGCCATAGGCGAGATTGACGGCCAGAGTGGATTTTCCCACTCCGCCCTTGCCGCTAAACACCATGATCCGGTGCTGGATCCTCTCCAGATCAGAGGGCGGCTGGGTTTCTGCGCCGGTTTTCTGGTCAACCATGCGTGTGGCCTTCATGGGAGCAATCGTGGTCATGCGTATGGGTGCAGGGACGGGGATTGAGCTTCAATTCCCCAGCCAGCCAGAGTCTGGCTATTTCTTCCACGGGGAGTTCCGGGGCTCCGTAGTGTACTTCAATTCCGTGGCGGTTCAGGTTTTCGATCGCCAATTGGCCCAAGCCTCCGGCGATGAGAGCCATGACTCCCAGAGAGTTCAGCCAGGGCGGAACCGCGGAATGGCCTCCCTGTTCAGGCTGGAGCAGCTGCAGGGATTTGACGCCCTGACCTGGCCCTTCCAACTCCAATACCGCAAAAAAGGGCGCGTGGCCGAAATGCGGGCAGAGCGTCTTATCTTCGTTGGCTGGTATCGCGATCTTCATTGTTGAACTTCCTCTTTTTCCCGGATTCTTTCTTCCACCCAGGCCAATTCTCTGGCGAGGGCTTCCCTGCGCGTTTGCAGCTCTGGCTGCGAGTATTCATAAATCGCTTCCGCTTCGGGGCGTTGGAGTTGGCTTTGGCAGCGGCAGTCGCGATACCGGCCGTGAATCCGGATTCTCGCGGGGCGGTTGTTTTGGCGTTCGTGGCTGTGGCGTAAATGGCCGTGATTGCCAGGGCGGTTGGACCCACAGGGTCCGGTTCCATCATGATTGGGCATGTTTACCTCTTTTCCGGCAACTTCTGCATTGCCGGCAGTCTTTTTTGTGGCATTCGTCATAGGAAGTAAGAGCGTGGCTGTGGCATTTTGGGCAGCTGGAGAGTTGTTCTTCTTCGGAGCTGATTTCCGCCAGGCAATGATCGCAATGGTAAAGGTGCGTGCGCAGCTGGATGGGCCCTCCGCCGATGGTTAGGACGCTGCCCTCCACAAGCGCGGCGGCATATTTGCTCCGGGCGCGTTCGTAGATGCGGGTTAGCGTGGGGCGGGAAACCTGCATTTGCGCGGCTGCCTCTTCCTGATTCAGGTGCAGATAATCCAGAAGCCGGATGGCCTCATATTCGTCCAGGGCCAAAACCACTTCCGGCTTGTTGAACCGCTGCCTGCCGAAAGGTCGCAAACCCTTTACGGCAGGGATTCCCTGAACATGGCTGCGGATGCGGTTTCTTCCCATTAGCGATTTCCTATAATGAACATATGTTCAATAAATCGGAGGCCGGGATTTTCGTCAAGCCCTTTTTTGCGGGGTGTACATGCGGCTTTGATGTTCACGCGCGGTCAAGCGGATTACCCCTGGCAAGAACACTATAGCCGCACTAAATCGAATATGTTTCATCATGGCTTGATAGCGTCCTGATTTTCAGGCAAATGCCGTTTCGCTCCCGCGGGTTGCAGTCAATCACTTGTCTATCACTAGTCAATC
>CAYSAT010000012.1:44315-52765 GCA_964429035.1 uncultured Candidatus Cloacimonadota bacterium | reverse complement strand
TGTATTCGCCGAGTAAACCGTTGACTTGGTCGCCAGGACCGTCGGTGGCAAGGTAGTCAGTAACGCCAGCAACAGGACCGGCGACGGCGTAGCCGTCAGGGCCGTTTACTTGCAGGTTGTAGGTCCAGGTGTGAGTATCCTCAACTAGCTGGAATTCGATAACAGCATTGTAGACGTAATCTGCTCTGCTCGGAGGTGCGAACATGCCTTCAGTAACCACGATGGGATTCATTGCCCAGTGGTAACCAACCGGAGCATCCGCAATTGTGTAGACTCCAACCAAAGTGTTAAGAGAATCAGCCATCGGGCCTATGGTGGCAAGGTAATCGGTAACGCCAGCAACAGGACCGGTAACGGCATAGCCGTCAGGACCGTTCACTTGCAAGTTGAAGGTCCAGGTGTCCACTGGCTCGTCATAAAATGGGCCAATGACTTGCGCCGGATCGAGAATGTTGATCACAGTTGTACTTGTCGGAATGGTCAAGTTCCATTCGGCAATGTCACCGGTTGCAACATGCTGCACCCACATGTGGACAGTTTGCCCGGCAACCCACTGGGTGGGGAATGTTCCCAACTGCAACATCGTAGCTGTGTAATATGGAACTGAGCCACCGTTGCCAAGTCTCACTATTCTCAGTGAAGTTACTGGGGTACCAAGGTCGGTGCCCAAGGTTTCGCCTGTTTCTACTATCGTCGCGTGGACGATGTAGTTGGGGCTGGTGGTGTTACCAGTGTTGGTAACGTCGGGAGATTCATTGTACACCCCAGCAGCTGTTTCAACAACGCACTTTTGATAGTACGTCCTGGGTGTGCCAGCCATCAACAGGCCGACTGCGAAGATAAGTATTAGTGCTAAGAAGAGTTGTCTTTTCATTGTAACTCCTTATTTATTTATTTACTTGTTCCAAGTGCGGGGGTAGCGGCGGAACGGACTGGCCAGGTGATGGCGCTGAGGGCGTTGACCTGCATCGGGAAAGCGATGTTGACTGCGAAATCGCCGTCCCAGAATCCAAGATTACTGGCAGTGACCCAGGATTGGGTCATGTTGTCCCAGTAACTCATGGCATCGAGAACGCCAATTTCGTCACCGGCAGTACTGGCTAGCGTGATATCCGAACGGTTCAGCGGGATCATGATGTCATTAAGTCCGACCAGCATGGCATAAGATGCATTTGTGGCTGGCAGGTCGCCAATGCTGTAAGCATTGAATGCCCCAGTGGCATTGGCCATCAGCACAGATCCGGTTTGGATAGCGAAATCGCCGTCCCAGAAACCGATATTGCTAGCTGTAATCCAGGACTGAGTAGCAGCATCCCAGCTACTGATAGCATCCATCATACCAGGATATGCATCACCAAATTCACTAACCCAGGCATATCCTTGTTCCATGGGTAACGCAACATGGTTCAGCCCTGTTAAGCAAGGATACTTCACATATCCGACAACTGCAGACGGGTCTGATTCGACCGCTGCCAGCATGCCAAAGGCAACCAGGAGCAGCAGCGGCAATATTAATTTCTTCATAACATTCCTCCATGAGAATGATAAGTAAGTTGTAGACTAAAAATGGTTGGCTGGCCCATCCCGACGGGATCGCACCGCAACTATTGGGACGGGAAAACCGACGTGGACACACTCTCCGGCATGGTCTCTCATAACCGGGTTTGATCTCGAAAACTCGTGTCTTTCTTTCATCGCACATTACACTCTATATAAATTGGGTATTTTGTTACGGTTGCCATCTTACGGAACTGGGAAATCTTGTCAAGCAGAAAATACGTTTTTTTTCGTTTCCCAGTTATTTCCCGCGCTCTGATTCCTGCCGGTAAACGGAGCCCTTGCCATAACTGCTTTAAAACAAGGGATATAGCGCATTTTTCTATGTATTCGTTTGCCAGCGTATTCTGCTGACCGCAACGCAATGGATATGAGGAGCGGAGGTCCCCCTCCGCTAAAGCCCGCAGGGCTCTGTTGATGGCTTCAGGTGCTCCTGCGGAGCCAGGCAATGGAGGACCTTTGCCACTCCTAATCAGTGGTTTGCAGATTACCAGGTGGCTCCAGCACTGAGGATTAGGAGGAGCGGAGGTCCCCCTCCGCTAAAGCCCGCAGGGCTTTGTGTGGGGGTCCAGTGGCTCCTGCGGAGCCAGGCAAAGGAGGACCTTTGCCACTCCTATCCTATTTGCCACTCCTATCCTTTTCGCCACTCCTATCCTTTTCGCCACTCCTAACCTTTTTCTTTGCCACTCTAAATCTAACACAAAAAACCCCCGGACGAAACCGGGGGTTTTATGCTGAGGGACTTAAGCCGCCTGTTGAGGATAGGGATCCTCATCAGGGATAGGGTCAGTCCTTGTTGTCGGTTTTGCCAATGGCTGGTTCGGCTTTCACCCTGCTGTTGTCGAAGCCGACGGCTGCGGCGGGGTTGAGCACGAGGCCTAGATCCGTTTCACGATAGGTGGTAATGGCCACGACCTTGAAGAATTGATAAGGAACCGTGTCCACAGCGAAGCTGTAGGTATTGGTATGCACTGTGGTGAGCGGAGTGTCCGGCCAGGTGTAGGGGTCGTTGGAGGCATAGACGCGGTAGCTGTAAGCCCCCGCGACCACAGGCCAATCCAATTGACAGTTTGCACCCACAACGCTGGAAGTCACCACCGGCGCGGCCAGAGCCGTGATCGGTGTGGCAGGGCTCACTATCAGCGCGGTGTTGGGAATCCAGTTGACCAGATTGCCGGCTATCGCGCTACCGCCATAGGTGAGCATCAGAACGGGGTCGATGGGTCCGCTATCGTCGGCATAATAATGCCTGGTGCGGTTCGGATACTCGGGGCTGGGAGTGTAGTAGAAGTAGTTGGTGCTGTTCCAGTAGACGTTTTCCCAGACACGGTAATCGCGCACGGCCAGGTTGCCGCCGGTATAGACGAACGGTGTGGTAAGCGGAATGATCACCGCGTTCACACCCAGCGGGAAGTGGACGTCGCCCTCAAACACCAGTTGGTAACCGGTGAAATCCAGCCAGCTGGTGGAGACATCGGATGCCGTGGTATGCTTCATCCAGATCTTGACCGGCTTGGTCAGGTCTTGGGTGAAGTTGTTCTGGTAGATGATGGCATTGATGGTTCCCGAGGTCATCTGCAGCTCGTGAGGCAGATAGATGGTCTCGCAGACATTGTTCTTGTAGAACAAGTCGAAGGGTATCTGGTTGGTAGTGGTAGTGCTGGCGATATCGCCGATCTGCGGGACGAAAGTGCCGGCGGGATAGATATACAGCGCCATCAGGGCAGATTCGTTGTTGGCCGCATTACCGTCCCCGGTCAGTTCCACTTCGCCTACCACATTGAAGGTGCCGATATCAGCCGTGGTGGGGGTCCAGGTAATGGTATGGGTGGCATAAGCCCCAGGATCCAGCGGAGTGTTCACAGGCAGAGAGGCCAGGCGATCGTCGCCATGCTTCTTCAGATGGACGTTGTAGGCGTTTTGGGTGGCGGTACCGCTGTTATACACGGTGATATCGAATTCCATGGATGTGCCGGCAATTCCCAGAGGAATTCCGGTGATCGCCGTTGCAGCCATGTCGTTGGCCATCAGCTCTTCCAGCAACACATTGTCCAGGTAGAAACTCTGGTAAGTGCTGGTCACTCCGTGCTGGAAGCAGATGTACTGGTCCGTGCCGGTGTAATTGGCGAAAGAGACCGTGTATGGTGTGAACACGCCCGATGTGGTGGGTGTGATCGAAGCCACTTCGGTGAACACTCCCGTGCCATCCAACGCGCTGACAGTTCCCACCTTCATTGTGTATGGAGTGCCGCCGGCGCGCAAATAGAAGGACAGCTTGAAGCTGTTCATCGGGACCAGGACCTGCGGGCTGATCAGGCGCATGGTCTCTGTAGTAGTGTAAGCGTACATATAGACTGCATTGGGCGCGGTCTGGGAGTAGGAGGTGCTGGTATAGAAGGAGGAGGAGCTATTGCTTTTGTACGCGGTCCAACCCAGAGGGAAGGCAGGCGCGGTCACGCCGTCGAAGTTCTGGCTGTGGGGCAGGCTGACGATGGCCGGATCCGCCACAGTTGTGAAACTGAAGATCTGGAAAGCAGGATCTTCAAAATCAGGTGAACCCCAAGTGTTCGAAGGCAGGATACCCCAATAGTAGGTGGTGGAGTATGCCCAGGATTGGCCTGGTATTGCGGCCATGGCGATGCTGGGCGTTGTAGATTGGAACCAGGTCCCGGCAAACAGCGTATTGGGATCGGTCGCCGCATCAGGATCGGTGCTCAACCAACCTTCATAGTTGGTCGGGATTCCGCCTGTAGCAGAGGGATTCCAGGACAAGCTGGCCGTGAAGAAATTGACGTTTGTAGCTCCATCTGCGGGTGCAACTAATGTTACAAGCCCGGGTGCCTCTTGCACGGATTGCCTGATCGAGATATCGTCGATGGCGAATCCTTCGTAAGTGCCGGAACTATCCGAACCGAAATGCCAGCGAAGGGCCAGGTTGCCAGCCGTTCCAAACAATGAATAGGGAATGACCGTATGGGTTGGCAGCCAGCCGTTGACATCATCTCCATACAGCGAACCGCTGTTGCTGCCCGACCATTTGGGCGGAGTGATAGGACCCGAAGTGCTGGTATTATTGTACCAGAATTGGCTGATGGCGGTATCGAAATTCGCTCCGGTTCCGACAGTGGCGTCCCATTTAATCCAGGTGGCCATGTTGTCGATGGAGTACTCAAATACCATGCCGTCCCATCCGGTTTCCGTAACGAATTTCTGCTTGAACTCTACGATAACATCGGTTTCCAGCGGATCAGTGTTGACCTGCAAGGTAACGGTCGAGTTTTCATTGTCGTTATAGACCGCGGACAGGCTGCGGGTCACCAACGCGTTGGGAGCGGAATAGGCGGCGTTGAGATAGGTCTTGGCAGGAGCTCCGATCACCCAGGAGGCTGCTGGCGCGATCACCAGAGGGGGCGCAGCGCCGTCGAAGTTTTCATTGTAGGGTAGCGTTACCCGTGGATCGAAGCAGGTGCCAGTGAAGTTGATCACATAATCCGTTCGGGTGCTGGCAGTATAGCTGATTGTAACCGAACCTGCGTAAGGACCACCAACTACCGTAGGCAGATATTGCACCGTAAAGGTGGTGGATTCATCCGCTTCCAGGCTCAGATCAGAAGGGGGAACCGAGATGCTGTAATAGGTTCCGCTGGCTGTCACGCTGTTCAGGGTTATCGTACCGCCGCCGTTATTGGTGACAGTGTACTGCTTCGTTCTGGCGCTGTTTATTGTAACCGCGCCGAAATCCCATGTCAATTCAGGAGGCGTGACAACAAAGATCGGATCGGATGGAACAGGTTCAACCTGCACATGGTCGATGAACATGTTGTTGCCAAACTGGCTTACAGCCTCGAATATGATGTGTTTGTCAGCGGCAGATCCAGTGAAGATGAAGGTGTATTGATACCAGGCGTTGGCAACGGCTTCCACGGGGGCAAAACCGTAATACCGGCTGATTGTGCCCAGCAGAGTTCCGCCGGTGGAAGACGGGGAAGTGTTCAAATACACATTCACAACTTCATTACTGTATGTGGAATACCCGCTGTCGCGGAACATCCAGAATCTCACTCGGTAAGCCTGGCTATCGGGAACAGCCAGAGGAGGGGTGGCTAGTTCAGCTTTGTTACCGGAAGATGAGCTGTAGCTGTTATATCTGGCCATACCAGCTCCACTATAAGGTGTGCAGGTGGGGTTTGTTCCTGAGGTTTGGCGATCCCAGATATAAGTCCCAACTATGGCCGTATTACTCCAACCCAGAGGGGCAAAGGTAGTGCCATCGAAACTCTCTGTCCAAGGGAACACTGAAACGGTCGGATCAGGCCAGGTTGTGAAGCTGCGGACCGTATTGCCCACGGAATCGCCTGTGCCGTTATACGCCACCACTTTCCAATAATATAGCATATTATAGTTCAGAGCAGTGGTGAGGGTATAAGTGAGAGTAGCTGGATTGGTTATAGTGGCCACCAGAGAGGTAGGATCGGTATTACCGTCGCAATAGATTTTGTAACCTGTCGCAACTCCACCCGTTGTTGGCGCGGTCCAAGTGAAGGTGGTAAAGGGATTGACGTTGATGGCCAAATCAGCCGGAGCGGTTGGGCCAGCCGGACCTGGTACTTCTGCGGTCAGTTCAGGTCCAAACACATAGTCGACATAGTTCGAGCCTGCCCCGGCTCCATTACGGAATCCTATATAGTAGTCATTCCCAGCCAAGGAGCTCAAATCCACCACCTGATGATAGAAAGTGTAGGTGGCAGGATATGTGATGCTAGAGCCAATCTGCTGCCAGGTTACACGGTCAGGTGAATAGATCACCTGAAGGATCGCGGTGCTCGTGCTGCTGCCCGCTGCCCAGAAATCCAGAGCGCTGGTGGGTGTGATCGTGACCTTGGGCCCTGACAGGACGTAGGATGATGAGGTTGAACCAGCTTTATAGGCACCGTAAGTACCATGGTACTTGTATGTTGAGCCACGTGACCAGGAACCGGTATTGGCCCAGCCCAGAGGCGGCCATGCGCTTTCAAAGCTTTCCGCTAATTGGGTGGTTGTGGGTGTCTTGAAGCTCCAGGTTTCGGTTGCGGCCGCTGCACCGTTGGCATTGCGGGCTACTATGTTCCAATAGTAGGTCATACCGGCAGCCAGAGTCGGCGTGTAAGAAGTTGCACCCTGATTCACCACGAAAGGAGGGGTCGGCGACGTGCCGAAATAAACATCATACGATGTAGCTCCGCCTCCACCGCTTATCCAGGTGAGCGTGGCATTGGTGAAAGCCCAGCCTCCATTGATCGGGGATACCAATACTGCGGGATTCGGAGGGTTCGTATAGACTGGGTAGTTCATGCTGAACACCCTTCTTGAACCATCGGCTGAGCTATCCAGGTTGGTCATGTAGCTACTGGCTGGGAAAGACGTAGTCACGACGCTTGTGCCGGTTACTGTCCACGTTGGGGTTGCAGTGATGGTTTCCCAGTTGCCGACAGTTCCTGCGACGTTGCTTGTTGAGATGTACACACCACGTGTTTGAGCGGAAGTGCTCATGTTATACATCTGGCCATAAACGAATTTGATATTATTTGAGCCTTCATACAGCCAGGCTTGCAGGCGGCAGTAAGTTCCAGTCTCTGTAGCACTAGAGTAATTAACACGCAGATCAAGCCATTCCACCACCAGTTTCTGGTTCGGCGATGCGCCGAAGAGCTTGTAGTGAAGCTTTCCTGTTGCACGGATAGCGTTATCACCTGATATCGGAGCCAGTCTTGGCGTGTTCGCAGCTGGTGACGCTGAACCACCGGATATTGCAGTGGCGCCCAGCTGCATCTGGCCGTTGGAGTTGGCGGAGAACTGGGTGTACGCTCCCAATCCAAAGGCGAAGGTGAAACCAATACTAGTGACAGATGACGCTGTATCGTCATAATAAGTGTTAACAGCCAGCAGGGGAGTGCTGCCGGACATATCTTCCAAAGTGCCATCAGTGGATGTGCCGTAGGTATATTCGTTTATCCCCTGGGCACTCAGGAAGGTGAAGCTTACCAAAAAGGCAAGCGTGAATAGCAAGAGTAGTTTCTTCATACTAGATCTCCATTGTAAGTGAATTGGTCATTCAGAGATTGGTTGCTGCTTGATCCGGGTTTCTCCTTTCGGGGAAGATCACCCATGGCTTGCTTTCGAGGTAGGAAGTGGAGGACGGAATGCCCGGGGCGGACTCAGGCACACGCTGAGCGCGTTCATGTGCGATGAAGTGGTGGCCGGTTTGGTGCCTGGGAAATGCAGGGGGTTCCGTGGATGCGTAATTTGGCTTTGAAATCGATTGAGGTGGGCGGGGCAAAGCAAGGGGCGGCCCATATAGCCATCCGTCGGTCCGGAATCCGGCAACTGCGCGCAGATCGAGCTGGCCAAAACTTGGGTTCAATCGCTACTCCCTTCCCGCTTTGCGGTTTTTTGTCGTTTTAAGTCTCTCATATCCAGAGCGAAAACTTCGTCCAAAGCCTGGTATCAGGTCCCTCCGATCCCGAAATATCCAGGACCGGAAACAGGCGCGGAGATCCACTCTTGTATTTACATAAGTTTTGAATGCCTATCTACATGTCAAGTTTTTTTTGCCCGGTTTTCGCCAAAAACGGGAAGGGTGGTCCGAACTGGACAGGATAGTTAACCGTCCCCGTGGTGCCTATCCTTGGGGCTGCCCCATGGGGCTGGCAAATCAGCCAGTTAATCGGATCCATCCCTAACCCGCCCTAAGGGCTGGCCGGCCATCCCCTGCCTGGCCTCCCTAACACTTCCCTATGAAGCATCGGGAAGTGTTCGGGAGGCGGCAGGGAGCTTGGGAAGCCAGGATTGGAGGAGCGGAGGTCCCCATCCGCTAAAGCCCGCAGGGCTTTGGGGATTACATCGATGGCTTTGTG
>CAYSAT010000012.1:0-44215 GCA_964429035.1 uncultured Candidatus Cloacimonadota bacterium | reverse complement strand
GATGGTTTCGGTGGCTCCTCCGGAACCAGGCAAAGGAGGACCTTTGCCACTCCTACTATGGGTTTGCAGATATCCAGTTGGCTCCAGCGCACAGGATAGGAGCAGCGGAGGTCCCCCTCCGCTAAAGCCCGCAGGGCTTTGGGGATTACATCGATGGCTTTGTGGATGGTTTCGGTGGCTCCTCCGGAACCAGGCAAAGGAGGACCTTTGCCACTCCTATCTTTTTGCCACTCCCATACATTGCCCACCGGACATTAGTTACTCGATCAATCCCGGCTGATAATACACATATGGCCACTTTTCATTCGGAACACACAATCCAGCTTTACGTGGATTGTCCAGGATATACTGTACCGTATTGTAGTAATCTTTCGGGCTCCTGATAAAGCGGTCAAAATACTCGCTTTGCCAAACCTGACCTTCCCTGGCCAGGAGTTGATTGATCTGCCTGGCGGTGTAACTCTTGAGCAACTGAACGATCCGGCTGAGATGGGTGAATTGCCCAGCAGCATCCGGCAATGGTTTCAGCAACACATGCACATGGTTCGGCATCACACAAAAACAATGGAGCTCATAGAGTTTTCCCGAGTAAAAATGGAAAGCGCCGGAAATCATGTTTCCGATCTCCGGAGTACAGAGAGTCAGTCCGGGAAGAGAATACCTGCCCAGATACTCATCGTACTGCTGGATTTTTTGGGCGTAGCCGTTCAGTAGGTCCGGAGAGAAGTTTTGGGTCCCGTAGCGGCTCGAGCGCAGGCCTTCCCTAAGTTCCTCCGCAAGCAACAGCAATTCCCGGGGCAGGGTAAAGGCCAACCGCCAGGTGAGGGAAATGATCTGGTCGGTCAGTTGCAGGTGGGGCAGTTTGCGCCGGTGTTTTTCCACGAGATCGTACATGTGTAACTCACATTTGTTGATGGTGGTAAGGATATCAAGGGAGGAAATGTTGTAAAGAAAAATCTTTGGGCAGCGCAAAGGATAGGAGGAGCGGAATGCTCCAGCGCAGAGGATAGGAGCAGCGGAGGTCCCCCTCCGCTAAAGCCCGCAGGGCTTTGTGAGCCGTTTGTATGGCTCCTCCGGAGCCAGGCAAAGGAGGACCTTTGCCACTCCTATCCTTTTTTGCCACTCCTATCCTTTTTTGCCACTCCTATCCTTTTCTGCCACTACCAAAGTACCAGCACAAAAAAACCCCGGCCGAAGCCGGGGATTACATATCGCTTGATGGTCCGTATCGCGCACAGCTCTGCGGACCGCTTTGTTTATACGTTAGTGTTGGATGCCGCGATCCAGCATACGGCCGCGAGGCAGGCTTCCGGCTCCGGCTGTAACCTTGAAGAACTCATAGTTGCCGGCGGAGAAATACGCGCCTATGTAAGTGGCAGGCAGGTAGCCCAGGTAGGTGTAGGTGCCATAGGGATCGGTGGCGGCATAAATGCCGTACCAGATTGCGCCGGGCACTTCAGTCCAGCCTACCAGGACGTCCGGATCGGCTTCCGTGATCGTAACCACAGGCGTGGGCAGCGTCGCTGGCACGGTATAGATGTTGATGTTGTCCAGATACCAGTAGTTGATCTCGTAGGAATCGACACCGCTGGCCACAAAGCGGACCTGGAACACATTGCCGGCGGCATAGGCGGAGATGTCGTAGCTGTAATAGGTCCAGCCCCAGCCAGCTCCTGCGTTGTCCAGGGATGACCAGCTGGCCACCTGGTTCCAGGTGCTGCCATTCCAAACCTCAACCGCCATGTAGTTCGCGGCATCTGTGCTGTAGTTATTCAGCGCCATCTCGAAGCTGAGGTTCACGCTGGTCTGTCCGACGCCGTTGAGCGTGTGGCTGGTGAGGTATTCCGCGTAGTTGGTGATCTGCGGGCTCCAGCTGAAGATCGCGCAAGGCGCGGGTTGTCCATCGTAGGTATTGATGGCCCAGTTCGTGGCGGTGGTGCCCCAGGCCTGGTCAGTGAAGGTTCCGGCGTTCCACTCTTCCACGAAGGGCAAGTCGTAGGGAACGACGGCAGAGAAGGTCAGGGGGACGATGTTGGACGTTAATTCCGCTGTTACGTAATACGCCTTGACCTGGTAGTTGAAGGTACCAAGTCCGGGAGCCGGGTCGGTATAGTTGCTTTCGGTCACATAGCCGGCGGTATTTAGCAGCACGTTGTCACGATAGACGTTGTAACCCAGCAAAGCCCGGCTGGGTTCTGGCGTGAGTCCCGAAGCGGACCTGAAACCGTTGTTGCGCAGGGCTTCCTTGTCCACGGTATTGCTGTACGCGGGAAGCTTCAGCTGGGACAGGCCGGCTTTGGCGTTAAGCACCACATCGCTGACATAGCCTTCGATGCACCAGTTGTAGGTGAGGGCGGCGTTCAGGGCGGTCAGTTCGCTCCAGGTGCCGCTCCATTGGATCAGGTTGCCCAGTCCGGCAACTTGCGGGCCGGCATCGCAACCGGCAGGGTAACCGGTGGTGGTGTTGACATAATAGCCCACGTAAAGCGCGTTGGCGCTGTTGATCGTGTAGGGCGTGGTGAGGGTTACCTCGTTCCAGGCGTTGGCAACAATGGTCGGCACAGGCTGTTCATAGACCGGCGGGTCATTCGGCGCCAGAACATCGTCCGTACCAGTCCAGAGGCGAATTGTGTAAGTTGCCAGGGTTCCGTCCACATAGGGGAAGAACTTCACCGCGGTAAGCTGTTCCCCATTATACATGCTCAGGATGGAGGTGGGGAACTTCTGCGCCACGGAGAATTCCGCGGCACCGCTGGTTCCGATCGCGTCGTATTGGACTCCGGTGCCCCAATAGATCCAGCCGGGGGCCGTTGCGGGACCGTTCCAGGTCGTCCAGCTCAGGTAAGCGTCCGTTTCTGCCATCACCTGGCCTTGCAGGATCAGCGAGCCGGGCACGACTTCTGTTTCGATGATGAATTCATAGGGCGGCCAGGTGTAAACTTCGACCGGATAAGTGGCGTTGTAAGCGCCGACGGTCCAGACGTAATGCGCGCCGTGGGTATAGCCATACGCGGGGGTGTAGGGGCTGGTAACGTCTTCAAAGGGCGTGGCTGCGCCAAAGAAGTCGTCGCTGGTGTAGTTCAGCGGCAGGTCGTCAACCGCGGCGATATACAGGTTGTAGACATCCGGCATTGAGCCACCGGTGTTCCAGCTGAACTGGTAGGGGAATCCCGAGTAAGGCATGTTGGGTGTGCCGTTGCCAGGATAAACCAGGTTGGGAGGCAACACCGGACCGGTGGGAGCAGGCGTGGCAGTGAGGCTGATGTTGTCGATGTTGATGGGCGGGTTCGTTCCGCCGGAACTGTCGTTCCACCAGGAGAAGACCAACCTTTTCACCGTGCCGGAAAGCGTTCCGGGCAGCGTGATGGAGGCATCCTGCCAGGCGGTTTGGAGGTTGTAATTCACTCCCACCTGATAGGTGGTGGAAAGCCGGGTTCCGGCAACGGGAACCACGCTGGTGTCAACCAAAAACACCTGCAGATAGTCATAATACGAGCTTTCGCCTTGGCATTTCCACTTAAAGGACAGCGGAAACTCCAGGGAGTTGGCGTCGAACGCGAAATCTTTGTAGAAGTGCGCGACGGACGTCACCGAGTTTGTATAGGTGTTGGAGGCGCCGGCATTGTTGGAAATATACGCGGAATACAGGCCTTCATAAGGATCGGCGGTGCCGATGTAAAACGCGTTGGTCTGGGTGCCGTTCACGAAGATCCAGGAACCAGCTCCGCTTTCCCAACCTTCCGCCACAGGCAGGGTTCCTGGCGCGTAGCAAGAACCCGTGAAATTGATCAGGTAGGTGGTTCTGGCGCCTGTGGTGTAGGTCACCGTCACTGTTGCGGTGTGGGGTATGCCGGCAGTGGTGGTGGGGGCGTATCTCACGTTGAACTGGGCGTTTTCGGTGGGACCCAGGTCGCTGTCAAACGGCTCCACCGGGATCACGCTGTAATAGGGATCGGTGGTACTGACGCTGGTTATGCTCAGGTTCCCAAGCCCCATGTTCGTGATGGTGAACAACTTCTCCATATAGGTGTTGACGGGTATCATACCGAAATCCCAAGGCGTCGTCAGATCAGGAAGGATGGAGAACACTGCTTCGGTGGGCATGGCGCCGAACCGCAGCTTGATGTTCGGAATGCCTGCTACAGTGGTTCCAACAGGGGGAGCAGCGGGATCGGGATTGGTGCCGTCGTTGTAGTAGCGGATACTACGCATGCCAGGGGTGAGGGTGCCTTGGAAATACCCGTAGGGATAATCGTAGCCGGGTTCGTTTTCCTCGACCGCGACCACCAGGTTATCGGAATTATTGTAGGAGAAGGGCAAGTTCAGGACGATCTCGATCCAGCCTGGAGCAATGGGCATCTCCACCGTTCCGGCAAAGACCGGGGTCAAGTTGCCCAGGGGAATCCAGCTGCTTCCGTCGGCAAAGCTGGTGAGGGCAGTGTGGCCCATATAAACCACCCAGTCGTTGCTGAGCGTGGAAGCTGCCGTCGCGCCATTCCAGTAATACCAGATCCTCTCGATGCGCTGGGTAGCCATGTTGATCTCGGATTGCAGGTAGATGCTCTGGCTGTAGGTGTAGCCGTAATAGGTGTAGACCGGCAGGAGCAGGGATGTGTCCGTGCCGGTGCCGATCTGGACCATGTCAGCGCCCAGCGACGTCCTGAAAGTCCAAACAGGGCCTGGTGTGGTCAGCCGGGTGTTGGTATTGTGGGCAATGACCTGCCAGGAATACTGGGTGTCGTTTACCAATGGACCGTAGTTGTAAAGCCCCGTGGCTCCAGCTGCGGCGTCGGTAACTACCTGCGTCATGGAACCCGTGGGGCCGAACATGAGGTCATAGGTGAGGGTATCGGCTCCAAAGGTCCAGGTCAGATTGCCGAGCACAGGAATGTTCAAGGCTCCATTCGCCGGATTGGGATTGGTCACCAAGCCCGGTGAACCGGCCTGATCGTAGTGGAAACTTACAGTGATATTGGTTGCCTGATGGCCGCCGTCGCCGTAAGTATCCTGAATCCATAATCTCCAGTTTCCGTTCATTGATTCGCCCTGGAAATTGGTCAGGGTGATGTTGTAGGTTCCGCTAAATTGACCTGCGGCAACCGTAACGGTCGTCCCGAGGGGAGACATCAGGAGAAACGAACCTTCAGAAGGCCAGCTATCAGTGGCCCATGTATAAGCCAGGACAACATCGGTGACTTGGTTGGTCTGCGTAACGGCGATGTCCGTCCAGAGCAGTTCAGAGTAAGTATTAGAGCTGTATGCATATGCGGACGGGCTATTAGCAGGATTGTAATCATACTGCAGAGCCAGCGCGAAACCAATATACATACTCAACACCAGTATTAGAAGTATAATTTTCTTCATAATCTTGATCTCCTCAAAAGAGTATTGAGTTTATAGGTTGAAGAATTGTGTGGGGGTTTCTATAGGAGTCCTTGGGTCATTTGATCCGGGAGAGCCGGATCCGGGTTTGACTCCCGGTTTGATATCGATCGGAGAAACAGGTTACGGACGGGCACAGCAGCGCCAGGCACGCGATTTGCGTGTACATGTGCGATGATGTCTGGGCAGACTTCGTGCCAGATGAAGTGTGGGGAGTCCGTGATACAGATTGACTGAGTTTGCAATAGACGAGAAGTGATAAAGACAGCGGGCGGATTTGCCAACCCGGCAGCTGGAGCGCTGCCTGGCCGATACTGATCGAAAAGACAATAAACTTGCTTCAATCAATACTCCCAATCCCGCTTCGCGGTTAGAAAAAAAATTGCCGGGAACATCTGTTCCTCAGGATACAATGCTTTGCTGACACGGCATCCGCCGACCCAGGAAGCGGTCCTGGCCGGCATCAGGCACGGCATCAAACCGAATTAAGACTATGCTCTGAGCCTTGAGACTTGTGTCAAGAGTTTTTTTTAGCTCTTTTTCAAATCGAGCGCGTAATTCCGTGAATACCTGGCGGATCAGCCCTTGCGGCTGGCTCGCCGGCCTCCTTAAGGCCTCCCTAAGACTTCCCGAAGCTGGTTAGGGAGGCCTTAGGGATGTCCTCCAGAGGTTTGGGAGCCAGCCCTGGGAACCCAGCGATGAGGGAACCAAAAGCGGGCAAGAAAAAATTGGCTTGACAGGCATCCGGCGCATCCAGACATTGCTTTTATCCTTGGCGAGCTTGGACCTTGAGAGACGTCGATAATCGCCAAGCTGTTCACTGGCCGGAGCCCGGGGCGCATATCCGCCCGCATCAGTTTGCTCTGGCCTCAGTCAAACAGAGGAGACCGAATGCAGGAAGACCGCTTCACATTAGTACGGAGGACGCCTTTGAGCCTCGGGAAGAATGGGCGCGCACATGCTCCGGTTCCTGCCGGAATCCCGCATCCAAACCACAAAACAACTGCAGAAACGTTCAGGGCAATATCCTCCCCGCGATTCACGCACCCGTCCCAGGATAACATCGCACAATATCACTCGACCCCGTGCCTGAATCCCGGCTTCCCTGACTACCTATCCACCCCCAAGTCGATACAAGAGAGGCCATTTCGCTGAATCTGGGCCTCGGACCAACTAACTACAATCCTACAAGGAGTATGGAATGAAACGTTTATTACTCTTGGTCTTGCTTGCGCTCATCGCGGCCTTGGCTTGCGCCGACACCTACATCATCGGCACGGGCACCAGCGCTTCGGGTCTGTATCCCATCTATGGATACTACGACTATTCCTGGAGCAAGCAGATCTACACCGCGGCGGAGATCAATGCCGCGGGCTTGAATGAGGCAGCCGACATCACCGGCATCGGCCTCTACGTCGGCAATACACCGGCAAATTTCGTGATGGCGGACCAGCGCATCTACATGCGGCATAGCACGCTGACCCTGTATGACACTGCCACGGACGAAACGGGGACCGGCTATCCCGACAACACCGGCTTCCAGCAAGTGTTTCAGGGCACGCTGACCTTTAATGGCGGCGGCTGGATCTATATCAGCTTCGACAACGAATTTGCCTGGGACAATTCCAGCAACCTGGAGGTCCTCTGGGAAAACTGGTGCCTGGCTGGAGTAACTGGATACCCCACTTTCCGGTATACCGCCATGGGAACTGGCAACTATCTGAATGTCTATAAATACCAAGACGGTTCCTTCCCAGCTGTGGCTGGCACCAGATCGACCTCACGCCCCAACATAACGATCGTCACTCCTTCGGTAGATCCGCCCAATCCGGCGATCCTGATCTATCCCGCAGATAACGGCTGGGCTTTTCTGGACGCTATTCTGAGCTGGGGTGACGGCGGCGGCTTGCCGACCGGCTACGACGTTTATTTCGGAGATTCGGAAACCCCGCCACTGGTTAGCGACAACCAGACGGGAACCACCTATACGCCCACCCTGGCAGCGGATACCCAGTACTGGTGGCAGGTGGTGCCTTACAATGCCAACGGCCCGGCTGAAAACTGCCCGGTCTGGAGTTTCTGGACGCCCACCGCCACTCAATTGGCGGAGGATTTTGAAGTCACAACGCCGTTCCTGCCACCCGGTTGGGCCAATCCCGGCTCCTGGTCAGGCACCACGACCACGCCTTTCCATGGCGCCAGAGTGGCCTACAAGTCGGCAACCCAGACTCCGGCCCTGCTTTCCACGCCGATTTTGGCGGTCGATGCGAACTCCGCGCTGGATTTCTATTACCGGACTGCTTCCACCACCGGAATAGGCAGAATGCAGGTCAAACAGTCCACCGACCGGGTGACCTGGGTGAACGTCGGCGACGAGATCGCCATGCCCGTGACCACGACCTGGAACCATGCCTCTGTTCCGCTTGGCTCCTTGACGCCCGGCAACTACTACCTTGGTTTTGAGGTTTGGTCCACCACTTCCACGTCCACCAGCATCTACCTCGACCATGTGTTCGGTCCGGAACCCGCAGCTGTGGCTCCGGGACCTGTGGCGCAGAGTTTGCCAGAAGATCTGGCTGAAAATGTGTCTGAGTATCCGACCTTCACCTGGACAGCGCCAACCATCGGCGGCGTCCCTACTGGCTATAAGGTCTATTGCGACGGCAGCACCGATCCCACGACTGAGATCGCCGATGTGAACGCCCTGACCTTCACGGCGACTGTGGCCCTGAATTACAGCACCCCCTACTACTGGAAAGTGGTGGCTTACAACGCCAGCGGAAGCTCGGTCGGAAACACCGTCCGCATGTTTACCACCCGGGCTGATCCAACGATCTACGTTCTGCCCTGGCAGGAAGACTTCGGCACCACCGGAACGACCTTCCCGCCGACGAACTGGACCAGGTGGTCAGGCGCATTGGCCGATCCCAGCACCCTTACGTCTGGATCGACTGTTTGGGGTCAGGATAACTGGTTGAACGACACCACTGTTACACCAGTGAACTACTGCGCGCGGATGAATATCTACAGCACCGGCCGGCAACACTGGCTTATCACTCCCCCCATACAAATGCCTGGGGCTGGATATCAGCTGGAGTTTGACATTGGCCTCACTGATTATGCCAATAGCAATCCCATCTCTTCAGATCCCAACGGGACCACTGGTGTGGATG
The DNA here is from genome assembly GCA_964429035.1 of uncultured Candidatus Cloacimonadota bacterium. Classification (GTDB taxonomy): domain Bacteria; phylum Cloacimonadota; class Cloacimonadia; order Cloacimonadales; family Cloacimonadaceae; genus Syntrophosphaera. The sequence continues at coordinate 35,660 of CAYSAT010000012.1, read as the reverse complement.
ACAAATTCATAGTGTTGATCGGAGACGGGGTTACCTGGTCCCCTGCCAATATCTTGCGCCAGTATGACAACGTTGATTCGCCCTATGTGTATAATGACATCTCCCATCTGGGCAACCACCTGACCTTCCCTCTGGATAGTTATACCGGTATCAAGTACATCGCTTTCTACGGAGAATCGACCGTCTCCAACGCCGATAACGATTTCTTCGTGGATAATGTCCTGATCCGCCAAACTCCAGCCGGCGCTCCGGAACACGTAACACTGGCCGCTCCGGAAGACGGATCGACGGGCGTATTTCCGGAAAGTGTGACCTTGAACTGGACAGCATCTTTAACGGGCGGGACTCCCGCCTACTACGAGGTGTATGTGGGCGAGTTTCCCATAGATCCAGGCACATCCTATTATGGCGAATACTTCTACGAGACTGAGAACACCAGCCTGGACCTTTCGGCGCAAACCGATATCGACCTGGCCTACGGCTCCACCTGGTATTGGGCTGTGTTGCCTTACAACTCCAACGGAGACAGCCCCAATCCGGACGTTCCGGAATTCATGATCTGGGATTTCACCATCGTGGAAGATCCCGCGATCGTAGCCCTGCCGCATGAGCAATACTTCGATGAAGTGACCGCGCCGGTCCTGCCCTATGGCTGGATCGGATATGTGGATGCCACTGTTACTACGGCCTACGTCAATACCTATTCCTCCACCACTTATGCGGTCAGCGCGCCGAATGTGGTCCGGCTCTACAACTCCACGGACGCGAACGCCAACGTGATGTTGCTCACCCCGGAGATTGAACTGCCCATCAATACTATCAAAGCGAAGTTCTACGCCCGTGGCAGCACGGCTGGACAGGTTCTATTGGTTGGAACGGGAAATCCAACGGACGGCTCATTCAACCAAGTGGGTTCCATCGCTACTACCGCTGCACAAGTGCAATATCAGGTGTCCTTCGCCAACTGGACCGGCACGGACACCCGGATCGCCTTCAAGCACGGGTTGGGCGCAACGTCCCGCACGATCTACATCGATAACGTCCAACTCATTGAGATGTTTGCCAACGACCTTGCCGCGACAGCACTCACTGGTTCAAACTACCAGCAAGCCGGTGTGGCTGCTGACTTTGTGGTGACCGTGTATAATGAGGGTACCTCCGAGCAAAGCGCATATGACGTGTATCTCAAATCCGGGACCACTATCCTAGCTTCCCTGAGCGTAACTACGCCACTTGCCGCTGGAAGTTCCGCGCAGCATACCCTGACCTGGACCCCCTCAACTGGCGGCGTGATCCAGATCTTCGGCGAAGTGACCCTCACCGGCGATGAATTCGCCGACAACAATGTCACCCCCAGCAAGGAAGTATATGTGCTGGACGCCAGCATGGAAGTCATCCCTGTGGGTGACGATGCCACCACAACTTCCAGCACCATGTTGCCCGTGGACATGTACTACAGGAATAGCGTGACCGAAGAACTCTACTTCAACGATGAAATGCACCTGCAATCCGGTACGATCACGGCACTTGTCTATAAGAACACCTTCCTGAACGAACGTCCGGACAAGGCTGTCAAAATCTGGATGGCGCACACCACTGTCACCGATCTGACCGCTGGCTGGCTACCCGCTGTTGATTACACACTGGTCTTCGACGGAACGGTGGACTTCCCCTCCGGAGTCAACTACGTCGTGATCCCGCTGCAGTTCCCCTTTGCTTATACGGGCGGAACCCTGGCTACCAGGGTTTACCGGGTGTTTGACACCGGTGCTTTGTCCAGCAGCGACAAGTTCTTCTATACCACCAATGCCGCGCACTCCACACGTTCCCGGTATTTGCGCAGCGATAGCGTAACCTACGATCCTCTGGCACCATCTGCCAACGGCACGACCCTGAACTACCACCCCAATACCATGTTCGTGGTTCAGAACGCTGTCCTGGAAACAGGTGCGGGGATGCAAGGCTACGTGCTGGAAGCCGAGACCAGAACTCCGATAGCCGGCGCTTCAGTGACCCTCACGGATGAGCGTTACGTGGCCACCACCGACGCGGAAGGTTTCTACGAATTCAACTTCTGGGAACCCCACACTGTGTCTGCCACGGCCTCGAAACACGCCTACTACGATCAGACCGTCACCGGCATTGCCCTTACCATGGGTAATACGGTGAACCAGAACTTCGTGCTGGGAGCGATGCCCCGCGGCGCAGTGAACGGACTGGTGACCTCCAACGACTATCCCGCCGGTTTGGAAGGCGCGGAGATAAACCTCCTGGGAATCGAAAACTACCAGATCAATAGTGCTGCCAACGGAACCTTCAGTATCCTCAACGTCCTGGGCAGCAGCACAGGCATCACCTATACGGTCACCGTGGAAAAAGAAGGCTACGAGTCCTACACGGGCACAGCCACAGCCTATGGAGCCCTGGTTACCGATTTGGGAACGATCAACCTGACCGAAGACATCTGGGATCCTGTCGATGTGGTCGCTTCGCATGTTGCATCTCGTCAGGACGCTGTTTCCCTGGTCTGGGGTCCAGCAGCTCCGCCCGCATACTATTTCGCTGACTTCGAACAAGACAACGGCGGCTGGGTTGGCAGCGGACATGGCGATTGGGAATATACGGACGCCTATACCCTGACTGGCTACACCGACACAGATAGCTACGCCGATACTCCACCCACATCCGCACACTCCGGCGATGGTTTGTGGGGCACGAAGGTCTTGAGCAGTTATTCCAACTCAACTGCCTGGTCCTATCTGCGCCAGACCTTCGATCTGAGTGGCTACGACAGCCCTGTCCTGAGTATCTGGCATTACATGAACGGCTACAACACCTGGGATTACGGCTTGATCAAAGCGAACGGCAACACAGTCTGGGGCAGCAGCGCTGCAGCTGTGTTCATGCCCTGGCAGCAGCTCACGGTCGATCTCTCAGCATATGAAGGCTCTTCCAGTGTGGAAATAAGCTTCGAGTGGTATGCTACAGGTACCGTTAACTATGCCGGATGGTATGTTGACGATATCTACATCGGATCCGCGTCTCGCAACCTGGCTGGACACCAGCTTGGTTCCAGACCATCGGATGGACGCTGGCTGCTTGGTTACGACGTTTACAGGCTTCTGGAAGCGGATGCTGGAACGCCCGCCAACTGGACCTTGCTGCAAAGCGATGTAGCCGATACCACATTCCTGGATACCGGTTTTGATGCTTTGGCTGCAGGCGCCTATAAATGGGCGGTGAAAGCCAGTTACAGCGGCGATCTGGAGTCCGAGGCCGCCTTGTCCAACACACTGGGACGGGTATTCCCTCCCGAGGTGGAAGATCCGATCGTGCAGATCGTTGGCACCGACGTTTCCTTTGGCTGGCCAGCACAACCCGGAGCCAGCTATTACATCATCTATGGCTCCAACGATCCCTACGCGGCCTGGCCCTGGACGGTCCTGGCTTATAGCGCCACTCCATCCTTCACCTTCGCATCTGCAACTATACCCTACAAGTTCTTCAAGATAGCAGCTGCGGATGGTGAGATGCCGGCAGGTCCGCCAGCAACAAACAAATAAACTGCACGTGGATGCCGTAAGGCATTCCGCTGCGTAGAATCAGGGTGGGATTAACATCCCACCCTTTTTTTGGGGCTCGTTTTGAATCGGCTCTATTGCGCGCCTTGAGATAAGGATGGCTCTCTTTAAACTGAGTGGGTAAGCCTGGATGCGGCATTTTTTACCAACACCTACTCAACCGCTGTGTTGCAGCAAATATTCAAGCATAACTTTACCAGCTGCACCCAAACGAGTACACTATGTTCCTCCAGCTTATCCCATAGGGACTAGGATCCCGTAACGACGGGTTTCTAACCCGGCGTCACCTTCACAGCGAATTCCTTCCAATCACATACACCCCACCCCAACCAGAATTCACATGGCATTTTGGTTGGGGGTGGAGTGTATACGTGAAGAATAGGGCTTCATATGACACGAACGCCGGGTTAGAAACCCGTCGTTACTGTCCATCTGTTCCTACGGGACATGCTGGTCGAGCCTGGATCAGCGCAGAACAGGAAATGATAGGTTCATTGTGATAAACCCGGTCAGTGCCACAAACTCACCTTCCCCTCTGTAAATAACCCTTGTGAGTCTAACTCCCGCCAACTGAACCTGAAGATTTTGCCCACTCAGTATGAAAGAGGGCCTGAAAGAAAGCCTGGAGTAAAGCCTTTTTCTTTTCGACCACCATCTCCCCCGTAATCACTGCGCGGTAATTACGGGCTCATTGCTCGCTTTGCCCCTAATGATCGCGCAATTATCGCGCAATGGTAAGGGAGCCATGGGAAAAAGCCCGATGGGAATGCCAGGCAGGTTTCATACTGTACTATGGAACAATCTAAATCCTATCTTGTGCTCCGAATTTGATCTGGTGTTTGTCCTTTGGCGACAATGACCCCCTTCCCAGAAAAATCCGCGTAAGCCCATTGTGAGTTCACGTGTTACTTACTTTCTGAGCCTTGCTTTATTTCTCTCACTTGACTGAGGACCATTGACCCAAGGAACGCACAAATCACAGTAACCGGCTATTTACCAATATATTACTACTGCCCTTCCCCGATGATGCAGACGCAATATAAACGAAAAACGCCCTGGCACGCCAGGGCGTTAATCCTTTTTGACCCTATGAGTAGTTTATCTTACTTGACGACGACCATCTTCTTGGTCTGGTTCACAGAAGGAGTGGCAAGCTTGTAGAAGTAGATACCGCTACCGCATTTGTCTCCCTTGTTGTTCAGACCATCCCAGTTGATGGTGTGAGTTCCTTGTTCAACGTTGTAGGATCTCACAGCCTGGCCAAGGATGTTGTAGATGGTAATTGAGCCGCTTTCTCCTGCTTTGACGGAGACTTCAATGTTGGTGTTTTCCTTGAAGGGATTGGGATAGGCACTCTTCATCGAAGTGATTTCCGGAAGAACTGGGGGAACTTCACCTTCCACGAGCACGCTCACGGGGCCATGGAATTCGCTGCTGCCCATGTCGACACTTTCCAACCAGTAGTAGTAGGTGTGGCCGATTTCGGTCTCGGTATCCTCAATACTATAGGTTTGGGTTGTACTGGTATTGGTGGCAGGAATCATCGCCTCGGTGATCATCAGGGCGTCTTGCTGGGAATTGGTTTCGCTGCGATACACTCTGTAGCCAAGCATGATGGTTTCCGACTGGCTGACCCAAGTCAGGTTAACAAAATTCTGGGCGGTCAGTACAGCGGTGAAACTGCTCAATTCCACGGGAACAGTGCAAGTGTAAATGCCATAAAAATTGAGCTCGTAACTGGCAGTGATCACTTGGAATGCCACAGAGATCGGCAACCAACTCGTATAGCAAGGATCGGCACATTCCCAAACGGAGTTGGGATCGTAGAAAATGGTCTCCGTGATATCTGGATCTTCGCCGGGTTCATAGAAGGTGTCAGGAGTCGTATGCCCGGTAGGTATGAAGTTTTTCACGATTGAGACATTGATCGGCGCCATAGTGTTCAGATCGTACGCGTTTATCTTCAATGTGAAACCGGTAGCAAACGCTCCAGCGCAAAACAGGGTCAAAAAGATCAGGATTGCCACGAATTTTTTCATGGGATCCTCCTTTACTATATTTCTTGGGTTCATTGTAGAAACCCCGTGTTTCTTGTCAAGAAGAATTTTGGTTTTTTTTCGTTCTCCTAACCAGGCACATCCCAGTTATCGCCGGAAATGGTGCCTATCTGATTACAGGGCAACAATAAGGACAAGATCAATGGACTATCCAAAACAAGCCGTCTACTTCGGCCAAGGAGTAATTAGGGCTATGAAACAGGCTACGAATTCACTCCCGGCAATATACTCAAAACTTAGAAACCAAACTTTAGCCTTGACACCAATCAACATTCACTCAGCCTGTCCAACAGAAATCAACATAGGGAGGATCACCTTGAGATACATATCGCTAGCATTGCTTTCAACCATACTAGTCCTGGCTGGATGCGCCGGATTCCAGAAGCGGCAACTGACGACCGTTTCAACACCGGACCCCGCGCTGCAAAACGAGCAAACCAAGGAAATCTACACCCTCAAGAAGAAACTAGCCGTTGCCAGGTTCACCAACGACACCCGACTGGCCAGCAGTTTCTTAACTGAAGGCAGCGATTCCCCGGGCAGGTTATCACGCGCTGCCACCGACATCCTGAGCGCCAAATTAGCCCAAACAGAACGCTTTCTGGTGATCGAGCGCTTTGACAGCCTGGCCCTGAATGCCGAGCAAAGAATCTCGAACATCGCAAGTTATAAAATCCCGGCCGATTACCTGATATTGGGGTCCATCTCCGAATTTGGCCGCAATACCAGCGGAAACGTAGGCCTGGTCGACCGCACCAAGACGCAGACCGCCTATGCCAAGGTCACCCTGAGGATCGTGGAAACCCGCACGGGAATGGTGATCTTCGGCGCTGAAGGCACCGGCGAAGCGGAAAGCGAGGTGGGCACCGTCCTGGGCATGGGTTCGCAAGCCGGTTACGATGACACTTTGACGGATAAAGCCATCGACGCCGCCATCAGTTCCGTAATCCAGAAACTGATCAATCAACTGGACCGCGATCCCTGGACCTCAAACATCCTGAGCGTATCCGGAGGTCAGTTATTCATGGCTGGCGGCGCGCTGCAAGGCATCAAACCCCAAGACGAGTTCATCGTTTACGAACGCGGCGAGACGGTACTCAATCCCCAAACCAACGTCCCCATCGAACTTCCGGGCAAGAAGATTGCCAGGATCCGGGTGGTGGACGTCATTCCCGGCAGCGAACTAACCGAAATCTCAGCCGCCAATGTAATCGAGGGCAGCGTCCCCGCGGATAACCTTGGCAGTTACTACATCAGCGACAAATGAGGATGCCATGAAACTACTAACAATCATCACCATCATAGCCCTGATCCTGATAATCTCCTGCAGCGTCCAGAAATCCAATCAAGGAGCAACCTCCACCAGCGAATACGGTTACATCCGCCTTTCCGGATCGATGCTAAACCGTGAGGCCCGCGTCGACGGATACATCGTTGGTGTGGACCCCGAGGACGATTCCAACACTGTGCGCCTAAAATCTGGCCTGCACAAACTGGAAATCCGCTCCAGCAACCGCATCTTGCTCACTGAGGATCTGCTTGTCACTGAGGGTCAAACTGTCGAGGTCACTGTGCCGTGAAGCACCTTCCGGCCATAATCGCGGCCTTGTGTCTGGCTGGCTGCTCCCAGTCTGCATACCTCTATTACGGGGATACATCGGAAAAGTACTACAGGTCGGTGAAAAGCCCCGATCCACAATCTGTTCAGGCGTACAAACGCAGCCTGGAAGAGGTGTTCATCAAATCGGAACGCAAGGGGCTGCCGGTTCCTCCTGGCCTTTGTTGCGATTACGCCCTGATCCTGGCAGCGGAAGGCGATCTTGCGGGAGCCCGCGATTACATGGTAAAGGAAAAGACCCTCTGGCCTGATTCAAGCCAATTCATTGATCATCTGCTCGTCCGCTACAATCTAAGGCATTGAGGTGTGAGCATGAAAAACCGGCTGATCGCCATCCTGGCCCCTGTAGTTCTTATTCTGTTGCTGGGCTGCGCTCAACTGGAGAGAACCGCCCTGCAGGATGCCTATCCCAAGATGTACTCCCAAACTCCCGTCACGATCCTGATCCTGCCCCCCATCAACAACACCACGGCAGCAGATGCCGGAGAGTATTTCTCCTGCTCGCTTTCCGAAGCATTGGGCTTGCGGGGCTACTATCCCCTTTCTGTGCAAGCAGTTTTCAATATCCTGCAGGAAGAAGGCCTCTATGGGATCGAAGGAAGCCTGGCGGGATCGCGCCAAACGCTCTATGCCAATCTGCAGAAGTATTTTGGCGTGGATGCCGTGCTCCGATCCACCATCGACAAATGGGACAAATCATGGTTCCTGACCGCCGGGACCCTGACTGTTGATTCCCGTTTCGAACTCTACAGCACTAGCACCGCGGAATGTCTGTGGGATTACAGCGTCAGCACGCAGGTCAACCTTGGCTCAAGCAGCGACAACCTTCTGGCGGCAGCGCTGGAATCCGCCCTGAAAACCGCTGTTGAGGACTATTTTCCCCATGCCCGCCAGGCGAATATCGTCACTTTCCAACGCGCCCTACCCTACGGGAAATACCACCCGGAAGCAGGAACCGACGGCCTCAAAGAGATTCCCGCCCTGAAAAACGAAATCATCCGGATCAACAAATAAGCCTTACAGTAACTATCACAGCATTCATCCCCATCGATTCTTGATCCGTTCCGGTTATCATTGCGCGGTCATTGCGCGCTCATGGCGCGCTTTGCCCGTAGTGAGCGCGCAATTACCGCGTAATGATCGCGGGGGCGGAAGGTGGAAAAAAGCAGCCAAACTGGAGATGCTGAAACATCACATGCAAGCCCTGCCTGGTTGATCAAGCGTATAGGCTCAAGCGCAATTACGGTGGGTCATGAATAGGATCAGATCAATACGGATGGTATGCCTGGATAAGCCCCTCGGAGGCGAATGCACTTTACCCACAGCGGAGTGCAGCGGAATTCCGGGCTAATTTTGTATCGCCCTTTGGGCTTGCCCGCAATAATGGAACTTGAGGCTTTTTGGCTCATGTTCAGTTAGAGTGGGTGGAAGCGATTTCATTCCAGCGCAGGCTGGGCTCCATAAAGGATAATAGTAGCAGTATCTATTTGATTATCAGTATCATACAAAAGAACGGCTCTCTTCCAAACCGGGTGGGTAAGCCCGGAGGGCCTAGGATGGTAGGCGGATGATTTATCGCCCGTGCAAAAAGAGAGGCCACTATAGCAATCAAACGGTTTCAACCGGTGCAGGACTTCACAGATGAGGACCCTTAGAGTGTGACAAATGCCGGATGCATAATACCCTGAAGTCCTGCACTCATTGAAATGAGTTGATCACAAAATGGGTTGGAGCTTGGTTCATACTCCGCGGGCGATAAATCACCCGCCTACCGTCCGGCACGCGCTGAAGCGGGTTTACCAACGTGCTAAGTTCACGGACTACCCACTCTGTTGGCATAAGAGCCAAAAGAACTGGATTCCAGCCCTCGCTGGACCGACAATGAGCTCATCATGCTGATCCACTATGTATGAACTTGAGCCGGCTATGTAAATGGCAGATGGATGCTGGCTTTTCCGAATCGCTCTTTACCGACGCGCAGATCCCGGCTCGGATGAACTGGAATTCCAGGATAGTTCGACGGCAAAAAGAAGGGACAGGCAACGCGTGATCGCCTGTCCCGGAGCATTATTTCAAGCCGAAGGCTACTTATTCAGGTCCTTGGCTTTGATAGTGTCTTTCTTGGGTTTGATGGTGGATTCTTCCACGAACTGGATGATGGCCATGGGAGCGGAATCGCCCTTGCGGAAACCGGATTTGATGACCCGGGTGTAGCCGCCGTTTCTGCCTTCAAAGGCAGGGGCGATCTCGGTGAAGAGTTTTTTTACCAGGGTCCGGTCTCCCAACACGCTGTAGGCCAGGCGGCGGGCATGTACGGTATTGGCTTTTCCGTAGGTGATCATGCGGTCCACGAAGCCCCTTAGTTCCTTGGCTTTGGCAAGCGTGGTGGTGATCTGGCCGTGGTCGATCATGGATTTAACCAGGTTGCAGATCATTAGGCGGCGGGCGTCAGTTTCGCGCCCAAACTTTCTTCCTTCTACTCTATGTCGCATTTTTTACCTTCTTCTTTGATGGTGGAACCGGCTTGCGGGGTGTCACAACTTCCTCCGCAGGCTCTTGCGCAACGGGAGCCAGCTCTTCAGCCTTGATGCCCCGGCTTTTTGCTTCGCGGATTTGCCGGTAGATGCCATCGACATCCATGCCGAGTTCCAGATCATATTTCTTCAATTTCTGAATGATTTCTTCCAGGGATTTCTTACCAAAGTTGCGGAATTTGAGCATTTCCGCTTCGGATTTGGAAACCAGCTCGCCAATGGTCTCGATCTTGGCGGCAGTGAGGCAGTTCGCCGCACGCACCGTAAGTTCGATCTCCTTGACGGGCAGGGAAAGGATGCGTTCCTTCTCTTCCAGGTCGGGATCCAGGTCAACCTCGCGGATGTACTCCGGCTCGGTCTCAAACAGGCAAACCTTGCCCACCATGTCGCGCAGAAGCTTGGCGGCCAGGAAGAGGGCTATCTTGGGCTCGATTGCGCCGTTGGAGTGAATTTCCAGGATCAGTTTATCGAAATTCATGCGCTCTTTAACCCGCTGATGGGTGACCGTGAAATTCACCTTGAGGATGGGCGAATAGACGGAATCGATGGGAATGAAGCCCACGGCCTTGCCTTCGGGATTCTGTCTGTCGGCGGGAATGTAGCCGCGGCCATTGCCGATGATCAGTTCCATTTTCAGGTCTACGTCTTCGGTGACTTCCAGCAGATAGAGATCCTTGTTGATGATCCGGATATGAGGGTTGTCCTGGATCTGGGATGCCGTAATCACGCCCTTGCCTTTGTGTTCCAGATTTACCATCACTTCATCCACTGACGAGGAAAAGATCACCAGTTGCTTCAGGCGCAGGATGAGGTCGATGTAATCCGAATTTGTGCCAGGAATGGGCGTGAACTCGTGATGCAAGCCCTCGATGCGCACGAAGCGCACCGCCGAGCCCTGAATCGACGAAAGCAGCACGCGCCGCAGCGTATTGCCCAAGGTAGTGCCAAAGCCAGGCTCCAAAGGTCCTATTTCGAATCTGCCGTAATGGGGCGAGTAGCTTGCTCTGTCATGCTCCACGGTATCCGGCATTTGCAGGGGTTCAAGGTATAGCATAATAACTCCTTGCTTGAGTTAACTATTTCTTGGAGTAGAACTCTACGATCAGGCGCAGATCCACTGTGTTGGGGATCTCAGCAGCTGCCGGTATGACGTTGAACTGCCCGCGCATGTTTTCCTTATCCACAGTAAGCCAGGGATAGGGCGAGCTGGATTCCGTTCCGGCAAGGACCTCGGACAGTATTTTCATGCTTCTGCTTTGAGGGCGCACTTCAACGATGTCGCCTTCTTTCAGCAAGTAGGAAGGTATGTCCACCTTTTTGCCGTTGACCATGAAATGGCCGTGGTTCACAAACTGGCGGGCTTGCATCCTGGTGGTCGCGAAACCCAGGCGGTAAACGGTGTTATCCAGCCTTCTCTCCAGGAATTGGAGCAAGTTGTCGCCCGTGATGCCGCTCATTTTGGCAGCCTTCACGAAGTAGTTGCTGAACTGGCGTTCCAGCAGGCAGTAGATGTTCCTGAGTTTTTGTTTTTCCTTCAGGTGGATCGAGTAATCGCTAGCTTTGCGCCGCATGTTCTTGCCATGCTGTCCAGCAGGGAACTTGCGCTTGTTCAGTATCTTATCATACTTGGCGGGGCCGTAGATGTTCTCGCCGAATTTGCGGCAGAGTTTAGCTCGGGGTCCGGTATATCTTGCCATAATTTCCTCGTTTAGATCCTTCTCGTTTTGGGCGGACGGCAACCGTTGTGCGGAATCGGGGTGGCGTCTTTGATCATGGTGACGCGCATTCCGGAAGCATTGACTGCGCGGATTGCTGATTCCCTGCCGCTGCCTGGCCCCCTAACGATTACAGAAACGCGGCTGATGCCCATGTCCTGTCCGGTCTTGGCCACTTCCGTGGCTGCTATCTGAGCTGCATAAGGCGTGGCTTTGCGGGATCCCTTGTTGCCGACCTTGCCGCCGCTGGACCAAGCCAGGACGTTGCCAGCGCGGTCTGTGAGGGAGATGATCGTGTTGTTGAAACTGGAATGCACGAAGATGATGCCTTCGTCAAAGGACAGGCGGACGCGTTTTTTCTTGGTTCTGGTTTTCTGGGCCATCTTTCTACCCTCCTATTTCTTCTTTTTAATGGCACCGGCACGGGGACCCTTGCGAGTGCGCGCGTTGGTGTGGGTGCGTTGGCCGCGAACCGGTAAACCGCGTTTGTGGCGCATGCCGCGGTAACTGCCGATCTCCATCAGGCGTTTGATGTTCATGGCTACTTGGGTGCGGAGGGCGCCTTCCACGGTATAATCGTTCTGGACTACATCCCGGATGGCTTTTTCTTCTTCCACGCTTAGGTCTTCCACTTTCTTCATCTCATCGACGTTGGCCTTGCGGCAAATGTCTTTGGCGATGGTCGGCCCGATACCGTAGATGTAGGTAAGCCCTATAAAGAGACGTTTGTTTTTGGGAATTTCAATACCTGCAATATGTGCCAAGTTGGTCCTCCTTAACCCTGTCTTTGCTTGTGTTTGGGGTTAGAGCTGCAGATAACACGGATCACACCGTGGCGTTTGATGATGCGGCAGTCCTTGCAAACTACCTTGACTGATGATCTCACTTTCATTATGGTCTCCTTGCAAAAAGTGCAGTCGCTTCCTGCAATGTTGTTATTTATAGCGATAGGTGATTCTGCCGCGGGTAAGGTCGTAAGGCGAGAGTTCCACCTTGACCTTGTCGCCGGGCAAAATCCGGATGTAGTGCATCCGCATTTTACCGGAGCTGTGGGCCAGAATTTCATGGCCGTTCTCCAGTTGAACCTTAAAAGTAGTGTTGGGCAGGGCATCGGTCACGATTCCCTCCACCTCGATAACGCCAGCTTTGCTCATATCTTCGCTCCCTCTACCAGGGTGAGAATCTCAGGCTGAGACTCCGTCACCAGAATTGTATGTTCGTAATGGGCCGATAAACTGTCGTCGGCAGCAAAGAATTCCCAGCCTTTCTCTTTCACGCGGTTCGTGCCGATGTTCACCATGGGCTCGATCGCCAGGGTCATGCCTGGTTTCAGGCGTGGACCACGTCCGGCAGCTCCGGAATTGGGAATCTGGGGCTCCTCATGCAGATTACGGCCAATGCCGTGTCCCGTGAGGTCGTCCGCGACATAATACCCCATTTCGCCAACGTAACTGCCGACGGCATGGGAAATGTCGCTGACCCGGTTGCCCGCTCTGGCAGCGGCAATGCCAAGCTTAAGAGCTTGCCGGGTGACCTGCATCAGTTTGTCTGCTTCCGGGGATACTTTGCCCACGGCGTATGTGCGCGCCGCGTCTCCGTAGAATCCGTCTTTGTGGACTCCCACGTCTATCCCGATGATGTCGCCTTCCTTAAGGATGGCATCTGCCGCGGGAATGCCATGCACGATGCCGGAATTCAGCGAAGTGCAGAGCGTTCCGGGAAAGGGTCCCAGGCCGGGAATTGTATAGCCCTTGAAAGCGGGCTGTCCGCCCCGGGAAACGATGAACTCCCAAGCATAGGCATCCAGATCGAGCGTGGAAACACCGGCAACTATACGCTGCTCCAGAGCATCCAGCAGTTCGCCCACAATGAGGCAACTGGCGCGCATTTTGTTGATCTCGGAAGCCGATTTGATAAAGATCATGCTTAGCTTGAGCGGCCGCGGAGCTTGCCTTTCTTCATGAATCCATCGTAATGGCGCATGACCAGGTGGGATTCAATCTGCTTCAATGTGTCCAGAGCCACGCCGACAACGATGATGAGTCCGGTGCCGCCAAAATAGAAGGGCAGGTTGAAGATATCGCGCATCAATTCAGGCATCAGGGCCACAAAGGCGAAGAAGATGGCTCCGGGCAAGGTGATGCGGGTGAGCACTGAGCTGATGTATTCCGCGGTTTTCTTGCCGGGTTTCTTGCCGGGGATGTGTCCGCCATATTTGACCATGTTTTCCGCCATTTCGGTCGGGTTGAGCACGATCGCCGTGTAAAAGTAGGCAAAGAAGATGATCAAGCCAACGTATAACAAGGTATAAACCAGGTGGCCCGGCGAAAAGGCGTTCTGTAAGGTCAGTAAAAAGCCTTCGGTCTGGTTTTGTCCGCCGCCGATAATGGTGATCAAAGTGGCGGGGAACATCAAGATCGATTGGGCAAAGATGATCGGGATCACACCCGCGGTATTCACGCGTAGTGGGATGTAGGTGCTTTGTCCGCCATAAACCCGACGTCCAACGATGCGTTTGGCATATTGGACCGGAATCTTACGGATGGCTTCGGTCACAAAGATTATGGCGGCCGTCACCAGAACCATGATCACCAAGGCCAGCAGGGAAACGATGACGCCCGAGAGGCTGGTAAAGCGGGTAGTGAACAGGTTGATGAAGCCTTCAGGATAGCGGGCAATGATCCCGGCAAAAATGATCAGGGAAATGCCGTTGCCTATGCCATGCTCTGTAATCTGTTCGCCCAGCCACAGAACTATCATGGTACCCGCGATCAGGGTGACCATCCCGGTGAAATGGAACAGGAAGTTCACTTGTGGAACCACAGGGCCGGTGTTTCCGGTCATGCTGGTCAAGCCCACGGTAATCGTGATGGCGTTGAAAGCGGCCAGGGCTACCGTTCCGTAACGGGTGATCTGATTCAGCTTCTTCTGACCGTCAGCGCCCTCTTTCCTTAGTTTCTCGAAATAGGGAACTATGCTGCCCAGCAGCTGGATCACGATCGAAGCCGTGATATAGGGCATGATGCCCAGGGCAAACACCGAGGCGCGCTCGAAGTTTCCGCCCACGAATAGGTTCAAAAGGTCAAACAGGCTGCCAGACTGGCGGGCAAAAAAGTCCTTTAACTGAGAAGTATCGACTCCGGGAATCGGAACGAAACTGCCCAGGCGGTAAAGCACCAGCAGCAATCCCGTAATGAGGATCTTCTTCTTCAGATCGGGTATCCGGAAGATGTTCATTAGAGTCTTGAACAACTTACACCACCTCAGCCTTGCCGCCATTTTTGGCGATTAGTTCCATGGCCCGCTGGGAAAAGGCGTTGGCCTTGATGTGGACCTTCTGGGTGAAGTCTTCTTTGACGCTGGCCAAAACCTTGACCGGGTACTTGCCTTTTTTGCCTTTGGCGGGCAGCAAGCCCAGAAGTTCCAGCTTGGCGATGTCGAATTCGGTTTCTTCCAGTCCGATCAACCGGGACAGATTAAGCACCCGGTAGTTCTGGCGGAAAATGTTCTTGAAGCCGCGTTTGGGCAGGCGGCGGTTCATGGGCATCTGACCGCCTTCAAACCAGGCGGGAATTCCACCGCCAGAACGGGCCTTCTTGCCTTTGTGACCGCGTCCAGCCTGATGTCCCTGGCCGGTTCCCTGTCCTTTGCCCAGGCGTTTTTTGGCTTTGCGGCCGGCAGGTTTGCCAAGATTGGAAAGAGTAAGCATGGTTATTCCCCCTTCTCTTCTTCCACCCTGAGCAGGTACGATACTTTATTGATCATACCCCTGATGCAGGGATTGTCTTCGTGGATGCGGCATTTTCCGGGATGCCCCAAGCCCAGGGACTTGATCACCCGTTTATGGTTTTCCTTACGGTTGATTGTGCTGCGGATTTGAGTAACTCTCAATTTCATTTCTCCTCCTGCCCAGTGATCTCCGCGATGGTCTTGTTGCGCAGCCTGGCGATATCGGCCAGGGTCCGCATGGATTTCAAACCGGAGATGGTGGCTTTGACTACGTTGCAGGGAGTGTTGGAGCCCAAGGATTTGCAGAGGATGTTCTGGATTCCGGCTGCCTCAAAGATGGCGCGGGCTGTTCCTCCTGCGATGACTCCGGTACCTGCTGCGGCTGGCTTCATCATGACCCGGCTGGCTCCGTACCTGGCAACTATCTCGTGCGGGATGGTGCCTTTGATGATCGGGACGGTGAACATGCTCTTCTGGGCTCTTTCCTTGGCTTTGCGGATGGCATCGGCGATCTCATTGGCTTTGCCGCTGCCCACGCCGATCTTTCCAGCCTTGTCGCCAATCACGACGATCGCACTGAAACTCATGTTGCGCCCGCCTTTCACCACCTTGGCAACGCGTTTGGTCTCGATTACTGTCTCTACCAGTCTTTCTTCGTCTGTATTATTGTTACGTTCGTAATTCACGCTATTCTCCTATCAGAAATCAAGTCCGGCTTTGCGCGCGCCGTCTGCCAGGGCTTTTACTCTGCCATGGTACTTGTAGCCGGCACGGTCGAAACACACTTTGTTCAATCCAGCGGTCAGGGCTTTTTCGCCCAGTTTCTGGCCGACTTGGAAACTCTGCTCGGTTTTCTTGGTTTTCGAAGCAAGATCCAAATCCTTGCCCTTGCTGGAAGCGGAAACCAGAGTCTTGCCAGTGGTGTCGTCGATGATCTGGGCGTAGATGTGCTTCAAGCTGCGGAAGACCACCAGGCGCGGACGTTCGGCTGTACCGCGCAAGTGCTTGCGGATGGCCGCTCTGCGGCGGGTTCTGAGGGCATTCTTTATAATGCTGCTGTGTTTAATCATTTCCAGTCCTCACTTACTTCGATCCGGCTTTTCCGGCTTTGATGGTGACGTGTTCGTCCTCATAACGGACGCCCTTGCCCTTGTAGTTTTCCGGAGGACGGCAGGCACGGACTTCGGCGGCGAAATGGCCGACCAACTGCTTGTCGATGCCCTTGATCCGGATAATGCTCTGCAAGTCGCTGCGCGTTCCCTTGGAGCGCGGAACCGCTTCGGCCTCGACGGTGAGCCCTTCAGGGATCTCCATCAAGATGTCGTGCGAGTAACCCAGGGATAATCTCAACCAGGGACCCACCCGTTCTGCCGAATAACCTGTTCCGATCACATTGAGGGTCTTCAGGTAACCATCGGTAACTCCGGTGACCATGTTTTGGATCAAAGCCCGGGTCAAACCATGCAGGGCGCGCTGGGATTTGCTTTCGTCGCTGCGTTTCACGTGCAGGACTCCGGATTCCGTTTCGATGCTGATTCCCGGCATCAGTGTATAGGATAGTTCGCCCAGCTTGCCTTTCACGCGGACAGTTTCCTGCTGGATGTCCACCTTGACCGAAGGATCGAACTTGACAGGAGATTTTCCAATACGAGACATGACTCCCCCTACCAAACCTTACAGATGTATTCTCCGCCTACGCGTTTTTGCCGGGCGTCGCGGTCCACCATCACACCCTGTGAGGTGGAAATGATCGCGCAGCCGGTGTTATTGTACACGCTGGGGATATCATCTGCCTTGACATAAACTCGGCGTCCGGGTTTGGAGATCCTCACCAGTCCCTGAATGACGGGCGCGCCGTCGTTGGTGTAGCGAAGATTTACCAGGATGCGTCTGTAGTTTATTTTCTTCTCCAGGTCCTTATCCAGAACCTGGACGCTGTTCACAAAATTCTCTGCGGCGAGTAGCTTCACAAGCGCCTCAACGAGGCGGTTGTGATTCACATGCACCTGCGTATGACCGGCACGATATGCATTGCGGATCTTGGTCAATGCATCAGCTATCGGATCACTAACGCTCATTTATTTCCTCCATCTGTTACCAACTGGCTCTGGTGATCCCGGGGATATGGCCCAGGGACGCGTATTTACGGAAGCACAGGCGGCACATGCCGAAATCGCGCATATAAGCCCGGGGGCGTCCGCAAATCTTACAGCGGTTGTATTTTCTTACTTTGAACTTCGGGGTTCGTTGTTGTTTTAAAATCAAAGATTTCTTGGCCATTTGTTCTCCTTACTCACTGCGCTGGAAGGGCATGCCGAGTTCTTTAAGCAGTTCGCGGCACTCGTCGTCGGTCCGGGCCGTGGTTACTATGTTGATATTCAGGCCACGGGTGGCGTCGATCTTATCATAGTCGATCTCTGGGAACACTGTCTGTTCCTTGAGTCCGAGCGAAAAGTTGCCCCTGCCGTCGAAGGAATCAGCCGGAATGCCGCGGAAATCGCGGATCCGGGGAATCACGATCGAAACCAGGCGGTCGAAGAATTCATACATGACTTCATCCCGCAGGGTCACTTTGCAGCCGATGGGCATTCCCTGGCGCAGTTTGAAGTTGGATATCGATTTCCGGGCTTTGGTGATGATCACTTTACGGCCCGTGATCTGTTCCATGTCCTTCACCGCGTTGTCCAGGATGGCTTTATTCTGGGTGGCGCTGCCCACGCCCATGCTCACCACGATCTTGTCCAGCCGGGGAACCTGGTGCGGGTTCTTGTAAGAGAACCTTTTTTTCAACGTTGGGACAACGTCTTTCTGGAAGTGTTCTTTCATTCTATTCATGATTTCGCTCCTACAGCTCGTCCCCGGATTTCTTGCACACACGTACACGGTGGCCTTCCCGGACATGGATGACCGGCTTGGATACGGTATTCAGTTTTTCGTTAAAGAGCATCACATTGGAGGCGTTCACCGGGGCTTCCTTGTGAATGATTCCGCCCTGCGGATTGGTCTGCGTGGGCTTGCTGTGCTTCTTGATCATGTGCACTTTCTCCACGATCACCCGGTTTGTTTTGGGAAAGGCTTTGAGGATGCGTCCCTTTCTGCCTTTGTCGGCGCCGGAGATGACGATCACGAAATCACCTTTCTTAAGTCTGAGTCTATCTGGCATCATAGTCTCCTACAGCACTTCCGGAGCCAGGGACACTATCTTCATGTACTGGTGCTCGCGCAGTTCGCGGGCCACCGGTCCAAAGATGCGCGTTCCCTTGGGATCGTGCTTTTCATCGATTATCACGGCCGCGTTGTCCTCAAAGCGGATGTAGGATCCATCAGGACGGCGGATTTCCTTCGCTGTGCGAACGATAACCGCGCGTTCCACGCTGCCTTTCTTCACTTTGCCACCTGGTGTGGCGGTTTTGATGGCCACCACTATGACGTCGCCGATGGTGGCATACTTTCTCTTGGTGCCGCCCAAGACCTTGATACACATGGCTTTTTTGGCACCGGAGTTGTCGGCGATATTCAATATCGTCTGGGCTTGAATCATTCCAAAACTCCCTTATTTGCTGCGCTCGACTATCTTGTGCAGAGCCCAGCGTTTGCGAGCGCTCATGGGGCGGTATTCCACGATCTGGACCACATCGCCTTCATGCGCTTCGTTATTCTCGTCGTGAGCCATGAACTTCTTGTGGCGGCGCACGGTCTTTTTATATAGCGAATGGATGTATTGCCGTTGGACTCGGACCACGATGGTCTTATCGTTCTTGTCGCTGACGACGACACCCTGTTTGATCATCTTACGTGCTTGTTCCACTGTTAACCTCACTGCCTGTGCGTATTTTCATTGATAATGGTGTTGATCCGGGCGATATCCCTTCTCACCAGACGCAGCCTGTCCTTGCGGTCAAGCAGGTTCTTGGACTTCTGGAAGCGCAGGTTGAACAATTCGATGCGCAGTTCCTCCAGCCGGGAATGCAGCTCATCCTTGGTCAGGGCGCGGATTTCTTCGATCTTCATAACTCCACTCCTTCACGTGCAATGATCCGGGTCAGGATCGGTAGTTTGTGCGAAGCCAAACGCATGGCTTCCTTGGCGATCTGCACGTCCACACCCTCTATCTCGAAAAGGATGCGGCCTGGCCGAACCACCGCCACCCAATATTCCGGAGCGCCTTTGCCTTTGCCCATGCGGGTTTCGGCTGGTTTGCGCGTGATCGGCTTGTCTGGGAATATCCGGATCCACACTTTACCGACACGTTTCATGTGCCTGGTGATGGCGATACGGGCAGCCTCGATCTGGCGGCTGGTGATGAAGGCGTCTTCGAGCGCGATCAAGCCATAATCGCCAAAGTCTATATTGCTTCCAGTCCAGGACAGGCCGTTCCGCCTGCCTTTCATCATCTTCCTGTGTCTTACTTTTTTTGGTGCTAACATTTACCTTCTCCTAACCCAGTATGTCGCCTTTGTAGATCCACACCTTGATCCCGATCACGCCATAGGTGGTGTTTGCTTCCACTGTGGCGTAATCGATGTCGGCGCGCAGGGTGTGCAACGGCGTGCGGCCCTGTTTGTAGCGCTCGGTGCGCGCGATCTCGGCTCCGCCAAGACGTCCGGAAACCTGAACTTTCACGCCCTGGGCCCCTTCCTTGAGCACGTTGCGCATGGCCAGTTTCATGGCCCGGCGGAACGATACGCGCTCTTCGAGCTGGCGGCTGATTTCCAGGCCTACCAAGCGGGAATCCAGCCACATCTTGTCGATCTGTTCGATGTTGATGGATACGGCGATCGGGGTCTTCCGGTTCTTGTTGATCAGAACGTTGAGTTCGTTGCGCAGGCGGTCGATATCCTCGCCTTTCTTGCCAATTACCAAACCAGGGCGCGCCGTATGGATATCGATGATGATGGAGCTGGTTTTGCGGGAGATCTGAACCCGGGAAACCATCTTCTGCTCCAGGCGCTTGTGGATGTATTGGCGGATCTTGATGTCTTCCTGAAGGAAGTCCACGTATGTGGAACCCTGGGCGAACCAAATGGATTCGGTGTCTTTATTTACGCCGACGCGGTATAAAATGGGGTGTATTTTCTGTCCCAAGGTGTTCCTCCTATTCCAGGGTCTGGATTTCCAGCGCGATATGGCAGGTCTGTTTACGGATCATAAAAGCCCGGCCATGGGATCTGGGCATGTAACGCTTCATCTGGGGTCCCGAATCGGCAGTTGCCAGGGTCACGTAAACCTGGCTGAGGTCGATCTTGGGATCCTTGACTTGGGCGTTGGCAATGGCGGAATCCAACAGTTTGCCGATGGCCGTGGCGGCTCTGCGGCGTGAATAACGTAGTATGTTTTGAGCATCGGTAACCCTCTTGTAGCGGATGGTGTCCAGCACCAGGCGCGCTTTGCGGGCTGATCCGCGGGCAAATTGGAGTTTAGCGGTTGCTTCCATCATCAGCTCCTTTATTTGGCCTTGCTCTTTTTGTCTTTATGTCCACGGTAGGTGCGGGTGGGCGAAAACTCTCCCAGCTTGTGCCCCACCATGTTCTCCGTAATATACACGGGTACGAACTTGTGTCCGTTGTGCACCGAGAATGTATGTCCGATAAAAGAGGGTATGATCACTGAACGGCGCGACCAGGTTTTGATCACGCTTTTCTTGCTTTCGGCGTCCAGGGCTTCCACTTTCCTCGGAAGGTAGTCGTCTACGAAGGGTCCTTTCTTAACTGAACGTGCCATTATATACTTCCCTTATCTCTTTTTAACTGCTTTCACGATGTATTTATCGGAATACTTGCGGGTTTTGCGGGTTTTGCCGCCCTTGGCAGGTTTGCCCCAAGGAGAGACCGGATGGCCGCCGCCTGAAGATTTGCCTTCGCCACCACCCATGGGATGGTCCACAGGGTTCATGGCCACGCCGCGAACTGTGGGGCGGATGCCTTTCCAGCGGTTGCGTCCGGCCTTGCCGATCTGGATCAGGTTGTGGTCCTGGTTGCTCACCGTTCCGATCGTCGCCAGGCATTCCTTGCGGATCAGATGGACGTCGTTGGAGGGCATCTTCACGTGCACGTAATCGCCGTCTTTGGCCACGATCTGTCCGTAGGTTCCGGCAGAGCGGGCAATCTGTCCGCCGCGGCCCTTTTTCAGTTCGATGTTGTGCACCGAGGAACCAAGGGGGATCTTCTCCAGGGGTATGGCGTTACCGAGCGCGATCTCAGCGTCCGGACCGGACATCAGCTTCGCGCCCACTTCCAAACCGTCGGGAGCTATGATATAGCGCTTTTCACCGTCCAGGTAGTGCAGCAAGGCGATACGGGCAGTGCGGTTGGGATCGTACTCGATCGAAGCGACTTTGGCCGGAATGCCGTGTTTGTCGCGCTTGAAATCGATCACGCGATAGTGGCGGCGATGTCCGCCTCCACGGTGACGGCAGGTAATCCTGCCCTGGTTGTTGCGTCCGCCGGACTTGCGGACCGGCTTGAGCAGCGATTTTTCCGGGCTGTCGCTGGTGATCTCCGTAAAGGTGTAACCAGTACGGAAACGCAGGGTCGGAGTGGTGGGCTTATATTTCTTTATTCCCATGCTAAACCTCTCAAACCTCAAAATCGGCAATCTTGTCGCCGGCCCTGAGGGTTACGATCGCTTTTTTCCAATCCGGGCGTTTGCCGTTGTATTTGCCCAGGCGTTTGGGCTTGCCCAGCATGCGGATCGTGTTCACGTCCAGCACTTTTACGGAAAAGATGTGCTCGATCGCGTGTTTGATCTCTATCTTATTGGCGTTGATGCTCACCTTGAAGGTATAGGTGTTGGTGTTGTGGGCCAGCAGCTCGCTCTTCTCGGTGATGATCGGGGCAATCACAATATTGCGGGGATGGATCATAATGTTTATACCTCCTCAGCCTGCGGCGCACTGGTTTCCATTGCGCGGGCGCTATGGCGGCTACCGTTGGAACCAAAGACCTCGGCCACCTTGTCGAGCGCGGACTGGGTCATCAGGATGTAGCTGCTTTTCAGCACTTCGTAGGCGTGCAGGCTGTCCGCGCGGTCGGTAATCACGTCAGGCAGGTTGTTGAAAGACTTGACCGTCTCCACCTTGTGCCCTTCCGTGACCACCAGTTTGCGGCCTTTTTCGGGCATGATCCTGGCCAGCAGGTCAAGCGCCTGTTTGGTGCTCGGCGAGGCAAAATCGAGGTCTTCCACGATGAAGATGCGGCCGTCACGAGCCCGGTCGGTGAGCGCGACCTTGAGGGCCATGCGCTTCTTGGTGCGCGGGATCGGACGGTACCAGTCCTTGGGCAGTATGGCGAAGGCCCGGCCGCCATGTACGCGGATCGGGGTCCGGCGCGAACCCTGGCGGGCGTTTCCGGTGCCTTTCTGCTTGAACAGCTTGCGGGTGCTGCCAGCGGTCATGGCGCGGTTCTTTTTTTGCACGGTGCCCTGGCGCTGATTGCCCAGAAACATCGTGACCACTTCGTGCAGCAAAACCTTGGGGGCGTTCACGTCGACGTCGAAAACGCCGGACGGAAGTTCGATCTCGGCGATCTGTTCGCCTTGAGCGTTGAATTTCAATGCTTTGACCATCTTCCCCCCTAATTTTCCTTATGGATGGTGATCAGGGAGTTCCGGTGGCCAGGCACCGCTCCCTTGACCATGATCAAATTCTGTTCGGCGTCGACCTTCACCACCTGCAAGTGCCTGGTGGTGACTTTGACGTTACCATGCTGGCCGGCCATCTTCACGCCCTTGAAGACGCGTGAAGGCTGGGCGCATTGCCCGATCGATCCGCCGCCGCGGAAAGATTCGTGGACGCCGTGCGACTGCATGAAACCGGCAAAGCCGTGGCGTTTCATCACGCCGGTATAACCATGGCCGCGCGATGTGGAGGAAACGCTGACGTTTTCGTCGGCCGTAAAAATGCCCGCGGTGATTTCGCTGCCTACTTCATAGGCATCGATAACCTGGCCGAAGGCTGGGCGGAATTCACGCAGGTAACGGTAGGCCGGGGTCTGGTTTTTCTTGAAGTGGCCGGCGTCGGGACGCTTGACTTTCTTTTCGGCGAGCTCTTCGTAGCCCAGCTGCAGGGCTTCATAACCATGCACTTCCTTGGTGCGTTTGCAGATCACGCGGCAGGGTCCTACCTGGATCAAGGTAACGGGTATCACCTTGCCATCGGGATCAAACACCTGGGTCATGCCAATTTTCTTTCCTATTAATCCCAACATGCTCAGCTCCTCGTATTGGCCTTGATCTCCACATGCACGCCGGCAGGCAGATTCAGCTTCTTCAGAGCGTTGGTGGTCTGCTGCGTAGGGTTCATGATATCGATCAGCCGCTTATGTACCAGCATCTGAAATTGATCCTGGGATTTCTTGTCCGCGTGGGGCGAACGCAATATCGTGTACAGGGTGCGGTCGGTGGGAAGCGGAATCGGGCCAATGACCTTGGCTCCGGTGTTGCGCGTGCTTTTCACTATTTCCGCCACGGATTGATCCAGTAAACGATGGTCATACGCCTTAAGCTTGATCCGGATTCGGTTTTCGGATTTACTCACGGGTTCCTCCACTATTCAGGCAGAACTCGCCTTGCGGGCTATGCGCTTGACCCAAGGGGCCGCTTTGCCGCGCCGGAACTCTTTCTGCTGAGTTGGCTTCGTTGGTTGTAGGGTATAAAGCTGATGCTTCTACCGCGGCGATACTCCGGGGAGTATCCCATAAACAGGATAACATCGTTCCTCCTAAAGAACTATAAGCCCCTGCAAAAATTGGGACTTGTGCTATACGATCAAGTTAAATCAAGTCAGTGGAGCCAGACTTTTTCTGCTCCCCAAATCTGTCAATACCTTTTTTTTGCTACTTTCATTTCCCTGCAAAACTGGCTGGGATAGTCCTTCATAAGGCAGGACTTTCGACGTACCCGGCGCGTATTATATTCTCTGCCGCAAGCAATGGCCTGGGGCTTGGCCCGTGAACCTGGCTATGCCCTCCTTATGACCTCCCTATGATTGTTCGGGAGGTCATAAGGAGGGGATAAGGAAGCGCGGGACCCAGGCACCAGGCCGACACCTCTATCCAGACTGCCCGTTGAGATTAATATCGGCTCATATTCAATTATGGTGGGTTAATAATTGGAACAGGTCAATACGGAGTGTATGCCTGGGCAAGCCCCTCGGAGGCGAAAAAACTTAGCCCTCCGGGCTTAACCACCATAACTGAACTTGAGCCTAAAATCCCACCGGACGTTTCTGCCCCTTGCCGATCCAGGGCTGCTCCACCCGTGCGTATTTGAGAATGTCTGCCAGGGTGAGGCGGCGTTCCGCGGTATCCCGCGAAACCGCTTCGAAACAGGCATTCTGGATCACCAGGCTGATCTGGCCGCCGGTGAACTCGAAATCCCGCGCCAATTCCGCGACCGGGATGCACTCCGCGCCAGGAATCGTGGGCAGCAGATGCGCCTTCCACAAGCGCAGCCGGCATTCCTCATCCGGCCGGGTAAACTGCAGTTTGATGTTGAAGCGCCGGAAATAAGCGGCGTCGATGTTGTCCACAAGGTTGGTGGTCATGATCAGGATCCCGGGGAAGTTCTCCAATTGCTCGAGGATGATGTTCTGGATGGCGTTCTCCGTGTTGTGCGAGCCGGTGAGCGAGCTGTCGCGGCGATGGATGATCTGGTCGCATTCGTTGAGCAGGAACACGGGCGGATCGTCGGAATCGCGCACGATCCGGGCCATGTCATCAAACAGGCCCCGCACCAGCTTTTCGGAATCGCCGTACCAGTGGTTGCGCAGCATGGTGGCGTCGATGGAGACCAGTTCCTTTTCCAGTTCAGCCGCCACTGCTCCCGCGGCAAAGGTTTTCCCGGTGCCCGGTTCGCCGTAGAAGAGCGCCAGTAGGCCGTGATTCCTGCTCATTCCGCCTTCCAAGGGAGGATTGATGCCCCAGCGCTCCAAATCCTCAAAATCGCCGTTCTGCAAACGGGTGACCGCCACACGCAGCAGTGCCAGATCCTGTTGCGGAAGGATCAGGCTGGCCAGGCCCTTGGAGCAGGGAACCCTTTTCAGCGCGGGATTCTCGCGCGGCTCATCGTCTTCTTCGTAGCTTGCGATATCCTGCCTGAACTCGTCGCACAAGTCCGCGGATTTGGGCTGGTAAGTCAACAAGCCCTTGCCCAGAAACAACTCGGAGTTGGATTCGCGGACCAAACCAGCGGAGCGGAGTTTCCCTTCCTGATCCAGCAAAGCGGCGTTTCGGGCTTCCTCTTCCGGATTCGCGCTCACCAGGCGGATCAGGTCCTCGGCGTCCACGCCCTGCTGGTCGGTGTACCAGCGGTGCATCAGGTAGATCACGATGGCGGTTTCCCGCTTGGCCAGCTGGGCTTTGCGCAGCGACCGGGACAGCGGCGTATCCAGGCCGAAACGCAGCAGGTTGATCAAGGGGTCTATGCTTTCCAGGTAGTAATCCGGATAGCTGAAGTCGATGGTTGTAAGCAGTTTGGCCTCGGCTTCCCAATAGAACTTTTTGATCAGTTCAAAGGCTTCCAGCACCATCTCCGCCAGCTGTCTTTCGCTGTAGGGATAGTAGTCCAGGTTGTCGCGGATCAGTTCCACGGGGTCCAGGTCCATGATCAGATAGCCGGTGCTGCTGCCCAGCCGGAATTCCGCCTGGAGCAGTTGGATGGGATACTTGCGGTAATCAGTGTCCAGGGGTTCCCGGGTGTTCAGGACGCATCTGTCGATCAGGGTGCCCAGATAGGCCAGCGCTTCTGCCAGGCTCCAGTCCGGACGCGAAATGATCTTGAGCAAACGGTCCGTGCTCAGCCAGGGCGAATCGGTTTGCAACTGCTGTTTCCAGGCTTGGGCGATGACCAGCGCGTCCAAACTGCGGAGGTTCTGCAAGGCGACCAGGGGATGGTTGATGAACTCGCGCAGCAGTTGCTGCCTGCAGGCAGACGGTTCGCTGTGGAAAATGTCGTCCAGGATCAAGTGTAACTTGCGTTGGTTCCGATCGGACACGATTACCTCCTTTTGTAGCGTTGGGGATACATCCGGCCTGCATCGCACGATGCACGAAAGCCATGCTCTCCGCACTGTATTTATGGTTCCAAATCTACGCGTCCGGGTTTCCTGTCAACGGATATCTGGGGCCGGCCAAAAATACTTATCCACAATGCCGCAAAGCCCTGCATCCCTTGCAAAAGCGGCGCCCCGGGGAACAGCTCTCAAGGCGGTGCGCTAAGCCTTTATCCCGGCAAAAAATGTGTTGACACAAAACAGCCCGGAAATATCGTGAGTTTATGAGGAATATCGCTTTGCTCCTGGTTCTGCTGATCGGCTTGAATGGCTGCGAGCTCTTCAAGTTGCGCGATTCGGAACCGCCGACCAAACCCGCCGCGTGGAACAACTATGCCACGAGCTGGGACCTCTGTCTGCAAAACCTGGAGTATTGCTACGCGGACAGCCGCAACGCGGTCAAGTACACTGGCCTGTTCACCGCGGACTACCGTTTTTGGTTCGCGCCCCAGGATGTGAACGACTACAACCTCACCAGTACCTGGTCCAGCGCCCAGGAACAGGATATGCTGCTCAATTTGCACAGCCAGTCCGACAGCATCAGCGTCACTCTCAGCCTCATCGACGGACAGCCCGACGAGATCGGCGCCAACGACGCCAAGGCCTACCGCAGCTACGAACTGCTGCGCTATGCCAATGGGAACGCCGTTCCGCAAATGCACAGCGGCAACCTGGAACTGCATTTCCGCAGAACCGACGGGTATTGGTATATCAGCAAGTGGTATGACTACCGCGCTTACAGTCATCCCACCTGGGGAAAGCTGAAGTATGATTTCTCGCAATAAGTTGAGCGCGTTCCCCTTGCTGCTGGCCCTGCTCTCACTGGCCAGCTGTTGGAACCCCTTCCATCCCAACCTGCGCGATGTTTCGAACGACACCATCCAAAACCGCACGCCCCGCGAAGTACTGCAAAACCTCGAACTATCCTATGGCGAGCGTAACATCAACATCTTCAAGAGCATCCTGGCCCCGGATTTCCGCTTCGAACTGATCTCCTCGGAGGTCAACCAGATCGGCATCGATGTGAACGCCGACGGCATCCGCGATTCCTGGTGGGGTTACGACCAGGAAGTGCTCTATACCGGAAACCTCTTTACGGAAGGCTCTTCAGACGGCACGCACGAATCTCCGGACGACCTTCAGCTGCGCCTGCAGATCCCTCCGGAAGAGAGCTGGGAAAGCGATCCCGAGCTCGGCCACGAGGACTGGGTCGTGATCCCCTGCATCTTCGACCTGAAGCTTTCCTATTATGCCTCCAATTCCATGATCACAGCCAGCGGAGTCGCGCGCTTCTACCTGAAACCCGCGGACAACCGCTGGTACATCGCCATCTGGAGAGACGAATCGAATCTGTGAACCCGGCGGGACGCATTCTGGCCCTCGACTACGGTGAAAAACGCATCGGGCTGGCGCTCAGCGATCCCCTGCGCATTTTTGCCAAACCCTGGAAAGTGCTGCCCAATAACGGCCTGGAGCAGTTACTGCCACAGCTGCGCGTCATTCTGCAAGAGCAGCGGGTCACTCTAATTGTGCTGGGCATGCCCTATGCTTTGGAAGGCGGCAACACCTCCAAAACAGACGAAACCCAAGCCTTCATGGAGCAACTGGCAGCCAGCCTGGACATCCCGATCGTACCTTGGGATGAGCGTTACAGCACCTCCGAAGCCATTGAGGAACTCATCAAACTCGGCCTGGATTGGAAACAGCGGCGCCAGGTCCAGGACGCCATGGCCGCCGCCCTGATCCTGAAAAACTATCTGGAAAACCAATGCCAAAACAACCAAACATAACCCGAAACCTGCTGATCCTGGCCCTGCTCATCCTTCTAGGGGTAAGCGCCTGGCTGGCCTGGCAGCTTATCAGTCCGGTCCAAGCGGAACAGCTGGCCCTGAAAGTCAGCCGGGGCGACACTGCCGGCTCCATCGCCGCCAAGCTTCAGGAACGGGGAATCATCCGCAATCCCGCCCTGTTCAGAATCCTGGCCCAGCTGCGCGGAACGGACCGCCGCCTAATCGCCGGCACCTACACCATGAGCGGCAACAACAGCCTGCTGCAAACTCTGCGCCTATTGGAAAAGGGCAATACCAGCGCGGTCCGAATCACTTTTCCGGAAGGCCTGTCCTTGCAGCGGACCCTGCTAAAGATCGAGCGCAGCGGCCTCGCGTCTTACGCCGCGTTGGATTCCCTGGCTTCTGATCCCGGCTTCGTGCAGGAACTCACCGGGCTCCGCGCTTCCTCGCTGGAAGGCTTTCTCTACCCGGAAACCTACGCCTTCGACATCAGCCTCAGCCCCAGGGAAATCCTGCAGACCATGACCCGCCAGTTCTCTGGCAAACTGGAGTCCGCCGGCATCGACTACCGCGCCACACCTGGGTTTTACAACCGCCTGGTTTTGGCCTCGATCGTGGAACGGGAAAGCGGTTCCGCGGAGGAACGGAAACTTGTGGCCGGAGTGCTGGCCAACCGCCTGAACAAAGGGATGCGCCTGGAATCCTGCTCCACGGTGGATTACATCCTGGAGCAGCAGGGCGTGAGCAGGGAAGTGCTGAGTTTCGCGGACACGCGTCTTCCTTCGCCCTACAACACCTATATCAATGAAGGCCTGCCTCCCAGCCCGATCTGCAATCCCTCGCTGTCCTCGATCCAGGCCGCGCTTGAACCTGCCCGCACCGATTTCCTCTTCTTCGTTGCCGACCGCAAAGGCGGAAACGAGTTTTCCGCCACCGCCGAAGAGCATTTTCAGAAGATCAGGAAATACCGGGGCAGCGACTGGCTTTGAGCGCAAAAAGCAAAAACCCCGGCTTGTGACCGGGGTTTAAGTGGCTGGGATGAGAGGATTTGAACCCCTATAAACGGAGCCAGAGACCGTTGTCCTACCATTGAACGACATCCCATCAAAAATCTGGCTGGGCAGGGAGGATTCGAACCCCCGGATGGCAGGACCAAAACCTGCTGCCTTACCGCTTGGCGACTGCCCAAAAGCTAATTCTGGCGGAGAGGGAGGGATTCGAACCCTCGGTGGGCTTTTGACCCACACACGCTTAGCAGGCGTGCACCTTCAGCCAGCTCGGTCACCTCTCCCCATAAAAGGGATCACTCTATATTCTGGCGGAGGATGAGGGATTCGAACCCCCATGGGCAGAACCCGGCGGTTTTCAAGACCGCTGCCTTACCAATTAGGACTAATCCTCCCAAAGCAAGTCTTGCCCTTGAATCTGACCCCCCGTTTTTTGTCAAATACTTTCTTGCCCCTGCCCGCTGCCAAATCTTTTGCTTGACATTTAGCCAACCGCCGGACCGGCTTTCCCAAGTCCGATTATACAATCGGCCAGATGGAGTGAACAAACATGGATTTCCAACTCTCGGAATGCCGTGTCCGCATCGCGAAACCAGCGGACAAAGCCGACTTGCTGCGCGTAGCCAGAGGAATCTGGGGCGGGACGGACTATCTGCCCAAAGTGGTGGACCTCTGGATCAGCGAGCCCTGGTTCTGGGTTTGCGAATACCGGAAGCGGGCCATCGCCTGCCTCAAGATGACCCTGTTTCCCGATAACGTGCTGTGGTTCGAAGGCTTGCGCGTGCACGTCCGCTATCAGAACCACGGCATCGCCACCCTGATGAACCACTCCAGCTTCGATCTCGCCCGCAAACTACGCACGGAAAACCCAAACTTGCGCTACGAATTCTGCACCTATTACCAGAACGCGGAGAGTTTGCATCTCACTCAGAAACTGGGTTTTCAGATCGTGGAAAAGTTCTATGACCTACGCAAGCATGGCATCAAAGCCACGCGTAAACCCAAGATCCTGAAGAGCATCGACTTGAAGCTTTTCCACAACTACCCTTCCTACATTCCCTGCTCCTGGCAATCCGTGCACAACGCGCCGGCCTCCATTCCCTATCTGCAGCGCCACGGATTTGTCTTTCGCACACCCCAGGCCGCCTACTACCTTGGGGGTTTGCACGAACCCTCGATCACGCTCCTGGAGCCGCCAACACACGCCATCAAAGAGGATCTGCCCTATTTCCAGCATTTTTTCGGCAGCCGCAAAACATACGGCGTGATCGTACCCCAGGCCTGGCACGATTCCCTGCCGCTTTTGCGCCAATACGGATTCCGCTTCTGGGAGGATGAGGTTGTGGAAAACATGCTGGTGCTGCGAATGTGAGGATTGCCGCCCTGTCAGCTCCTCTGCGGGTTTGTCCCCGCTGAAACATTGCCTGGTTTTCCAGATCGCGCATTTTTCCCTTGACAGCTTTCTCCATCCCGGATCAGAGTTTTGCGTGGGAATTGAGATTCTCTCGGCTTCCCAAATCGACACCCAGGAGTAACGAGCATGAGTTTTAAAAGATTCTACCTGGCTTGCCTGATGGGCATTCTGGCGGGAGTTGTCTGTGTTTTGCTTTCCACAAGCGGAGGCCAGGCGATGGACAAGAAGATCATCGCCTCCATTTTCACCAGCCGCGTGTTGATCGGCTTCGTGATCGGTGTCAGCGCCCTCAAGATCGGCTGGGCCTTGCACGGCCTGCTCATGGGATTAGTGGTTAGCATCCCCATGGGATTCAACGCGATGATGGGGGCAACCGCCCAATTCGGCAAATGGGAAATGCTCGCCATGTCCATCGTAATGGGCATGATTTACGGCTTCTTCATCGAGTTGATCACCAGCGTGGTCTTCAAAGCCAAACTGAAGTAACCGGAGCGCCAGACTAGATTGAGTCGCAGCCAGCACAACCCTGGCAAGGGTTGTGGGGGTTTGGCGCGCGGGATTCGTGCCTCCAGATTTCCCTGCCCCTGCAGGCAGAATTCTTAAATCCGGCTTGTTATCCGGATATCAGCTCCGCTACTCCAAATCGGCAACCAATCTGCCCAGATTCTGCCCAGATCCCCCACTGCTTCAGGGCGTTCCCGCCTCTGGCAGTCAATCACTTGTCTATCACTAGTCAATCACTTCTCAATTATTGACTAGTGATTGACTAGTGATAGACAAGTGATTGACTGCAAGCCGCCAGGGCCAAGGGGAAAATTTGTTCGGTAATATTGTAAAAACAGAGAAACAATCAGCCTCCAGCCAGCCCAATCTAAGTGGCAATGACAAAATAATCCTTGACAGTTCCAGCCATGCTAAAAAAAGGTATGCGCAAGGGGCTAACTGCCCCAGATGCAGGCACAACCTGCGAAAGATGGAGGTAATTTATGCTTGGCCAAAGACTAAAGTCATTGCGTAAAACCTTGAAGTTAACTCAGGCTGAACTGGGTAAAGAACTGGGCATCAACGCCTCGGCTCTTTCACAAATGGAGGCCGACAAGATCCGG
Organism: uncultured Candidatus Cloacimonadota bacterium; assembly: GCA_964429035.1. GTDB lineage: Bacteria > Cloacimonadota > Cloacimonadia > Cloacimonadales > Cloacimonadaceae > Syntrophosphaera. The sequence goes on along the minus strand of CAYSAT010000012.1, from coordinate 4,062 downwards.
CCCTCGCTGGATACGCTCATTACCCTGGGTAAGCAGTATGGGACAAATCTGCACTGGCTGATCACCGGAACGGGCTCGATGTTTGATGTGATCGGCGATTCCGAGGGCTCCACCGAGCGCCGCCTGGCCAAGGTCCGCGATTTCCTGCAAACCGAGCTGCAGACCCTGGTGCAAACCAAGCTGGAAAAAGCCGACCACAGCGCCTTCGAGATACCTGTTTCCGGCGAAATCCCGGCCGGGTTGCCAGCCGAAAACGTCGATGCCTCCATGGAAGTGCTCACCGTGGGCAGCAGAATGCTCAAGGGAGTGGCGGAAGACTACATCTGCCTGCGCGTGAATGGGCACAGCATGGAGCCGCTGGTATTGCACAACGACCTCGTGCTCATCCGCAAAAGCCAGGATTGGGACAAGCTTACCGGCCATATCTGCGCCCTGCGGATCGATGGCTGCATCACTCTGAAAAGGCTTTCCATGGACGCCCGTAGCAAGCTGATCGTGCTGCTCTCGGTCAATGAGGAATTCCAGCCGATCCTGATCAATCCGCGCGAACACCAGGATATCACGCTCATCGGCTCGCTGCATTTCCTGTACCGGAAGATGTGACCGGGAATCACCGATGCTGACGCTAGTGTTGATCTTGAGCGGTTTGGCCCTGGTTACGGGAATCGCGGCCGTGATCATGTTGGCGCGCCGAAACGCCGAAACTGCCTCCATTTTAGACGCCCTGAACAAACAGAGCGGCGACCGGGACAAGCAGGAACGGGCTTTCCGCGACGACATGCAGCGCCTGCGGACCGACCTCTTGGGCACCGAATCCGACACCCGGAAGGAACTTAACGCCGCCATCTCGCTGCAGAACGACGCTTTGGGCAACCAGAACCGCAATCTGCGCGAGGAAATCTCCGCTTCCCTAGCCAAACTGAACCAGCAGGCCAATGCCGATGCCGGCAAAAACCGCGGGGAACTCACCTTGTCCCTGAACAACCTCTCCGAATCGCTCTCGCGGAAATTACAGGAACTCACCCAGACCCAGCAGACGCAATTCGAGGCCTTGAAAACCGCGCTGGAAAGCCGCCTGGAGCAGATCCGCACCAATAATGAGGCCAAACTGGAGCAGATGCGCAAGACGGTGGACGAAAAATTGCACGACACGCTGGAAAAGCGTTTGGGGGAATCGTTCAAGCAGGTTAGCGAGCGCCTGGAGCTGGTGCACAAGGGTTTGGGCGAAATGCAAAGCCTGGCCAGTGGAGTGGGCGACCTGAAAAAGGTGCTGAGCAACGTGAAGAATCGCGGCATCATGGGCGAATACCAGCTGGAAAACATCCTGGAAGACCTGTTCACTCCCGATCAGTATGAACGCAATTTCCGACCTCATAAACGCCGGGACGAGGTGGTGGAATTCGCCCTCAAACTGCCTGGCAAAGACGATGTGAACCAAAGCGTTTTTCTGCCTTTGGACGCCAAGTTTCCCATCGCGGATTACCAGCGCCTGATCGAAGCCTTTGAGGCAAACGACCTCGCGGGCATCGAGACTGAACGCAAGAACCTGGTCGCGCGGATCAAAGCCTCGGCCAAAGACATCCGTGACAAATACCTCAATCCGCCTGTGACCACCGATTTCGCCGTGCTGTTTTTGCCCTTCGAAGGTCTCTACGCCGAGGTGCTGCGCAATCCCGGCCTGTTTGAACAAATCATGCGCGACTACCATGTGCTGATCGGCGGTCCAACCACCATCAGCGCCTTGCTGAACAGCCTGCTGGTGGGGTTCCGCACCCTCGCGATCCAGAAAAAGACCAGCGAAGTGTGGAAAGTGCTAGCCGGCGTAAAAAAAGATTTCATGACTTTCGGAGAGATTCTGGAAAGAACCCGCCACAAGGTTGACGACGTTTCCAAAGAGCTGGATAATGCCAGCCATCGTACCCGCCAGATCCAGAGGAAACTGACCCGGGTCCAGGAACTTCCGCAACCAGAGGAAACCCAGATCCTCGATCTGGCTCCGCAAGTGCCGTTGCTGGAAGAAGCCGACGACGACCAAGATTCTACTTGACGTGCTGCCTCACGTCCAGAACTTTACATTTAGATAAAAATACTCACCCAGGGAGGTAAACATGTTCCTGACCGGAAAACAGCTTGGCGAGGTGTTCCTCAAGGCCAAGAAACACAGATTTGGCATCATCGCTTCCAACGTGGTGTTCGACACGCAGATCCGCGCCATCGTGCAAGGCTACGCGGCCGTCCAGTCCGACGGCCTTCTGCAAATGAGCAGCGGCGCCTGCAAATACGCGGCTGGCGCGTCTCAGGACATCAAGGCCGGCGCGCAATTGATCTCCACCATGATCAAGACCTTCGCCGCGCAATTTCCGCACAGCGGAGTGGGCCTGCATATCGACCACGCCACGCCCAACTATTTCGATTTCATTGTGTTCTGCATCGAACAGAACCTGGTCACCTCCGTGATGATCGACGCTTCGCAGGCCGAATTGGCGGAAAACATCCGCATCACCAAGGAAGTGGTGGATGTGGCCCACAAGCACGGCATCATCGTGGAAGGCGAGATCGGCCACATCAAGGGCACCGAGGATGAGATCGTTTCCGAGACCGAGCTGTACACACGTCCCGAAGAAGCGCTGGAATTCGTTCAAAAGACCAATGTGGACCTCTTCGCGGCTTCCGTAGGCACGAACCACGGCGTCACCAAGGGCGAAAACGTGGTGCTGCGCCTGGATCTGATCAAGCAGATCGACGACCTGCTCATCCAGCACGGCGTGGAGCGCGGACTGGTGCTGCACGGAGCCTCCGGACTCACCGACCAGCAGCAGATCACCGCCATCGCCAACGGCGTGGTCAAGATCAACAAAGACACCCACTACCAGATGGACATGGCGGCAGCCACCCAAGCCTTTTGGGAAAAGGAAAAATACGCCATTGTCTGCCCGCCGGACGTCGATCCCGCCGCTTATGTGCCCAACAAGAGCAAATTCGATCCCCGCAAGTGGCTCGTGAAGGGCGAGGAACGCATGCAGAACACGGTGCAGGGTTTCTGCACGGTGAGCGGCAGCGCCAACAACAGCATCTTAATGTAACAGGAGCATAAATGAAAAACGTAGCCATCAACGGTTTCGGACGCATCGGACGCCTGGTCCTGCGCGCCATTCTGAAAAACCATCCCGACCTCAACGTCGTAGCCATCAACGATATCACGGACGCCAAGACGCTGGCTTACCTGCTGAAATACGACAGCGTGCACAAGATCCTGGACCGCGAGATATCGCACGATGAGCAGAACATCTTCGTGGACGGCAAGAGCATTCGCGTGTCGGCGGAGAAAGACCCCGAAATCCTGCCCTGGAAAAACCTGGGCGTGGATTATGTGGTGGAATCGACCGGCGTGTTCAACACCCGGGAAAAAGCCGCCAAACACCTGAAAGCCGGCGCTTCCAAGGTTGTCCTCACCGCTCCGGCCAAAGACGCGGTGGACGCCACCATAGTGATGGGCGTGAACCACCTGACCCTCAAACCCGAGCACCAGGTGATCTCCAACGCCTCCTGCACCACAAACTGCCTGGCTCCCGTCGCCAAGGTTTTGCAAGATAAATTCGGCATCTCCGGCGGCTTGATGACCACAGTCCATTCCTTCACCAATGACCAGCGCATCCTCGATCTGCCCCACAGCGACCTGCGCAGGGCCCGCGCCGCCTCCATGAGCATGATCCCCACTTCCACAGGCGCCGCCAAAGCCATCGGACTGGTAATCCCGGAACTGGCTGGCAAGCTGGATGGCCTGGCGATCCGCGTTCCCACTCCCGATGGATCACTTGTGGACCTGTGCGTGAATCTGGAACGCGAAGCCACCAAGGATGAGATCAACGCGGCCATGAAAGAAGCCGCCGACACCTATCTGAAAGGCTATCTGCAGTATTCCGAGGAATCGCTGGTCTCCATCGACATCGTGGGGAACCACCATTCCTCGATCTTCGACGCCCTCTCCACCAACGTGAAGGGCAAAATGGCCAAGGTCTTCAGCTGGTACGACAACGAGTGGGGCTATTCCTGCCGCGTGGT
>CAYSAT010000011.1:49901-52974 GCA_964429035.1 uncultured Candidatus Cloacimonadota bacterium | reverse complement strand
ACTGCATGGGCAACTGTGTGGGAGAGTAGGTCGCCGCCATCGCTGACGCCTCTTTATCTACTATGACTCAGTCTTTTAGCCCCAGTCCATTGTAACGCGACGAATTGCCTGCTGTTGTTTGACTAAATCAATGAGGTGCGATAGATAGTTATATCTATTCACGACCTCAAACTTGGCGTCAGGATAGTTTCGAGTGAAAAGCCAGCGGTTGAGGGTGTTTTCTTTGGTTCAACTTAAAACTCAAATATGCGTATCTTCTGCGCTCATTTCATTGAAATCAATCTCCTGGACATAGGTGGTGCGCCAGAAAAGGGTACAAGACCCTTCTTATATTCTGAAGATTTTTCATTATCTCAGCGATTAAATAGTTCTCCCACAATGCGCCCAGGTCATACTGGCTGTCCAGAGGCCGTAAATAGTAATTGATTGCATTGCGGATCCAGTTGTTCCAGAAAATGAACTTACTACATCGTTCAGATCGTTACAAATGTTGTTAATAAAGGCTATGTTTAACATAGCAAGGTCACCATTGGCTCAGAGGCCTGAAGCCCCTAAGTATGAAATCCAATGGAATGGTTAATCTTAACACATCAATATCTATCGGAGCTGTTGAACGATGACTGGTAGGATGTAACAAGAGAAAAAAACCTTGACATTAACTGCGTAGGTTATTTGGGTTGTGATCATAGTTACGACATTGAAGCGTTGTTTGCTTAATGTTGATGACTAGACTATAGTAGTGGAGGAGAAATGCGGTCCCTTATGATCAGGTTTTTATCCCTTGTCACAATCTTGGTATTTATCTATGCTTTATGGGCTGGTGAAGCGCTTGCCCCCAAACCCGCCTACGCGCCTAACATCATCAAGATCATGCTTCCGGAAGCATATGCGTCCAGGGCGGAACTGCCGCAAGATCTGAAGACATCGGTGTCACGATTCGGTGTAACAGCTATTGACCACCTGTTGCAACAGATCGGAGGCAAGGAGATTTACAGGGCGCACCGGAGGGTGAAAGACCGCCAATGGGAGCGGGAAACCGGATTCGACAGATGGTTTCTGGTGACCTTGGATGGCTCGCTGGATGTCCCCGCGGCGCTCAAGCTATGCAGAAAATCGGAGTATATCGAAGATGCTGTTCCAGAGTACTTTGGATATCTGTTAGCCGTCCCTAATGACCCCTTTTATGCAGACAATTGGGGACATAAAAACACGGCTCAATTCCCACACTACGAGAACAACAGCTATTCGGGCGACGGAGTGGGCATTGTCGGTTTTGACTCCGCTGCCCAACTGGCTTGGGATAAGAGCCAAGGCTATGGCTCTGCGGACATTGTGATCGCCATCATCGATAGCGGCGTGGACACCAGCCATCCCGACTTGAGGCTGGTCACCGGTTACGACTGGGGAGACAATGACTCCAACCCGATGGATGACAGCGACGATGCCGGACATGGCACTCTATGCGCGGGGGTTGCGGCAGGCAGGGCAAATAACACGACCGGAGTCGTGGGTATTGCCGGGGGCTGTAGTGTGATGCCGCTAAAAATTATGACTACTGCAGGCACTTTTACCGCCACGCCCGTGGCTAGCGCAATCACTCATGCCGTGGACAATGGCGCTAGCGTGATCAGCCTGAGCCTGAGTACTACGCCTTCAGCATTGGACACCGCCATATCCTATGCGACCCTACATGACGTTGTGGTCTTCGCTGCAGCCGGAAACTACTATGACCCTGATTGGTATACCGATGAGGTGAACGAGATCCAAGATCAGATCGCCTATCCTGCCAGTAATGCCGATGTTGTTAGCATTGGCGCTGCCAGCCCCGGAGGCGAACGCAAGAGTTTCACCTCAGTGGATGGTGTTATTCACTGGGGTTCCTGTTATGGCGTGGATATCCAGGACAGCCCGCTTGCGGTCGACATCATGGCTCCTTCCCTGTTGCCTTCCACCGACATCCAAGGCACTGCAGGCTGGAACAACGGAAACAACAACAATTACTACTGGTATTTCGGAGGCACCTCCTGCGCCACACCCTACGTGGCCGGAGTCGCGGCCTTGCTGCTCTCCCTCGTTCCCACCCTGACACCCGCCCAGATCCGCACCGCCCTGGTCAACACGGCCACGGACATGACCATAGACGGCGGCAGCGGCTGGGACAGGTTCACCGGATACGGCCTGGTCAACGCCAATGCGGCCCTGAACTACATCATCCTGCCCAAGCCCATGAACCTTACGGCTACGGCAGTCAACACCAACCGGATAGATCTGGCCTGGACGGACAATTCCGCCAATGAAACCGGCTTCGTGATCGAGAAACAGCCCGGCTGGGGCCAGCCCTGGTGTATCGAGGGGACCGTGGGGGCCAATGTCACCACATATCAGGATGACAACCTGGCGGCCGGCTCGATCAATTTCTACCGGGTGAAGGCGGTCAATGCCAATGCCGGCACGGAATCGGATTACTCCAACACCGCCTTTGCCGTCACGCCCCTCTTATCCGAGCCCAACGACAGCTTCGCTACGGCATCGCCGATCAATCTGGGTGTCACTTACAACGAAACGATCTACATCGCAGCCGACGTGGATTATTTCTGCTTCAACGCGATCTCCAACTACGGCTACCACGCGAGCCTCGAATCCGAAATTGGCGTCGGGGTGGAACTATATGTCTATGACCATTTACAGAACCTGCTCAGCAGCAGTACGGGAGCCAATGAGTTCAAGTATGTCTGTTCGACCACGGGAGTTAACTACGTCAAGGTCGTCAGGGACGGCGGAGCCACAGTGGGAGACTACAGCCTGCGGGTGTTGCCCGCCTACTGGAATGGGGATGTTCAGGCAATCTGGGACTTTTATGATGAGCCAAATCCCTCTCAATTCAACGCCAGGGAACTAAGTCTGAACAGCAATACAATGAGTTTTATTGACCCGACCACAGATGAGGACTGGTTTCGTTACACTGTATCGGAGGGGACTCAGTATTCGCTCAGCCTGCAAGAGCCATCCGGCCTGGGAGTGGAGTTGTACGTCTATGACCACTTGCTGAACCTGCTCAGCAGTGATTATGGTG
>CAYSAT010000011.1:0-49801 GCA_964429035.1 uncultured Candidatus Cloacimonadota bacterium | reverse complement strand
CTCGGGTGGGCGTTGAGTTCTACGTTTACGATCAGGTTCAGGACCTGCTCAGCAGTAGTATCGGGACCGAAACTTACAAGTATGTCTGCTCTACCACCGGAGTCAACTACATCAAGGTAGTGCGTGATGGCGGGACTCTAACGGGAGACTATATTTTCCGGATACTACCAGCTTATTGGAACGGCGATGTTGTGGCGACCTGGGATTCCGAAAACGAACCCAATCCCTACGACTTCAACGCCAAGCTTCTACAGATCAACCAGAGTATATCCCAGCACATAAACTACTCCGGCGACGAGGACTGGTTTCGTTACACGGCATCGGAAGGGACTCAGTATTCCGTTAGCCTGCAAGAGCCATCCGGACTGGGGGTGGAGTTGTACGTCTATGACCACTTGCTGAACCTGCTCAGCAGTGATTATGGTGCAAATACTTATTCTTACACCTGCAATTACGATGGTACCCATTACGTCAAGGTGGTCAGAGACGGAGGCACGGTCACGGGAAGCTACCAGCTTCTGCTACAGGCCACGTCTCCCACTTACGCGACTGATATCGCGCCATCGTTTGCCATCCTGCATGTGGGAGACAGTACCTACAAACTGGCTGCCTGGAGTTCCCAGAGCACAGGCATAATCTGGAGTTCGGGCAACAACTCCATCGCCAGCGTGGACGCCAGTGGCTGGGTGACCGCCCACAGTCTGGGCACAGTCAAGATCCGGGCCACATCCGCCAACGACCCTGCACGTTATGCCGAGTCCACAGTGTTTGTCAACCCCACTGGCGACCACGAGGGCAACGACACCTTTGCCAGCGCCGTCCTGGTACCGGTTAACCAGAAGGTGGCCTCCAGGATCGGCACTTCGAGCGATAACGATTACTTCAAGTTCAATGCCGTCTCCGGTTATGGCTACACAGTAATCATGGAAACGGAGCCTCGGGTGGGCGTTGAGTTCTACGTTTACGATCAGGTTCAGGACCTGCTCAGCAGCAGTATCGGGACCGAAGCTTACAAGTATATCTGCTCCACCACCGGAGTCAACTATATCAAGGTAGTGAGGGATGGGGGCACCCTGACCGGAGACTATATCTTCCGAATACTGCCTGCCTACTGGAATGGCGATGTTGTGGCCACCTGGGATTCCGAGAACGAGCCCAATCCAAATGAATACCACGCGCGTTGGCTCTCGGTCAACAGCCAGTCATACAATCATGTCAATTACGACGGAGATTTGGATTACTTCAGGTTCCAGGCCACGGCGGGATATCAATACTCGGTCAGTTTGCCGCAGGAACTGGGAGTGGGTGTTGAGCTCTTCGTATATAACACCGGCATGACCCTGCTCAGTTCGTCCAATGGGACAAATTCGTTCAATTTCACCTGCGCGGCCAGCGGTTGGCACTATGTCCGGGTGGTTCGCGACGGCGGAACCATTACTGGGGGATATGTCCTGGCTTTGTCTTGCGCCGACGAACCGGTGACGCCGCCCGCCCCGCCCTCCTACAACGCGGTGGCGGGGATCGGCGGGGATTGCGTCCTGAGCTGGGATCCCGTGGTCCTGGACGCCAACGGCAATCCGGCTGTGGTGACCTCTTACATCATCCAGGCCAGCGACAATCCCTACACCGGCTTTGTCAATATCGGCACGACGACGACCCCGCAGTTCACTGACGGGAGTGGCGTCCAAAACTATCGCTTCTACAGGATCATCGCCGTCGTCGAATAAAGCGCACGGCAGGTCAGGAATTGATTGCACCTGTAACTATGTGGATGTGTGCTGCCCAGATTTGGCATGCCACGTTACTGCATTTGATTCAAGTTGACTTGAGGCAAACATACTAGGTATTAGGAAGAAGGAACTTGGTGCGTGATTTTGTCAATATCGCGAAAAGCGTCCCGCAGTTTTGACTGCCTGGAAGCAATGCTCAATCTGACCGCAGCAACGGCAGGAAATTGAGTTTGTATTCCTCTTTCATGGTATTTCCGCTGATGTCCTGGGCTGAGATGGTGAGGACGTAAGAGCGGTAGTTTTGCAAGGCTTGGCGGGGTTTGAAGTGATAAGTGCCGCTATCCGACTGCAGTATCTCAAGGGGGACCTCAGTTTTGGATTCCGAAGCCCGCAAAGTGGCTTGCAGCCTGCCCGATGGGATGATCTCCGAGAACTGGACTTCCAGGAGTGGTTCCAAACTTGCCACCGAAGTTCCGTTGCGCGGAGTGGTACTTTGCACAACTGGCGGAGTGACGTCATCCTTGGGATTGGCGCGGAACTCGGCCTTGCTGACCAACTGCGCGTTGCCCTTCAAATCCTGGACATTCCGCGCTTCCACAACGTAGGAAAGTTGATCCTGAAGCCCTGTCAGCAGGGTCAGTTTATTGCCTTTCAGCGCGGAAAGCAGCACTGGCAATTCCATGCTGCCATCGGCGTTTACGACCTTGATCTGCCCGATGCTGGCCACGGGCTCAGAAAACGCGACCTCGATCTCCCGCGGGGACTTACCAGCTACGGTGCGGATCACCGGCAGGGTCGTATCCCCGTAAGCCAGGCTGATATCCAAACTGGCGCTGCGCCGCACATTCACTGCTTCGGAAAATGAGGGCTCCCGGGTGAGATCAAAGCGGCCGTTCTTGTCTTTGTCGATATACCCCCGCAGGATATAGTCAGCCGGATTGAGGGTCTCCAGCGCGTAGGATCCGCCCAGCGCAGTGTGATTCAGCACGGTCAGGGAATCCGGCGAGAGCAGGCTCAAACTCACGGGCAGTCCGGAATCGGCAGCTTCCTCGTAAGTGATCTTTCCTGCCAGCCGCTCTTGCTGCAGCTTTCCATGGGCAAAGACCAGGGTCTGGTTTTCCGCCAGGGCGTTGCCGCGAACGTCCTTCAGGCGCGTGCTGAGGGTCACGTAGTAATTGGTGTCCGGCAAGAGGTCTTCATTGATGCGGATCAGGAGCGTGCTCTTATCCACGCTGATCTTTTTGGCAGATACGGGCGGATAGATGTACACGGCTTGCGTGACGGACGTTTTATCCAGGGACTTGGAGAAGTTGATCTCGATCCGGCCGTTGTCCAGCTGGCCATACTGAGCCGGAAGAGAAGTCAGGACCGTTGGTTTATCCAGATCTTCCGGACCTCCAGTGGGTCCTTTTTTACTGCCGCAGGAAACCAGGAATAAAAGCGCAGCCAGCAAGGCCAACACACGGAAAACTTTGATCATAGCAGCTTCTCCAGATCGGATGGACGGTTATTCAACGCCGCTTGGACGTATTTCCCCAAAATGTCGTATTCCAGGTTGACTTTGGCGCCTGGCGCCAGTTTGCCCAGGTTGCTGTTCTGCAGAGTATGCGAGATCAGGGCGACGGAAAAACTACCCGCCAGCAGTTCCGCTATGGTGAGGCTGACCCCGTTTACAGCGATGGAGCCTTGCGGAACGGCCAGTTGCCGGTCTTGCGGATGCAGTTCAAAGCGCAGCCAGATGGTGGCGCCGGAGCTCCGGGTTTCCAGTAATGGCGCGGTCCTGTCGATATGCCCCTGCACCCAATGCCCGTCCAGGCGTTCGCCGATTTTCAGGGCTCGCTCCAGGTTCAGCAGGGTGTTTGTTTGCCAGGCGGAAGCGGTTGTTTTGGCCAGCGTTTCCCGCATCACTTCCACCTCGAAGCTGTCGGCATTGAAACGCAACACGGTGAGGCAGATACCGTCGCAGGCGATGCTGGCGCCCTCAGCCAGATCGGCAAAGTTTGCCGGACGCTGGATGGTGATCCTGTTCACGCCGCCTGTAGGGACGCTGCGCAGAACTTTCGCCGTGGCCTGGATTATCCCCGTGAACATCGTTTAAGCCGGATAGCGCCGTTTCCAGGCGTTGGAAAGAGTGAGCAGGCTACTATATTCGAGGTCGCCGCCAAAGGGGATCCCAGTGGAGAGCCGGGTTACGCGGACACCCTTATCCTGCAAGATCTCACAGAGGTAATGGATGGTCGCTTCACCTTCCGGCGAGGGTTTCAGGGCCAGGATGACCTCTTCCGGATGGACTCGCTCCATCGCTTCTAGCAAGCCCGCGGAACGGATCTGCTCCGGGCCGTAGCCATCGATGGGGGAGAGCAAATGGCCTAAAACGAAGTAGCGGCCCTTGAAATCGTTCATGTTCTCGATGATCTGGATATCGGCGGTGTTTTCCACCACGCAGAGCAGAGCGTCCGAGCGCTCCAGATCTGAGCAGATGGGGCAGGGATCGCTTTCGGAGAGCATGTTGCAGAGCGAGCAGGTGGTGAAACTCTCCACGGTGTTCCTGATCGTTTCCGCCAGTTCCAGCGCGAAAGATTTATCCTGGCTCACCAGGAACCAGGCCAGGCGCTGCGCGGTTTTGCGTCCGATGCCGGGAAAGCGGTTCAAGGCCTGGATCAAGCGTTCCAGAGAGAGCGAGATCAGCATTTATGGGAAGGTCGGGAAGCCCGCTATTTCTAGAACAGGCCTGGGATATTCATGCCGCCGGTGACCTTGCCCATGATCTCCGCGCTGGCCTCTGCCACTTTGGCTCCTGCTTCCTGCAGCGCTGCCAGGATCAGGTCTTCCAGCATTTCCACGTCTTCCGGATCCACTGCCTGGGGATCGATCTTGAGGGATTTGACCTCATATTTTCCGGTCATTTCCACTTTGACCATGCCACCGCCGGCACTTGCCTCGAAGACGCTGGCTTCCAGTTCCTGCTGGGATTTCAGCATCTCTTGCTGCATCTTTTGCGCTTGCTTCATCAGTTGGTTCATGTTCTGCATATCTGCTCCATAAATTCAGTTGATACATACGCCGCCAGGGCGTTTGTTTGGTCTTGATAAGCCAAGCTGGATGGAACGCCGATTCCGTCAAGCGATATTCAGCCCCGCTTGCCCTGAAAGTGCCGGGAATCGCCCCACTGGCGGTACCCGATGGTCTCGCCGATCGATATGATGCGGTTTTCCAGGCAGTTCTTGCACAGGGAGGCGTTTTCGTCCAGGCAGGGTTTACCGTCGTAAAGTTGGTAGCCTTCGCGGTACTGGACGTCCGTGAGGTTGGGCATCAGGATGTTCGCACCGGCTAGCAATCCCAGTTCGCGACCCGTGGGCATCAAAGCCTGCAAAGCAGTTGTGGAGGCGATGTTCACGTCCTTGAGCGCGATGCGGCAGGCCGCGATCATTTTCAAGCCGTCTTCGATGGCGCGCTCCGGATCATAGGACCCGGTCAGATCGGCCAAAGGCGTGTCGTGATGCGGGATGAAGGGTCCCATGCCGATCATGTCGATGTCTTCGTCGTAAAAGAACAGGATATCGTCGGCGAGGTCCTCAACGGTTTGACCGGGCAGGCCGATCATCACTCCGGTCCCCACCTGGTAGTTCAGTTTTTTCAGCGTGCGGAGGCATTGCAATCTGCGTTGAAAAGAATGGTCGGCGGGGTGCAATGTGGCATACAGGGTGGGATTGGAGGTCTCAATGCGCAGCAGGTAACGGTGCGCTCCGGCCTCGTACCACTTTCTGTACACTTCCTCCGTTTGCTCGCCCAAAGAAAGCGTGATCCCCAATTCGCCCCCCGAAAGTTCTTTGATCGCCTGGATCAGTTCAGATATGTACCCGGTGTAAGCAGCGTCTTCGCGTTCTCCGGATTGGATCACGATCGAGCCGTAGCCCTGGTCATAGCACCACTTGGCTTCTGCCAGAACTTCGTCTTTGCCGATGGTGTAGCGCTTTACCTTGCTGTTCCCGCTGCGGATCCCGCAATAGTAGCAGTTCTTGGCGCAGATGTTGCTCAGTTCGATCAAACCCCGGAAATAGACCGTGGTGCCCACGAACTCCTTTTTTACCGCGTAGGCGCGTTTGTACAGGGCTTCCACCTCATTGGGGTCGCTGAGGGAGAGCAGGGCTATCAATTCGTCACGATTGGGACGCATATATCGTATCTCCACATAATTTTCACCAACAATATAACTGAATCCCGGGGAAAAGGAAAAGGGCAATCAGCCGAAGCTCCTTTGAATTAGCCGAAATGCCAGGAAAATCAAGGCGGGGGATGGGAATGAGGCTTGGTGGCTAATGTGGGCTAAGTTTTTTCGCCCCCGAGGGGCTTATCCAGGCAGATGATACGTATTGATCTGTTCCAATACTTAACCCACCATAATTAAACTTGAGCCTTCAAAATATGGGTCAATATGGGCTTAACATACGCAAATATGCAAATATGGTGCAATTTCAGGTTCAACCCTCGCCTCAGGCTGTGAATCACTTCTTAATCAAGCCTTAATCACTTGTCTATTATTAACGCTTGATTAAGGCTTGATTAAGGCTTGATTAAGGCTTGCCCCCCAGAGCGAGGCGTGGCGTTTTTTGTTGGAAAAAGTAAAAAAGTAAAAATGCTCTCTTGCGAACCGAGTGGGTAAGACCCGGAGGGTGGGTCAGATCATCGGTGGGTGCGTAGCGACCTGGATCCTCACTAAGGAAAGCAACGAGTTTGTGGGGTGGAAACGAAGGAGTGAAGCCACCCGAATTGGTGCTAAGAATATCATTGGAGCCCCGGAGGGTGCGACATAACATAGCCCGGGGTGTAGCGCACGGGGTCCCCGACGGACAACTTGTTGGCCGTTGGGGTGTAAACGGAACCCCGGGTCATGAGATACCGAAACAAGATTTCAGAAACCCCCACCCCACCCTCTGGAACCTGCTGAATGGCAGGTTCCAGAGGGTGGGGTGGGGTGCATAAACATCATAGAAATGACTGTTTCTAGCCCGAGGTTCCACTTCGCTACACCCCGGGCTACGTTATGACGCACCCTCCGGGGCTTTCCCTTGAGATGGGATGAGTCGTAATTGACACACTCACACACTAAGTATGAGATAGAGCCTAAGATATTGTACATTCCAGCGTTTGGAGTTCAAGCGGCCTTTGCCAGTCATCCACTCATTCCAGTGTTTCTCACCTCGGGCAAAATCTAAGAGAGCCGAAAAATTCCCTTGACAGTTTGGCAGTAAGGATACATCCATGCGATCTGGGAGGTACGACATGCGCAAGCAACTTCTGCTGATACTTTTCCTGCTCAGCCTGGCCACGCTCAGCCAGGCAATCTGGCACATCGACGAAAACTTCGACAACCTGACTGCTTTACCCACGGGTTGGATCACCCACGACGACGGCGACGGCAGCATCTGGCGCAATCTGAACAACGCCTCCCATGCCCATTCCGGAGCCCGAGCCGCTTTTTGCGACAACTATTTTCCCAACCAGAACGCGGACTGGCTGATCACGCCGCAATTGAGCATCGCCAGCGGCGATTCGTTGATTTTTTACACCCGCGCCTGGTTCGACACCGAGCAGTTGAAGGTGTATGTTTCCACCAGCGGTACCGCGATCAGCAACTTCAATACCCAACTTTTAAACCTGCAGAACCTCGGAACCGCCTATTACCGCGCTTCCTGCAGTCTGAATGCTTACGCCGGCCAGAACATCTACCTGGGCTGGCTCTGGAACTGCGAAACCTACGGAATTCTGGTGGACGACGTCAAGGTCGGGCAACCTGTTCTGGTGCCGCCGGTACTCGATTTGCCGGATAGTTTCACCTTCATCCAGGGCGCCAGCCTCGCGGTGGATTTCACGCCCTTCATCACCTGTTCAGACATCAACACCGCCACGCTCAGCGTTAGCGGCAACGTCAACGTAAATGTCCAGATCAGCGGCCGGATGGTCACTTTCACTGCGCCGGCTTTCACTGGCAGCGAGACCCTCACCTTCACGCTCACCGACGGAAATTCCGGCCTGACCGCCATCGATACGGTGCAGCTGGTGGTAGCGCCTCCGCCAATTCTGGATCTGGGAATCACGCAGATCCTGGCGCCCCATGAGTATGCATACCTGCAGCACGCGCTTCAGCCCGCGTGCATCGTGGAGAATGCCGGTTCGGTGAGCTATGATGGCGGCCTGAACGTAAGCTGCATGCTGCAAACTGGAATGGGGATCGAGGTCTATTACCATAGCGGAACCTATCCCGTGAACCTCGATCCGGGTGAAACCGCCACGATCACCCTTTCCGAGGCATTCACGCCAACTGTGGAAGGCGCTTACATGGCGGGTTTCTACATCGGGCTGGCCGATGACAACACCGCCAACAACTCGCTCCTGATACCTTTCACGGTAGTGCAAAGGATCACCCAGGGCGGTCCCGACGCCTTTGGCTACAGCTATCTGGATAGCATCGACGATCTCGGCCCGGATTACAATTGGCAGGACATCAGCGCCACAGGCGCTTCGACGGTCATGTTCGGAGTTCCCAGCTGGTACGGCGACGACAACTTCAGCGAACCGATACCCCTGGGCTTCAGTTTCCCCTACTACGGGACGCAATACACGCAGATGTACGTGGATATCAACGGCGAGATCCTGTTGGCGGAAAACCTGTGGTACGACGCGTATCCCGGCCCCAGTTGGGATCACGACGGAAACATGTTCAACTATATGCATCCCCTGCCGGGATATGCCCAGATGCCCGCTCTGATCGCGGTTTACTGGGATGACCTGATAGCGGACCAAGGTGTGGGCGACATCTATTTCCAGACCTTCGGCACTGCTCCCAGCCGCTACACGATCGTCCAGTGGCACAACCTGCGCTTCCTGTCGGGAACAGGCGGCCAGGCCCAACTTAAGTTTCAGGCCATATTCCACGAAAATGGCGAGATCATCCTGCAGTACCACACCACCCAAACCGGCCAGAGCGGATCCACGGTGCCGCATCAGAACGGGCGCAGCGCCACGGTCGGCATCCAGAACGAAGCCACGAATGTGGGGCTGTGCTATCTGCGCGAGATCGTCCAGAACAACGAATACGTGGGCGTCGAACCGCCCGGCAACCTGCTGTTCGACGGCCTTGCCATACGTTTCTTCACGGCTGCCGACACTCAAGCGCCTGTATTGACGCATGCTGAAGTGGGAAACAGCTTCGATGCCTCGCCGCTGCTGAGTGTGAACGCTCTCGACCTTTCTCCCATCGCGCTGGCCAAGATCCATTACAACACAGGCGGGGCCTGGCAGGAAATGCCCTTCACCAGCCAACAGGAAAGCGAATATAGCTTCCAGTTGCCAGAATTGACCTTGGGCGCGCAGTTGAACTACTACTTTGAGGCCGCCGATTCCCAGGGCAACACTGGATTTTTGCCTGCCAACGCGCCGCAAGATTGCTATTCCTTCCAAATCCTGCCCACAGCGGACACCAGGGTGCTGATCGCCTATTCCGGCAGCCAGGATTACCAACAGCTGGAATTGCCGGAATACGCAAGCCCGCTGGGCCTGCTGGACGTGGCTTTCGACGTCTATGATTGGGAGGAATTTCCCTCCTACCGCTTCCCGCTGCAATACGACGCCATCCTGTGTTACGCCGCAACGGGCAGCTACAGCGCCAAAGCGGATACGCTCAGCCTGGCTCTCATGCAATACATGGACAGCGGAACCACCGGGGCTCCGAAAAACGTCTTCTTTGCCTCCGATGGCTGGGCTTTCACGCAAGGCGGCCATCCCAATTCCAGTCCGATGAAAAAACTGCTGGAGGCCTATTTCCGCACGGATTACGTCGCCACGGGATTTGGCGGCGGTACGAACGGACTGGCCGGACCGGATGTTTTCACCTACCAGAACGGAACGATCCTGTGCCGCGTCGCTTCGCCGATCGGCGATTCCGGATTCGAGTACCCGGTCTATGCCAACAGCCCGGACTGCCTCTTCCGCCTCACTGCCTGCCCGGATTGGTACGCCGGCGAGGTGCAGTATCCGGATATCGGCTCCGTGAACGCTTTCACGTTCGAAGACGGGCCAGTGGACGGCCAGGCCTATCTGCACGACGGCGTCTGCGCCACCGCGCTTGAATTGCCCATCTATAAAGCCTTTTACTTCAGCTTCGATTTCTCGCAAGTGACCGGGTTTCTGCACCGCTATACGCTGATGCAGGATCTGCTGGAGTGGTTCGGGATCACTGGCGTAGCGGTTTCCGACGATCTGGCACCTGAACTTGCGACGCGGATCACGGGCGTCTATCCCAATCCCTTCCGAAGTTCCACGCGCATCGACTATACCCTGAAGGAAGCGACGCCGGTGCAGTTGGAGGTCTTCAATCTGCGCGGGCAGAAAGTGAGAACCCTGGCCGATGCCATCTTGCCAGGCGGAATCCAGCAAACCGTGTGGGATGGCCGCGACGAACGCGGAAATCCTGTTTCCAGCGGGATTTATCTGCTGCGCCTGCAAACACCGGAGATGAGCGTAGCGCATCGGATGATGCTGCTCAAATAGACCATAAACCATATCTGGCCAGGCTTTGAGGCCAGGCCGAGGAGAATATATGCCACGCTGCCTGTTGATCGGCATCGCCCTATTGTGTGTAACCGCGCTCTGTGCCCAGCCTTGGGAGCAGGACAACTCCGTCTTCAATCCCAGCGGAGTACCCAGCCTCACCTTTTCCCAACCTCGTTTCGCCGATCTCGATGGCGATCTGGATTACGATTTCCTGCTGGGAAGCACCAATTCCCAGCCGGTTTACATCGAAAACACAGGTAGCGCAATTGCGCCCGATTTCGCCATCGGCGACGATATTACGGCGTTAGTTCCTTATCTGGCGGCGGAAATGGGCGTGTGCGCCGATCTGGACGCGGACGGCGATCTGGATCTGGTCACAGGCGGCTACACCGGCTTGCACCTGTTCCTCAACTCTGGAAGTGGCGCCAATCCAGTTTTCAGCGCCGAAACGGGTGGCTACTTTGCCGGCTTGAACGTGGGCTCCAATCCCGTGCCAGATCTGGCCGATGTGGATGCTGACGGAGACCTGGACCTGGTGGTTGGCCTCAGCGAGAACGGCTCAGTCCTGCTATACACGAACACCGGCACTGCCAATGCCGGCCTATTCAGCCAGGCGGCGATGCAGCTGATTGGCGATGTGGGGCTTTATGCCTATCCGGTGTTTCGTGATTTCGACGGCGATGGCGATCAGGATATCCTCGCGGGACGGGACTCGCACGGCTTCATCTATTACCAGAATGTGGGCACGCCTGCTGTGGGAGCTTGGGAACCGAACAATGCCCTGTTCTCTGGCCTTGGCATGGATTCGTACTGGAATTCTCCCGATCTGGTGGACCTGAACAACGACGGACTTTTCGATCTCGTATTTGGCACCGCCTCCGGTCCCTTGCTCTACTATGTGAACACCGGGAGCGCCACGACACCGGTCTGGCAAGCCAACACAACTCTCTTTGGCGGGGTTTTGGACGTCGGCGGAGCCAGCAGTCCGGTGTTTTTTGACTTCGATGCTGACGGCGACCTCGATCTGATCAGCGGCAGCCAGTTGGGCAACATCAAATTCTTCCGCAACACGGGCAATCAGTATGGACCGGCCTGGGTGGAAGACAGCGCCTACTTTTCCACCATCGACCATTCCATTTACGCGGCGGTGGCCATTGGCGACGTGAATGGGGACAATTTACCGGACGTGATAATCGGCGACCTGAACGGAGCTCTGTATTTCCACCGCAACACCGGATTCGGTTTTCAGGAAGAGGCCGGAGTTTTGCCTGCCATTGCCTTGGGAGGCTGGTCTGTGCCGCGCCTTTTGGACATGGACTTCGATGGGGATCTGGATCTGGCAACAGGCAATGAAGCCGGCAATCTGCGCTATTACAACAACCAGGGAACTGCCCAGGACCCCGATTGGGTGGAAACGACGGGTTACTTTGCAGCCATCGACGTAGGTTCCGACTGCTCGCCCTGTTTCGGCGACCTCGATGCTGACGGCGACTGGGACCTTCTGGCCGGAAACATTTCCGGAAACCTGCAATGCTATCTTCAACAAGGTTTGGGCTGGACTGCCAACACCACGTTGTTTAGCGGCATTTCCACAGACCAGAACGCGGCACCGGCCCTCGTTGATCTGGATCACGACGGCGATCTCGACCTCGTTCTGGGCGACTACGACGGCACCTTCAGTTACTGGCGCAACCAGCAATATTCCACCGACGCGCTCAATCCGCCCCTGAACCTGCAGGCGGTGATCGGAGAAGACGTTACGCTCACCTGGGATGCTCCGGCTGCAGGCTACTCCTCGCCTTTCGAGCATTACAACGTCTATCTGGATGGAGCGCCTGTGGCCACAACTGACGGGCAAAGCTGGGTTTTCACCGATCTGCTGCCAGGAGTGGCCTATCAGGCGGGCGTCACGGCCCAGTACGTCGCGGGCGAGTCTGTGCCAGCGCTTGTGGACATCCTGGTCACGACCAATGACGATGCCATCCAGATTCCCATTGATTTGCAGATTTGGCCCAATCCCTGCAATCCCTCCGCCACCATTTCGTTCAGCCTAAAATCCAGCGCTCCGGTGGTTATGGATATTTGCAACCAGCGCGGCCAGAAAGTGCGCTCTTTGGTGGATGGAACCTTGCCGGGAGGCAGCCACCAGGTGGTGTGGGATGGCCGTGAATCACACGGAGAACCGTGTTCCAGTGGCGTTTACCTGGCGCGCCTGATTACCCCGGGGCAGCATGCCGCGCGGAAGTTGGTGTTGATGAAATAAGGGCAGGCGGAACGCGCCAGCTGGCAACTACCTGACGCTGTACTGAAAGGCTGCCAAGCAATATCTGCTTTATGTGGATTATGGGATGACAAAGAGATTGGCAAAAGAATAAAAGAGGGTTTTGCAGAGGCAAGAGATTAAGTGGGTGTGGATTAGGCTATATTTTGGTCATCATTAAAGAGTTTGGCAAAACCTCTCCGCAAAGCGCTGTTTATGACAAAAGATTGGCACAGGGGGTTATTGACAAAAGTTTGGCAAAAACAGGATGGCGAGTGTTTTTGCCAAACTTTTGTCAGGGCTCTTGATTGATAATACGGCCCAAATCGACTCGCAAGAAAAGCAAGTGAGTGCGCAGCTCACCAGTGCGCATATAGTGGGCAAGGTATTTGGCCCGGTGGTATATCGGGCCAGGTAGACCTGAGCGCGTTTCTAGGCGAGTTCCGCTTCAGTATCCGTTAGCGTAAACTGCAAGGGCTCATTGAGATATAGGTCATGGATAAAGGAGGCGTCTTCGGGCACAACCGGAACATAAGCCGGGAGGGAGGCACAGCCAGTCAAGAACAGGAGTGCGGCCAAAGAAGCCAGCAGCAGCAAGGCCAGGCAGGCTAAGGTGGTGCGTTTCATGTTATACTCCTTGTATCATTGGGTGTAAAACAAGCGCTTTTGTGATACATTAAGCGCCCTTCCGTGTAAAACAAATGTTAAAAGCGGCGAAGGACCAGGAGTAGAAGGCCCAGGACGGTGTAATCGGGGTCAGTTTCGGTGTATTTGAGGACCGGATAAGTGGGATTGTAAGGGATAAGAAGGGCGTATTTGCGCTTGGAATCAAGGTAAAAGCGCTTGAGGGTGAGGCCGTCGATGGTGCGGAAGGCGAGGACGCGGTCCTGGAGATCGAGGTCGTGCCAGGCTTGGGTGACGATCGCCAGATCTCCTGTGTAAATGAACGGAGCCATGCTGTCGCCCACCACTTTGAAGGCGATGTAGGGTCCTGGGAGAGACAACTGGGACTGGTGCAGGATGAGCTGCTCCGAGGGTTCCACATCGTAGGCCTCAATCCCAAGACCGGCCGCGATGTCAGCCACAACCGGGATCTGTATGAAGGCGCTTGCCTTCGCGCGCGCGGGTACCCTATTAAGTAACATAGGCCCGACACCAGTGAGCAACCATTGTAAGCTAATACCATGTACTTCGGATATGCGAACAAGAGAATCAATAGAAGGGTTTACGTTAGGTGTATTAAGCCAGTCAGATACCGTGGCACCAGACACACCAACAGACTTAGCAAACTGATATTGCTTCATTTGCAACGTGTCAATCAGTTCCTTAAGTCGCTGTTTTACCGTCATTAACGATACCTTTCTGAAAATATATCAGGAAATCCTAAAATAATCCCTGACAGAAATTAGGATATTCTGATCATGTCCCCATGTGGGGTCAAGATAAAGAGAAGAGGAAATGATGTCAAGCAAAAAAGAAGACCTGATGCCGACGCCGACCGGAAAGCAGATCCGGAAGGCTATGATCGACCTGGACCTGACGGTCATGGACCTGGCCAGGGCGATGGGCGTTTCGCCTCTATATGTCCGCAGGATCTACCAGGAGCGGAGGAAGGCGAGGGTCCTGCGCAAGCGGATCGCGAAGTTTTTATCCGAGAACTACCGGCACCAGGGACAACCGGTGCCACGAGCATTCAACCAATCAAGCAAGGAGAAAGCAGCATGACAACCCAAGAACTAAATTCAATTCCAGGGCACAAGGTTAAGCGCCACAAAGGCAAAAGGTGTGGGGACACAGGCCAACCGATTTACTGGTATACCTGTTCATGTGGCTATGAAAGCAAACGCGCGTTTCACTTCAACTCAGCCAGAGCGCTCTTGGAAGCCTACCACCTGGTGCCTCTATACAAGGGCGGGAGCACAGAATGAAGCCCAGGGAAATAGGCACCAGGCCTTTTCATCCCGTTACCTGCGGCTGTGGAGGCCATCCAAAGATCGTGGAAAAGAGCACCGGCTGGTATGTGCAGTGCCAGAATTGCCGGATCAGCACGAGCAATCACCTGACCCAGGCGAATGCCGTGAAGGCCTGGAACGTGGCCCTTAACGCGGAGGCTGCAGAATGATAGGAAAGAACTGGATTCCGGCCTGCGCTGGAATGACAAAGCGACTTGCAACCTGGGTCCGGACCGGTAGTGGCGATGCGATCGGCATGGGCCTGATATTAGCAGCGTTCATGATCCTGGCCTGGATCGTGATGGCGCTGGCGTAGGACAATTATGGGACGCGCCCTTTACTATATTTCCGACTTCAGGGGATCCGCGTCCCTTTGCTTCACATATTCAACCCTAAACCATGCCAGGGCGGGCGTCGGAGTCGACACCGGCGCCCAACTTTACAAGCCCTGGTAGAATGGAGGAATCATGGCATGGTTAAGCGTTAAAGATTTTGCCCTATTGAAGGGCGTCAGCGAGAGGGCGGTGCGGTTTGGCATTGCAGCTGGCAAGTATGAGACAAGGGAAGTAGAGCATCCAAAGAGAAAGGACCAGGTGGCCTTTTTGATCTGGAATGCGGAAGCTGCGGAATGCGGTAATGCGGAAGCTACAGAATGCGGTAATGCGGAAGCTACAGAATGCGGTAATGCGGAAGCTGCGGAATGCGGTAATGCGGAAGCTGGCAGTGATCCAGATATAAAGGAATCCATTACAACTGAATTAAGCCCTGAGTTAATTTCTCCGGACAGAGACCTCCAGGAACAGGACGGTGACGCCATAGGCGAGCGGTCAAGCCACGAGGCTTTCAACCTCGAAAGCGCGGGTTCGAATCCCGCTGGCGTCACCAACTTATCGATAGTATCGAATAACTCAGAGGCAACTTTCAAGGAATCCTTGAAAGTTCAAGCGGCTGAGGCTCAGGATGTTGCAACTTGTAAGCAATCCTTACAAGTTCAGCCAGATCATTATGCCGACGCCGGCAAATTGGTGCCAGCAAGTGGAGAGATCGTCAACTTGCCGGATCTGAGGCCGCGGGTGAAAGAGGTTCCTTTGAAATACAAGGAGATGGTGGACGCACGGCTGGCCGTGATCCAGAGCGCCCAAGCCAGCGGTGACTACGCCCTGTGGCTGCAATCCTATCAGAACGGACTGCACTGCGTAACACAAGCAAGCGTAATCGGCAAACTCAGCCTGCGCACCCTGTATCGCTGGATCAGTGATTACAAGCGGGACGGCGTGATGGGTTTGTGTCCGGGCTATTCAATGGAGAGCTGCCGGTCCTCTAAAGTGCCGGAGGATGTCCAGAACAAACTATTGAAGATCCTCCTGGCTCCGAACCAGGTGATGATCGGGACCGCGATCAAGGTGGTCAAGGATCATTACCGGCTCCAGCGTAAAGACATCAACTGTAGCGAGCGGACGATGCTCCGGTGGGTGGAGAACTGGAAACGGGAGCACATTGGAGAGTGGACCCTGGCACGCGAGGGTATGAAAGCCTACCGGGAGAAGATCAACCGGACCGTGCTGAGGGACTGGACGATCACCAACGTGGGCGACGCTTGGGTGAGCGACGGGCACACCATCGAGGTGCTGCTGATCGATCCGCGGGATGGCAAAGCCAAGAAATACGAGATCGTGGCCTGGCTGGACGCGGCGAGCCGGATGCCGGTGGGCGCCTCGATTAACCTGACCGAGAACACGGAGGCGATCCAGATCAGTTTTAGAAACGCCTGCCTGTTTACCGGTTACAAGCCCCTGATCGTTTACGTGGACAACGGTAAAGCATACAAGAGCAAGTATTTCAGCGGCTCCAAACGGACCGCGGAAGAGATAGAACTGGAACTGGACGGCGTTTTCGGACGCCTGGGCATCGAAGTGATCAACAGCCAGCCCTACAACGCCAAGGCCAAGATCATCGAGCGGTGGTGGAAGAGTTTGCAGGACCAGGTGGAACGGATGACCAGCGGCTGGACAGGGTCCAACGCAATGGCCAAGCCGGCGAACCTGAGCCGGGACGAGAAGTATATCAAGGGCAAATTCGCGCACGAAGCGCTGACTGTCGAGCAGTTCAAGGGCATCTTTGAGTATTGGGCCCTGAATATCTACGGCCAGCAGCCGCATCCAGACTGTCCTGAGAAGACCAGGATGCAGGTCTTTGAAGAGGGCAGCGCGCAGATCCCCGTTGATCGCCGGATCAGCCCGGAAGATTTGAACTACATGCTGCTGGTGATCGGCAAGAAGAAGGTGGGCAACCAGGGGATCACGCTCAACAAGGCGATCTACTGGAACGATAGCCTGGTGCATTATGTTTCGCGTGAGCTGATCGTGCGGTGGGACTTCTGGGACGTGCGCAGCATCTTGGTTTATGATGAGCGGGACAGATTTGTATGCCAGGCGGGGCTGCGCAGGCTGCAGGACCCTCTGGTGAAACTGCGGGGTGAGGACAGCGTGGCGAAGCGGGAGTTGGAAGGCGAATTGAAGCAGATCAGGAATCTGGAGAAGCGCAACCGGCAATCCACCAGCGAGATATTGAAACGGGTGAGCGACAGCACCCAGGACATGTATGACCAGTTGCCAGAGGGGGCGTTGACGGGGCTGTTGAACCAGACACCACTGATCCCGGAACTGAGCAAAGAGAAGAGTTTGGACGACCGGCTGCTGGAGATGGCGGCAGCGGCGCCAGAGGACGCCGATCCCGAGGCAAAAGAGACCGCGGAGGAGCAACCAATTAACCCAGGGCTTAATAATTTAGCCGAAGTTTTAGGAATCCAAAAAAGGAGCAGAACATGAAAGAAACACTGTCAATGATCCAGAATGTGAAGCGGGCGCAGGGCACGATCGACATCCTGCTGAACCGTCCGCGCAGTGAAATGGTGGGCCTGGGCCTGATCTACGGAGCGCCCGGCCTGGGCAAGACCAGGTTCGCCAAGAGGACCGCTTTCAAGAAGGAAAACGGCTATATCTACATGCAGTTGGAAGCCTGCATGACGCAAAAGAGCTTCCTGAGAAAACTGCTGGAGATACTGCAGATCTATTACAGCGTGCCGGCTCCGATCAAAGGCAGCAAGCAGAAGCTGTTTGACGACGTGGTGGATCTGCTGAGAGCCGCGCCGGACACCGTGATCTTCATCGACGAGGTGGATTACGCCTTCCGCGACAAAGAGATTTTGAGCGCGATCCGCGATTTGGTGGATCTGACCCTGGTGACCATCGTG
The DNA here is from genome assembly GCA_964429035.1 of uncultured Candidatus Cloacimonadota bacterium. Classification (GTDB taxonomy): domain Bacteria; phylum Cloacimonadota; class Cloacimonadia; order Cloacimonadales; family Cloacimonadaceae; genus Syntrophosphaera. The sequence goes on along the minus strand of CAYSAT010000011.1, from coordinate 32,053 downwards.
CTGTTCGGCATGCAGGATGCCTACAATTCATTACTGAAAGCCAACGCGCATTATTTTGACCGTTGCAACGCCTTCTGCGAGTTCCAATCCCTGAGCGCCAGCGACACGGCGCTGATCTGCAAGGACGTGGCGGAGATCGAGATGGACGTGGAGGTCGTGAACTGGATCCACAACAATTGCCGGGGAACGATCCGGAAGGTGATCAAGAACATCAACTATTTTGAAATCGTGGCGCGCAACAATGGCGTGAAGCGGGTGACCGCGAAGGACATTCCCGGCCATGCAGAGTTATAAGATCAACAGCGGGGCCGATTTGCTGCGCAGGAGCGAGCGCAAATACAAAGGTGAGCGAACGATCCGCGCCCAAGTGCTGGATTACGCTTATTACACAAACCATCCATTCAGTTACCGGGATATCGTAAACGACTTGGGTTTGCCCAAACGAGAGGTGGGCAAGCAGATGAAGCTACTGCGCGAAGCGGGGGAGATCGTGCTGGTGAGTGCTCCGCGATTTGGGATGTATCTGCACGTGAGCCGGGCGCCCAAGACGAGACTGAAAGAGGGCACAATTCAGCCAGACATGAGCAACGAAGCGGCCGTGAAGGAGAAGATACTGGCGTCCATGCATCCGGACATAGTGTATAGCAGCCGGGCATTGCGTGAAGTGGCAGAGATGCCGACAGTGCCTTTCCTGGTGTTTGCCGAACTGGCGGCGGAGGGCAAAATCGAGAAAATCAGCAAGCCGAGATCTTACTATTGGATCAAAAGGAGCAGCCATGCCTAAAGGAGTGATCAAGTGCCCGATCTGCAAGGGCCAGGGCAGCATCAAAGAAAACGTCGAGGAATATGAGTTTGTGACGCGTTCACCGTCCACCGACAAGTGCCTGTTTTGCAACGGCAGCGGCTGGGTGTCGCCGCTGAAGAAGTTGGCTGATGGAAGCCGGGCCAGCACGCCACACACTCACTACAGGAATCCAGAATTGCGCGAGACATTATTCGGCAAGCCCGGGCCAGTGAGAGCGGAAAACGCACCAACTGAAGCGCCGCGCAGCGACTTGGAGCGGTTATTGGAAACGGGAGCGGAGCTGAGTATCCAGCCGGTCCAGGAAGGCCGCGAGCCGAGCGTGATCATCATCCTGCCCAACAAAGGCCAGGTCTCTGAAATGCTGAGCCGCATCCTCAAGGAGGTGCTGGGTGCCTAAAGAGAAGTTTACGGACCAGGGCAGGCTGCTGTGGCACTATGCGAAACTGGCCGGCTGGACCGAAGCCCGGCTGAACGCGTTGGTGCTGAAGAAGTTCAGCGCAACGCACGTGAACGCGCTGGACCAGAGCCAGATGCGGATGGCGATCAACATCATGAAGGGCTACGTGGCCAAAGCTGAGAAAGCGCACAGCGCGAAACTACGGCAGATGATCATGGCGCTGGTGAGCAAGAACCACCAGACGTTGGAATGGCTGCACCAGATGATGGAGGCCTGGGGCTACGGGGATAGTTTGCGCCGGCTAAACTACACGCAGACGATCCAGGTATGGGACGCGGTGCGGAGCTGCTTTCGGAGTGACAAAAGTTTGGCAAAAGAGGGCAAATGAAGCCCGTGATTAAACGCCAAGAGGACCCGGCAGAAGGCGAGGTGGTGATCGTGCTGACCAGATATGGCTATGAGCAGGCCTGCCGGTTTGAGCGGGGCCGGTTCCGCCCCACCAACAGCCAGGGATTGAGGGAATCCTATACCTTTCAAAAGAGTGAGATCATCAACTGGCGCAAGCCGTTGATTGAGATTCAGGAGGAAGAATGAAAGACCACATCATGACGATAGTGCTGTTCGCGCTGCTGGTCTGGCTGGCGTTCAAAGCGCCGCAGTATCCCGCAGCGCAGTGGAGGGTGCCATGCGCGGTGTTTTGCGTGGTGGGGATGTTGTGGCTGGCGCCGGAGGTGGCGAAGTCGCTGCTGGTGATATTTACAAGAACGAACAAGGAGCAAAACAATGTTAAGCAAACAAAGAACTAAACTGGTGTTCATCGCCAAGTGCGAGGATTGCCCAGTGACCTGTTGCGAAAACCGGGTGCCCTGTGGGCTGATCCCAGAGACATGCCAATTGGAAGACGCGGACCAGGCGTCTGTGGCGACGCATCCCGAAGCCGTTAAACACGTTTTGAACAACCAAGGAGAATAACATGGCAACAAAAAAGAAAGTAAAAAACATCACCGGCCCTGACGGACAAGTCTATCCGGTGGAGATCATCGACAAACAAATCGTGCGCCGTGACACTCTGGTGCGCGAAGTGGTCGAGGAGGCGGAGCGTTTGGCAGCCTTTACCAGGCGGACGCACGAGCGCATCATGGCCAAGGTGCAGACCTATCTATATGACGCAGCCGCGGAATATGGAGAGGACTGGCAGGGCAACGCGATCCTGTCAACCTTCGACGCCACCCAACAGGTCGAGGTCGATGTGATGCAGACCAAGACCTATGATGAACGGCTGGCAATTGCCGGCGAGAAGATCCGATCCTGGCTGGACGAGAAACTGGACAAGGTAACGGACCCGACTCAGCGCAAAATCCTGGAACAGATCAGCAGCATCGCCAGGACTTTGATGCGCATCGACCACAAAGGCAAAGTGGACCAGAAGAAGATACTACTGCTCAAGAAGTTCGACTTCGCCAACGAGCCGCAATGGAAAGAGGCGATGAAACTGCTCACTGACGCCGAGCAGATCACGGGCAGCAAGCGCTATATCCGCTTTAAGAAAGCCAACGAGAGTGGCAAACTGGAAGCGATCAAAGTCGATTTCAGCAGCATCTGAGGCGGCTGATATGAACGCAATAATGTTCGCATGGATGGCGTCCATGGTGGCAATTACAGAGGCGCTCTTGCTGCTGGTAGCCTGCATCAACTGGCGCCATTGGAAGCAGGAGTTTGACCGCACCATGAGCGCCAGCCGGATGTATTTGGGCGAGGTAGCGCGGGAACGTAAACTGCGGGCAGCCGATCTGGAGCAGATTGACCGGCTCAGCCGGGACAAGCGGACAGCGGAGCAAGCATTGGAGATGGAGGTAAAAAACCGGGCTGTCATGGAAGAACATCTGTGTTTCTATATCGAAACCGCGGCGGACCTGGAAAAACTCGTAGCGCTCAAGGACGAAGAACTAGAGCGGCTGGAGCAGAAGCAATCCGACACCCGGCTGGGAGAGGCGCTGGCAGAACTCCGGGAAGTGCAGGCGCGTCTGCGCGATCTGGCGGCAGACTATGAAAACTACCGGGAATTCAGCGAGCTCCGCTGCGCAACGCCGGGGCCATTCAGCAACGGCCTGCCCGGCTATGATCCCCGGCCAACAGGATGACTGGGATTGCATAACAAGCATCTGTGGCAACAGGCGGCGGAACTGCTGGGAGAGACTGAACTCTCCCGGCGGTTCCGGGTCTGGATAAGCGGCTTGATCAAGAAAGAGGCCTTGAGGCGCTCAAATCTGGACGCAGGCGGCCTCTTCCTTAAACAGGCTGGAGAAGTAGTGGAAGACCTGAACAAGGTGACGGGGCGACGCTATACGCTCACGCAGGAGACTCTGGCTTTGATCAAGGCCAGGATGTGCGCTGGGTTTGACGTGGACGATTTCAAAATGGTGCACAAGGGGCGGGCCGCGGTCTGGCTTGAGGATGCCAAGATGCGGGAATACCTGCGACCGAGCACACTCTACCGGGGCAGCCGGTTCGAGGAGTATCTAGCGGCGGCGATCGTTGTGGAGCCGAAGAAGGTGCAGAGAGCAAAAGGGCCAGAGGGGACGAGAGAAGCTGAGCCTGACAACAAGGCCTTGATCGCGGAGCTCATGGGCAAACCCTGGCACGGTTTTGGAAGTTGGGCGGAGATGTATAAGTGGACGCTGCGCTTTCCTGATGCGGCAAGCCTGGCGAAATATCCGATGCCGGAGCGGATCCGGAAGATGCGGGTGGCGCCGAACATGCTGATGCTGGTGCTGAGCGGTAAGAGTCCGGAATGGGCGGAAGCGGAATATGCAGACATGAAACAGAAGGTGGCGGAATGAGCGAACAGAAGTTGACGAAACGTCAACATGGCGAACGCGGAGTCAAACGGGGCAGCAACCCATGGCAGGGGGAGACAGGTTGCGAGGTGAATGTATGCCAGGCGGATTATTGCGATGCTGCGCGGGTGGGGATATGCGCTTTAAGGGCAGCCTACCTGGAGCGGGTGTCGGGGCTACGGGAGATGCACGGCAAGGTTCGCAGCGCGGCAATGCGTCGGGAAATTGAAAAGCAATTGCGGGGGCTGGATGCCTGGGAGTGAAGCGCGGACGGCGAACGGAAAGCGGCGGAACGGGAAGATCAGGGAGCGGGTGGAGGCGCTGAGGGGCGAGGGCTGGAGCATCAAGGAGGCGCTGTGGATAGTGGCGGAGGAGTTTGATTTGAGTTGGGCGACGGTGCGGGATATCGTTTACGATCGGAGGCGGAAGTGAGGTTGTATGTCCTCGAATTGCACGAATTAACACGAACTATTGGAAGAAAGAAGTTGACACTGCAGGGAGACGGGGTATACTGTATTTGTGAACCATTGGAAGCGGGTATCCGTGCTTGACCAATGGGGACGCAGTTGACCAGATGCCTGGTCACATTGCATCAAGCAGGAGCCTGCCTCAGGGCAGGCTTCTGTTATATAAGAGAATGCCATTACGGATCTTATCTATTTTGGTAACGACCAGGATATTGAAGAAATCATAATGACCTTCGGACGCTTCGAAGATGAGGACAAGGTTTTTATCCAGGAATTTGATAAAATGGGGCCGCCAGAGACCCTTGACATTTCTGTTCCAGATTTCGTCGGGGTCTTTGATGATACCCGGCAAGTAGTCCAGGTAGCTGAAGCGTTTTCTCAGATCTTGCAGAGAGTATTGATTTTCATTGTTGAACTTATTCAGGACATTCTTAGTGGGTGCGATCAAATATGATTTACCATCGGGGGCTGGGTAAGGATTGGCAAACTGGATGATTTTGGATTCATAGAGGTTGAGCAAATCCGGACGTGACATGGAGGCAGTGTTTATCTGCATGTCCAGACCCCAGTGAGGGTATTCATGCGGTTCCGGCAGATTTAACTCGTGTGCGTTTGTGAGGATGGGGTCTGAGGTGCGAGGTTCATCTGGGATATGATTAGAAACGGCAGGATTGCCTGTGAAACCTGCTTGCGGATTAGGGAGATTGGAGGTCGAGCGGTTTAGTTTGGGGTCGTCAGCCGCTTCATCTGCCGTGAGTTGTTCCACGGAGCAATGGCAATTCCAGTGATTTATAGGAGCCCAGGTATCCCAGAAGGGATCATCCACTGCATAGATCAGTCCATTCAGAGGGCCGCAGATATCACAAACACTTTCGTTGCCGAGAGTAACATAACGCAAGTATTTGAAAACGTTTTTAAGGTTTTGAATTTGATCCCAATGACCTGCGGCATAAGCGAGGTTGGCGGCAGAGTCATAATTGGTGCGGAGGTGATAGGGATTGCCGGTATCGAAGCCAGCGAGATGGAGACTGTCCCTGAACTGGCTGAAGGGGACGCCATTGGCAAAGGCAGCCTTTGCTTCCGCCTGGAGGTTTAATTTTAGTTCGGCAGACATGGTCTGGGCAATGGCGAAGGCATCACTGGAGAAGGCGTCCACTGCTTTCACGGAGGCCAGATCCCAGGAGAAAGCGACGTAGTCCTCCGGGCTGCTGCCGCGCGCAGCCGCAAAGCGGGAGGCCGCTTCTTTCACTTTTCGCGGGCTTGATGCCCCGAGAATGTAGGAGTTGACAATCAGTTTGGTAAGCTCGGTGCCAAACGTTACAGATATATCACTGGGAAAGGGGAGGAGGGCAAAATCATCATAGGATTTCAGGTTTATCAGTTTTGAGAGATAAGCGCCAACGGGCGCTCTCATTTTGGATAATGCCCTGGCGATACTGCCGGAGATTTTATTGCTGCAGGCTTGGATACGCAGGGGGTTGTGGGAGAGGGGAAAAGGTGTGGTCATCACTTCACCGGTTGGGGGACGCCGTAGGTTTGGTGCCAGTAATCGGGCGGGAACTCGATGCCGATCTGGTTGTAGAGTTTTTCGTCGATCTGGATGCGTTCGAGGAGGGAGACATCGTGGGGCGGGTTGACGGAGACGTCGATGGCGTCCGCGGAGAAGTTGAGTTGATTGAGTGTGGTGAAGTGGCCGGAGAGGAGGACAGCGAGGTCGCGGCAATCACCGGCGAGGATATCCTGGCGGACGAGGTTGTGGACCTTAGCCTGGGCATAGGAGCCGCCATCGCCAACGGCTTTGGTGGTGAGGGTGTTGCCGATAATGCGGCGGGTGATGCGGTCGTCGCAGAATTCACAGAGGCGGGAGTAGAGGTCCACCGACGCTGTCTTGGTGTTGAAATCGGCGAACTCGATGAGGACGTTATCGGAGACCATGGCGGCGAGGTCGGTGCCGAAGTTTTGGAGCATGGCCCAGAGCTGGTCTTTTTCGGCCTGGGTAGTGCCGGGCTTGTATTTGGCGATGCGCGGGGGCTTGCCGAAGGTCTCGGTGAACTGGGCCCAATTATTGAGAGCGAAGGAATAGAAGACGTGATATTTGAGGGCGGAGTAGAGGACGGCGTTGTCGCGGGCGAGGCTGAGGAACTGGCGGGGATCGCAGGCGACGGGTATCTCGCCATCGTAGGGGGTGAGGACGCCATCCAGAAGGCGGAGGTCGGCGGAGGGATAGGCGAGGTAGCGGGCGGGGGTGTAGAGGCTTCCGTCAAATTCGAATTCGACCTGTCGGAAGAGGATGCCGGTGAGTTTGAGGTTGAGGAGCAGTTCCGCGTAGAGCGGCCCAAAATTCTTCAGGAGCGCGCCGAAATAATCGATCTGGGGTTGCGACAGGTTTTCTTGCGAAAAGGCGATATTGGCGCTTTTCAGGGCCTCTGCGCGGACATCGGCAGCGGAACCGGCGGCATCGTCTTCACGGATGAAGGTATCGTAGAGGGAGAGGATGTTGCGGAGGCGTCCCTGGTCCAGAGCATAGCGGGCGTTGAGGATGGAGTCCGGCGACAGGGGGGAGCGGACGAAGAAGGTGGAAGTGGGGACCTGGACGGCTGTGAGTTCCGGCCGGGGTTGGGCTTTACGCGCGAAGGCGGAGAGGATAGACATAGGATACTCCTTAGAGGCCATCAGAGGCCGGCGAAGATATTGGATTTAGAAAGGTTTAGGGCCCGATATTCGAGAGGGCGGGCGAAGTTTTTAAGGGCGTCGAGGGCGCCGGCGAGGGCGTCGGGTCCGTCGTCGTGGGGATGCGAGGGGAAGCCGAGGAGTTGTTCGGTGAGGAGGACGGTATCTGGCGTTTTTTGGGCCGGGAAGAGGATCCAGCCCCACTCAAAGAGGGGGGTGATGGCCTCGATGCGCTGGTCTTTGGGGAGGCGGTTTTCGATGCCGGTGACGGGCAGGAGATAGCCTTGAGATTCGGAAAGGGGGGCAATGAACTCCCAGAGGACCTTTTGCCAGAGGTTGGACTCCATAAAGATGCGAGTGGGGTATGCGCGATCGAGAGCATAGAGTTTGAGGAGCATGGAGTTGATGGATGTTTTACGGATCCAGGCGTCCAGGAGGTAGTATTTGTGGTCGGCGAGGCCGAGAGTGATGATGGATTTGTAATCGGCGGAGGCCTTGGCGGAGAGAGAGGGATCGCAATAGGTGACGATGGCATCAAAGCGTTCTGGAAGGCGATCATAAGTGCCGAACCAGGCGGCGAGGAACTTGATGCCTTCGGTGATGGGGTTCATCATGTAGTGGCGTTCGAAGCCGATGGAGCCCATGGCGTCGCGGATGGTGTGCAGGGACTGCAGGGAGTAAGCCTGGGGCCAGAGGGGTGAGCCATCGTCCTGGATGGCCTTGTAAAGCAGGAAATTGATTTGCGGATTGTCCGGAGCGTCGTCACAGTCTTGTTTGAAGAGGTTGAGGGCGCTGTCGGCATGGGTGAGGTTGCCGAGCCAGATGATGGAGCCGCGGTCGTCGGCTGGCAGGGCGCCAAAGGCTTCCTGGCGAACGTAGTCTTTTTTGGCGATGGCAATGCGGGGACTAAAAGCGCCGTGGGACTCGAAGTCGTCGATGACGATGTAGTCCGGGCGCCAGGATCCGAAGAGTTTGCCACGGATAGGCTGTTTGTAACCGAGGGCGAGGCAGCGGCAGGTGTTGCGCACGATAAAGTCGTCATCAGCGTAAACGGTGGGGATAGAGGCTTCGAAATCCATGAGCAGGCGCTGGTTGAAAACTAATTCGGCGGCGATGGCGGCGGTGCGTTCTTTGGCGAGGTCTTCGTTTTCGGCGACGGCGACGAAGAAATGGACATCGCCTTTGAGCATGAGCCAGAGTGGGCGGATGATGGCGAGGTTGACGGTTTTACCGTGGCCGCGGGGAGCCGCAACGGCGGTGATGGTTTTGGGGGCCGCGGTGAGGGCGAGCATCTCGCGGTGAAAATCGGCAAAGGGCGCGGTGATGTAGTGGGGGAAATAGGTCGCAGCAAAGAACTCGTAATCGGCCAGGGCGCGGGCGGAGCGGCGGGCGATGGAGAGGGGGTCGGATTCCGGGAAGGGCTGAGCGCTGGCCTTGATGGAGGCGATGAGTTCGTCGATCTTGCGATCATATTCTTTGGCGGAGATGTTTTGGGGCATGGCTATTCCTCAGCCGAGAAGATGAGTTTGAGGTGTTGCCCAATGGGCCGGAGATGTTTTTGCCAAACTTTTGTCAGTTCCAGATCGCCGGCGCGGTTGACGTAGTCGGTGACGCCTTCGAGGATGCGGAAGAGGGAGTTAAGTATCTGGCGATTGGGGGAGATGCGTTCCAGGGCTTTGGTGAGTTTGACGAGTTTATCAACCTGGGCGGGGTCGCCGATGGACTCGTTGTCGATCATTTTTTTGACGAGTTTATAGAGTTCCTGTTCGACGGAGCGGGCGATCTCGATGTTGCCGACGCGGAGGTAGGACTGCCAATCGTTTTTGTTTTTCCAATTGTAGAGGGTTTTGAGGGGGACATCGAGGCGGTTGGCGATATCGGCCATGCCGTAGCCTTCGATAAAGAGGTTGAGCGCGGCGTCTTTGGTGACTTGGGTGAAGGCCATCAGAGTGCTCCTTTAGCGATATTCGTTTGGACGTAGGAGGCGACGAGGTCACGGAGGGCGTCGCGGGTGTGATCGGGCAGGAAGAGGTAGGGCCGGGCGGGAATCTTGACCGAGCGTTTGAGGACGTAGAGGGCGCGGGGCTCTTTACCCTCGATCTTTTGGAAGATAACGCCTTTGGCGATGAAGGTATCGGCGAACTCGCGGGGGCGGCGGACGGAGGCTTCCGGACAGAGGGGGATGGCCAGGAACTTGGCCTGGCGGGGGACAATGGTGCCGCCTTCGTGCTGGATGCGGGCATAGGCGAGGTTGGTGCCGACCAGGACTTTGTCGCCCACGACCTGGTAGTGTAGGGAATTGATCAGTTTGGCGGATTTGACGAGGGTAGTGCCGCTTTTGTTGGTGGGCGGTCGCACGAGTCCGCCGCGGATACGGGCTTTGATATCGCGGGTGACCAGGACGCCAATGCCTTCCAGCAGGGGTTTAAGGTTCACAGGTGGTCTCCAAAAACGCGGTCGGTGGCGGAGGAGAGGAGATCGTTGTAGTCTTCGGATTCGGGATCTGGGGCGGCAATGGGCAGAGAGCCCTTGGCGATCATTTCGAGCGTGCGGAGGGAGCGGTCGTAATCGTCCTTGACGTGGGCGGGGAGGTCTTTGGCGACCTTGGCAGCCCAGAGGTTGCGGACGGCGATGGCTGTGGAGAGATTGGCGATGAGAGGCGGCACGGGGGTTAGGGGCAGGGTGCCGGTGACGGCCACGAGATAGGCGTCGATGAGGTTGTCAGCGGCGGTGATAAAGGCCTCCAGATCGTCGTCGGAGAGGCGGGTGAAGATGAGGTCGGCGAAGGCGCCGAGGGCTAATCTGATAGCGGGTAGAGAGGAATACATGGGGTCATCCTTTAATGGTGAAGGCGAGTTTATAGCAGGAGAAGCCGGGGAAGATGCCCAGCCATTCGAAGCCAGTGTAGAAGCAGCGTCCGGCATAGCGCTCATTGATGCGAACCGGCAGGGAGTGGAGCGCGTCGACCAAAGCATCGATGAGGTCGAGCATAGAGCCGGGATCAGCCAGGTGGATGTGGGTAGTGCAGAGATAGAGGGATACCGAGTAATCCAGATTAGTGGTCACCTGCAGGCTGTTGGAGCCCCGGTCGAGGGCCACGAAGACCGCGGGCGGGAGGATGAGGGAATCGGCTGGGTCCTCAAACTGGCCTTCGTAGGCCTCGACCTGGGTGAGGCCCAAGTCTGGGTCGGCAAGTTTTTCGAGGAAGAAATTCATAATGTCGCGCGTCATGCAAAATCCTTGGTTAAGAGATGCGGCCAGGGTAGCCGGGAATGGCAAAAACAAGAATTTATATCGTAAGTTACGATATAAATAGTTGGGGGCGGGGGAGCATGGATATAATGGAGCGGAGATTAGATAAGGAGCCGAGATGAAAATTATCGGACTTAGTTGGGAAGTGAACTCCGTGCCAGGCGAGATCCACGTGGTGCCGATCGGCGAGTGGAAGGACCGCGGGTTTGTAATCAGCGAGGCAGAATGTGCTGAGATCGTGCGGAATTTTGAGGAGTTTGGTATCCGGCTGGTGATCGACTGGGAGCATCAGAGTTTGAATTGCGCAGAGAACGGCGCGCCGGCCCCGGCAGTAGGCTGGATCGGCAAGCTGGAGGTGCGTGAGAACGGAGTCTGGGCGACTGAAGTGGAATGGACCGCCGAAGGGCGCCGCATGCTGGAGGCGAAGGAATACCGCTACATCAGCCCGGTGCTGGTGTTTGACGACCATGACCCGCACACCAACGAATACATCGGCTGCGCATTGCATAGCGTGGCGATCACGAACACACCGTATTTCAGGAGCGATCTGGAGCCATTGGTAGCCAGGCGCGAAACCGATAAACCCCAAGAGGGGAAGGAAATGGAGACAGAAGTGACTGATCAAGAACAAGTAACAGCACTGAAAGCCGAGAACGCAAGCCTGGCCGGCAAGATCGAAGCTCTGGAGGCCAAACTGGCCGAGACCGAGGCACAAATCGAGTGTGCAGCGACAGAGCGGCTGGTGGAGGAAGCAATCGCGGCGAAGAAGCTGCTTCCGGCACAGAAGGAAGTGGCTTTGATCGTGGGCAAGCAGGGCAAGGAGACGCTGGAGAAGTTCATCGCCGCCAACGTGATCCCTGACTTGGAAAAGAAAGTGGATGTAGCGCCGGGCAAGGCTGGCGAAGGGCTGAAGTATGCGGACCTATTGCAGGATCCCGCGCAGCTGCAGAAAATGAAGAACGAAGCTCCAGAGCAGTTTGAAGCTCTGCGCAGCGCATACCTGGGAGGATAAGAATGGGATTCATGCCTGAACTTTGGGCGGACAAGACCCTCAACCAGCTGCTGGCGGAACTGACGCAGAAGCAGCGCATCGTAAACAGTATCACGGACTACACGCCCTTTACCATCGGGCGCAAGGCCAGTGCCTACAACGGGCCGAAACTGGGCGCACTGAGTGTGCAGGACCTGCCCGTGACCACCCCCGACAACCCGGGACAAAGCGCGATCAACATCGCTTTTTCCAAGAAGCGCGGCGTGGTGTTTCAACTGAGCGACATCGACGCGGCGCAGGCGAGCGTGGACATGCTGAGCAGCCTGACCACGGACGCCATGCTGGCCTTGCTGGATGACTACGACACTTATCTGCTGCAGGTGATGATCGACGGCATGGCGGCCGGCAACAAGAAGACGATCGCCGACACCAGCGGCCACAAACTGACCCGGGCGGACGTGCTGGCAGCCAGGACCACCCTGAACGCCGCAGGCGCTCCCCTGGCGGGGCGCTATTGCGCCGTGAGCCCGGATTTCGAGGCTAACATGTATGACATCAGCGACTTCATCAGCCGTGACCGCATCGCTGACACCACCGCTATGAAAGACGGCGTGATCGGGCGGGTGATGGGCTTTGACGTGCTGCTGGCGCAGAACATGCCCAAGGTAACCAATGCCTGGAACAGAACTGCCGGCACCCTGCCTGTGGCGCTGTTTTATAGCAGCCTGAACACGGGATTCGGGAGGCAGAAGGAGTTCGAGGCCAAGAGCAGCCCGGATGCCAAACTGCCGGGCGACATCGTGAACATCTACAGCGTGTTCGGCGGTGCTGTCCAATACGATACCCTGGTAACCGGCTATCGCCGCGACGTGTAAGGGAGGTAGAATGAGATTGATCAACAGAGTGATCATAGCCTTGCTACTGCTGGTGGCGGGAGTGCTGGGCGCACAGACGCTCAAGATGGACCTCAACGGCTATCCCATGCCTATGGCACGTGCTTTCCAAGCGGACAGCCTCTACATAGTAAACACTGCTTACCAGACTGTCGCCGTTCCAGCCGGCTGTTCCGAGGTAACAGTTTGGGCAACCGCTACGTGTGCCATCAACGAGATCAATACCATGGCATCGGTGTGCGTGCTGCCGGCGAACGTGCCTGTAAGGATCGGCATCGCTGACGTGGCCAACATTTATGTCCGCCGAATCGCCACGGCGACGGCAGCTACGATATACTTCCTCTGGGGCGTCTACTAATGAGAAGTGATGCCCTGCCTATCGATCGCGTTACCCCGGGTGAATGAGCATGGGTAACAAAGACACCATCGGCTCGCTGCCGGTGGACGGCAATGGCCGTCACATCCAGGCGGCGAGCGGGTTCTCCCCGGTAGAGATAAACCCTGATAACGCTGATCAGAACGACATTATAAGCCTAGACGTGCCCCAAAATGCGGTCTGGGTTATTATTCGATCCTGTGTCCCGGGCGTAAGAATCAACTCGGCGTATAACACAGCAACCTCTAGCGGGTTCGAACTGCCGTTTGATATTTCAGTCACATTTCCGGTGCGTAACGTGGAGCATTTATTCGTAACCGGCGTTCCGGCCAAAACCGACGTATCGGCGGCATGGCTGGAGATATGAAAGAAGGGAACATGATAAGACTAGTAATGTGTGGACTGCTTGCTCCGGCCTGGCTGACGGCGGGCAGTTTTTGGGAAAGCAGCCGGGAGCCGCTGACGCAACTGGTGAGCCTGGCGCTGGCGCTGTTTGGCGTGCCGCTATTGATCAAGCTGAGCCGCAAACTGGGCCTGACGATCAACGAGCAGCAGGCGAGCGACGCGATCGACGCTTTGATCAACATCATCGTGAACATCGATTTGGGCAAAGGCGGCACGGGCGCTGAGAAGAAAGCGGTGGCGGTGGAGATCGCCAAGAACTCTCTGAGCGTGGCGCAGCAGAAGGTGCTCGTGAAGAAATATGGGACGCTGGAGGCCGCCGTGCAGGTGGCTTTTGAGCGCAGTTCACTTAACAATAAAGGAGCCAAGTAATGGCAAAGAAGTTCTTTTACAAGGTCTATTACCGGACGGCAGGCACGATCGTAACCGCCCTGACCAAGGGCGGCACCTATCCTGAATACACCTTCAGCGGCTGGACCGCGCTGCCCGGCCTGGCAGCCGAGGCAGCGAAGCTGAGCCCGGATGTGGACGGTGTGGAGCCCCTGGGCGACGGCAGCGAATACGCAACTGGCGAGAAAGTGCTGGGGGAAGTGAAGATCGTGGGCTTTACGGCTGCGAACTATGGCACTATCCGCACCGCCCTGCTGAACGTGAAGGTGGATCTGCTGCTGGTGGACCCGGACCAGTACACAACGGCCTACGCGGCTTTTGGGGTGCGCTTGTATCCCGGCCTGACCCTTGAAGGCGGCGGAGAGCCGGCGATAACCCTGAAGGGCGAGCGCAAGTATGGGGCTGGGCTAACAGCCGCCAGCGTGCCGTTCCAAATGATCACAGTAACCTGATAAGCGGATAACCGCGAGATGAGATCGGTGAGTACCGAGCAGGCAGGGCGTCGGATGCGGCGCCCTGAATTTGGCCAGGAAACGGACGGAGAATAAGCGATGAAGATGTATTATGACATCTATTTGAGACCAGCGGGGACCATCTTTACGACATTTCCCCTGACAAGCAACATCCTGAGCGGATGGGACAGGCTGGAGTTGCCAGACGACCAGATGAAGCTGGCCGCCGAGGGGATATTGAAAACCTTGGGGGACGGCACAGCGCTCTGCGAAAGCGAGAAGATAGATTTGGAAACGGGGACCCTGGCGGTTGAAGGCTGGCTGTGGGCATATCTGCGCTCGACATACCACAAAGTAGTTTGCGACGTGCTCCTGATGGACTCCAGCAATCAGAGTTTTTTGGCCGCAGCGTTCCAGATCCGGCTAAGCGTGACTAAGATATTGGAAAGCGGCAACAGCATCATCATCAAGATCAAGGGGACGCACGAAAACGGCCTCAATGGGACGAATCCCGGCATCATCCTGGGGGCAACCACGGGATCGGCATTGATCAGGGGAATCATCTACGATATTGATGCAATAACTCCTCTAGATGGCGCCAGCGTGCAGATCGTGAGCGGTGGCACCACACTGACGGACTTGACGGACGCCACGGGTGAATATCTATTCATCGCCGGCGCGCCACTGACCTGGACCTACACCGTGACGAAGAGCGGGAAGACCTTCCCAGCCGGCGCGACGCTGGCTGTGACCGCCGATCAGGAATTCACCAAGGACATCACCGCGCTGACATGATAATCAACGAGCGCCTGGTGTTGCTGGCGATCAGTGCCGGTTTAGCTCTGCTGAACGGGTGGATCATGTGGCGGGTGAGCCGTAAGGCGAAAGCGAGCGACGAGCAGAAGGTGAAGATGTTGGAACTGGAGCACCGGCTGATCGCCAATGAAAACGCCTGCGCCATCTGCCGGAGCGCGCTGCTGACGGAAGACAAGATCCGCATGATCCTCCAGGAATATTTTGACCGGTTTGAGTTGAAACTGATCAACCAGGGGCGGCTGAGTCCGGTAAAAGCGCAAAGGAAAGAAGGATGAACGCAGAGCAGATCAAGACAGTGATCGAGAAGATGTGCATCAAAGTGTTTGGTAAAACAGCCGTGATCCCGTGGGAGATCGATGAGATCTCGGTGCTGTTGGCCGCCAAATGCGCGCAGTATAAGGTCGATCCGCGGCTGGCGCTGGCGCAGGGGATCCTGGAGTGCCATTTTGGGTGCAATCCCCAGGCGAGCCGGAGCCGCAAGACCAAAAACATCTGGAATGTGGGCAACGTGGACACAGGCGGGAACTGGTATTTCAGCACGTGGGAAGATGGGATGAGCGCTTATTTACGGGTGCTGGCGCGGGAATACTGCTGGCGCGCAGAAGGCGACACAGTGACTCCGGAGATGCTAATCGCGCATGATTTTACGAGGCCGCGGGGCGGGCGCTACGCGACCGCGCCAAGCTATACCAAGGACATCGCGGCGATCGTGAAGAAGATCGACGGGCTGACCGGCCGGATTTGAGATTGTGCCGCAAACGACCGTTATCGAAGCACAGTATGGACTGCTTTTCGAACAGCAGCAAGGAGCAGAGGTGATCTGGCGCGACATCGAGGTCGTGAATAGCGACACTAGCGAGGTGCGGCTACGGCTATATGACGCGCTGGAGCGTCCCCTGGACTTGACTAACAAAACGGCGCGCATGCAGGTGTCGGTGCAGGCGCAGAATTTCGAATATACAATGGCCATCAGAGGAAACGAGGCTGCCGTGGAGTTCACAATCGTGACCAGCTCTTATGCAACGGGCCGCTATTCGATCTACATCGAGGACGATGATAGTGGCTTGCACTGGGTGGCTGCGCAAGGCACATTTAACGTGTTGGACCCCATGGTTCCCTAGGGGAATTAAGGTGAAGCAAATGACGCAACAAAAAACAGAAGGACAAACGGAGAAACCATGAAGAGACTAGCCATACTGATCACGCTGATGCTAGCCGCGGTTATCGCGCTGGCCCAGACAGGCCCCGATCCCTACCGCTATGCGGTGACGACCACGGATAGCGAAGGCAATGTGTATGAACACGGGAAATACTCGATGCCCCTGACCATCGGCGACGTGAAGTTAACCCCTGTGGGAATAGACGGCTACGTGTCGAAATACGATAGCGCGGGCAAATTTCAGTGGGTGGAGAAGATCACCACCCAAAAATACTATGCGGTAAGCGTGCAAGACATTGAATGCGATGGCTTTGGGCACGTATATATCGCGGGATATGGCCCGGCCTCCGGGACGCAGTTTGGGCCTTTGAATTACACATACACATCCAGGATGTTTCAGGGCTACGTCGCCAAGTTGGACGCGAAGACGGGTAACTGGCTCTGGGTGAAGCCCATAACCAGCACATACAGTGTAAATCTGCCGGATATTGAGATTGACGAAACGGGCAACATCTATCTGGCGGGCAGCTATCAGCATGCGATGGTTTGGGACGACGTGGCGACACCTGGCCATGGGGCCGTGGACGGCTTCATCGCAAAGATTGACCCCGACGGCAAGATGATCTGGTGGAATAATCTGGGCGGCAAGTTGATGGACTGGTGCGCCAATGTGGAGCTGGACAAATATGGCCGAATGTATGTGGTGGGACAGTTTAGTGGCGGCAACGCTAATATCGGCGGCTACACGGTGAAGAATTTCAATAGCCGGGGCAATGTGCCTGACGGCTGGGTGGGGCTGGTCAATTGCTCCGATGGCGAATGGTTGTGGGTGAAGACGATACCGTTTTGGGCAAGCGACTACATCACGCACGTAGTGACGGATGAATACGGCAATGGCTATGTAGCCGG
Source organism: uncultured Candidatus Cloacimonadota bacterium (assembly GCA_964429035.1). Lineage (GTDB taxonomy): Bacteria > Cloacimonadota > Cloacimonadia > Cloacimonadales > Cloacimonadaceae > Syntrophosphaera. Next base: position 15,237 of record CAYSAT010000011.1, on the reverse strand, counting down.
CGCTTTTTCTAAATACGGCTCCTACTCTATCACGCTGGGTCCCTCCAGGATAAACAGCATAGGCGGGCTTGATGCGTATGTAGCCATGATCGATCCGAACGGTGACTGGATATGGGGCAAGGGCCTCGGCGGGAGCGGATACGAGTGGGTGGAAACAATGCAATATGAATTGGGCACCATCAGCATCGGGGGTCAATCCAATGCCCCAGTGAAGATCGGAGACCGAACCCTGCCAGCCGGGGAATGGTCTGCCACGTTCACGTCTGCGGGCAAGTTTTTGGCCGCGGTCGCCAGATGATGCAGGTCTTCACCACACTCGACACTCTCAGCGAAGCCTGGACGCTGCTGAATGAGCTCGGCCTGGCTGGCCTGCTGACAGGCAAAGAGGCCAGTTTCGAGGCCGAGACGCTGCTGAACGCGCTGCTGCAGGAACGGAAATTACAAGAATTTTTGGCCGTGATCACGCACAGCGATCCTGACAGTTGCGGAGCGTTATCAGTGATTGAAGCGAGTGAGTTGATCACGAGTTTTTTCGGCGACATAGCCGGCGCCTTGAAGGGGTTGCCCGGCTTGACAGCGACGACGGCCGTGAAAGAGGCGGCAACAGCCAGGAAGAAGACTTAGTCAATCCGTTTTGGCGGATCAAGGCGCTTCTGCTGGCCAACAACCTATATTGCAGTGGGGTGGAGGTGGCAGAGGCGCTTTTCTATATACAGGAAGCAGCGCGATGGAAAGCGGAAGCCCAATCAGAGCAGGCTTAAAGATTAATGGCGCTTTTTCAGGCGCAGGCAATCCGGGAGCAGGTCCTGGGCCAGCAAGTAGCAGATGAACAGAGCGACTAAGCAAAACATAAATACCTCAAAGCAATAAGGTAAGCAGAATTATGGATAACACAAACATCAGCTTGACGATTGACCTGGCGAATTTTCAAAAGTCATTGACAACGGCTTTTAACATGTATCAAACGACAGTGAAGGCGATGGGATCTGGCGGTAAACAAAGTTTGGACCAATTAGGGCACGCCCTAGGCGGCCTTATCGCCCAGGCAGGCAAGTCGATGACTTTGAGGGCAGATGCCAAGCCAATGGTAACAGCGGTATTGAATGCCGAGAACGCTGTAGTTAAGCTGGGGGACAGCATCAAGCAGGCTGGAGAGAAATCTGGCTCCTGGTTAGCCCGTAACAGGGAGGGGCTGGGTCAGTTGTCCTTAACCTACAGCGGGATGATGAACGTCTATAATGACGTTACGCGGTTATTTGGCGGGATGATCCGGCAGCAGGTGGAGGCTGAGCAGGGAATGGCGCGGGTAGGTGCGGCGGTGCGGAGCACTGGTAACGCGGCGGGCTACACGGCGGAGCAGCTGAAGGCGATGGCGGAGGGCTGGGAAGGCAGCCTGGCGATCGACGCGGATGAGATCATGAACCAGGTGACTACACCGCTGCTGACGTTCACGCAGGTGAGCGGTGCGGTATTTGAGGAAGCGCAGCTGCAGATCATGAACATGAGCCGGGCTTTGGGCACAGACTTGCAAGGCGCAGCGATGCAGGTGGGCAAGGCGTTGCAGGATCCGGTGGAGGGGCTGGCAGCGCTGCGCAGGAGCGGGGTAAGCTTCAGCGACGAGCAGCAGGAGGTGATAAAGAGCCTTTATGAGACCGGCCAGGCGGTAGAGGCGCAGCGGATGATCCTGGCGGAGCTGAACAAGGAATTTGGCGGGCAGGCGGCGGCGTTCGCAGAAACGGGCGGGGGCAAGTTGGCGGCGTTGAAGATAAGTTTTGACAATCTGGGCGAGAGCATCGGGGGCTTGCTGCTGCCAGTGATTGCGGGTTTGGGCAAGGTGCTGGGTCCGTTGGTGGATTGGTTCAGTGGCCTGAACGGTGTTACGAAAGCGGCGATCGTGCTGACACCCCTGGCAACAGCGGCCTGGTATGCTTTCGCGACTTCCAATGTGGCGGCGGGTGTGGCGAGCGGAGGCCTGACAGTGGCAATCACTGCTGCCAGTGCGGCCGTGAAGGGCTTTCTGACCAGCATCGGGCCAGTGGGCTGGGCGATTATGGGAATCGGCGCGGCGGTGACGGCGTATGGAGTCGCGACGAGCAAGGCGAAGAAGGACACGACGGAGTTGGGTGAGGCGCAGAAGACGCTGGCGGAGGCGCAGCAAATCGCGAGCGACGGCCAGGATAAAATGCGGGAGAGCCAGGAGCGAAACCGGGAAGAGAGCGGAAAGAGCGTGAGCACTTTTGACGCGCTGATCGGCAAGCTGGAGGTGCTGCGAAACCACTCGACAATGACGGCGGAGAGCAAGCGGGAATTGAAGGGTGTGGTGGCCGAACTCAATGGCAAATACGGGCAGTTTTTGGGCAATATCAACCTGGAGACAGCGGCCTGGAATGACGTGGCCACAGCGCTGAACAGCGCGCGGCAGCAATTGATCTCCTATTATGTGGCCAAGCAGACGAATGAGCAGTTTGAGGGCATGATCCAGACTTATACCAGTGGTCTGGCCAAACTGAGAGACTACTACAAGCAAAATGGGATGGACCTGGATATCTATGCCAACCGGGCAACGCCCTGGCCGAAACTGATTCAAACCGGCCCGGTCCCTGACAGCGGTGCGGGCCTCCAGCAGTATCAGAACAAACAGGCAGAGATTGCTGTGGCCAATTACTATATCGATAAACTGAATGAGTTGAAGGTGCGTATCGAGACCGAGATGCCGGAATACCAGCAAGCCCTGAGCATGATGTTTGATTTTGGCGGCGCACCTTTGGGTGGTGGCGGGAGCGGCGCGGCCGGCGGTCCCGCGGCAGCAGTCCAGAACAATTTGGAGAGTGTGCGGGAGTTTTTGGTCAATTACGGGAAGAGCGAGATCGAGCGGATCACGGCGGAGTTTGCGAAGAAGCGGGCGGTGATATTGGCGGAGACGAAGAAGGACAGTGAAGAGCAGGTTAATCTGCTGAAAAAATTGGGAGATGTGGAGGCGGCGGAAAAGCAGAAGATCCAGGACAAGACAGACAAGGACCTGGCGGATGCCGATAAGCAGGCTGCGGATCTGCGCGCAGCGGCGCAAGCGGCATATTATGAAGAGGTGCAGTTTCTGGACGCGGGTTATTATGAGTGGAAACTAAAGCAGATTGACACGGACGTGGCCGCGCAACAGCTGTCGGCCGAACAGACCAAGATCGCCACGGACAAGAAAGTGGCCGAATTGGACAAGGAGAAAGCCGCGTGGGAGCAGCTGCCTTTGGAGGGCGTGCTGGCCAGATATGAAAAGATCAAGGGGCAGATGAACGACACCGCCACGGTGGGCGCCGGAGCCTGGAAGGTGGTGCAGGACGGGCTGGTAGCCCTAAAAGAGGAACTGCTGGCTTTTGCCGCAATCCCAGGCGTGGATGTGATCCTGGCGAAACTACAGGTAGACATCGACGCAGCCGCAGCAAAGTCCGCGGGCAAAGGTGGCAACTGGTTTTGGAATGGCGTCGTGGGCTTTGATCCAGATGACGAGAAAGACAAGGAGAAGCTCAGCACATTGAAAAGCACGTTCATGGGCTTACAGAGCCAGATCCAGGGCGTGCTGAGCAGCGCACTGAACCTGAACCAGCAGAAGAGGGATTCTGAACTGGAAGCGATCGAGGAGGTGGCGGACAAGCAACGGTGGAGCGAGGCGAAACTGCTGGAGGAGAAACAGAAGATCAACCAGAAGTATGGGGCGGAAGAGCGCAAACTGAAGCGGCTGCAGAAGGCGATGAGCATCGGCCAGGCAATCATCAACACGGCGGAAGGGATGACCAAAGCGTTTACTCTAGGTCCGATCCTGGGTCCAATTATGGCGGCGTTGATCGGGGCGCTGGGCGCGGCGCAGATCAACATCATCAGGCAGCAGAAATTCGCTTTGGGCGGCCTGTTCCGCGGACGTGGAGGTCCCCAGGAAGACGCGAACACGATCCGCATCAGCGACGGCGAGTATATCGTCAACGCAGCGGCGACCAAGCGCTACAGGCCGGTTTTGGACGCGCTGAATTTTGGGGTGAGCCCCAGAGTGAGCGGCCAATTGGCGTTTGCGGGCGGTGGGATGGTATCCGGGGGCAGCGCTGGCGAGAGCGGTGGCTTGCTGCGGAGATTGATCGAGAAAGTTGAGATTTTGAACATGAACCTGGTGAAGAAGGAACTGGCGGTGAGCGTGGCAGTGAGCGGGGACATCGAGGCCAACATTAAGGCGCAAGACAAGGCGCGGGTGAAGATGACGCGGCGGGGCTATGATCAAAGTCTATCGTAACACAGTGGCCACGAACAACGAGATCAGCGCTGAAATCCTGGGCCTGAGCGAGATTGCCTATGCTGTCAAAGCCGATTGGACGCCAGAATTGCCGGAAGTAACGATCACCACGACCATAGACGATTTCACGCAGGGCGAAAAGATCGTGGTGGCGCAGGCTTCAGATACGAGCAAGCAGGTGGTATTCTACGTAAAAGAGATCAAGTATGACTACGCGAGCCGCAAATACACGCTGGCGTGTCCACACATATTGGAGAAGCTGGCTTATGTGAAGGCCAGGGACATACCGTCGCCAGCCTACGGCGATAGTTTTGGGGATTGGAGCGACGTGACGCCCACGGGATCGTCTGGCTATTCGCTGTATAATAACCAGGGATATGATGTGCTGCAGATACCGTATAATTTTGAGCGGCAATACTATCAAGCGATATATCTGATCAAGATGCTGATCCATTATGCGTCGGGGACGAGCGTAAGCACAATTGCCAGCAGCACTTTGGAGAGCAAGAACAGCTTTTACGCGAAGCGCTGGGAGCAATACGGTCCGCAAGAAATAATCTATACATACGGGCAGTTGGGGGTCCAGATAGGGCAGATAAAGGGCTGCGGGACGAGCTACTGGAACCAGAACCTCAGCACCGATTATTTTGAGCGTGACGGCCTGATGGACTGCCTGACGCTATTGAAGCACCTCCTGTGCGCTCTGAAGATCTATATCGACATATTCCGCAGTGACTACCAACTAAACGTCATCACCTTCAGCGGCGCGCCCAGCGATTCCCTGACTTTGGGTCGGACAGATGAGGTGCTGGAGCAGTATCGGCGCTACGGCGTTCGGCGTAGCGGCATCGATGCTGATCCGGACTGGTTGTGGGGATATTATGACGATGTGGCGCTTCAATGGGTGTCTTATACCTGGGGCGTGGACAATCCAGACTATGAGATACTGGAATCCACGGCAGAAGAGGAGGATACGGGAGTTGACGAGGCCAAGCAGATCAGCGTGACGTTTCCTAACCTGTTCAGGATTCATAATATATCTATCAATACAAACAACTACTATCGGAGCTGCGTCCAAGTGATCAAAGACACGATCGACGATAAGCGGGATTGGGACATGTGGCTGGCGGCTTTCTATAGCTTCTGGAGCACCAAGAGCGCTAAATATACATACGAGACCGTGCTGACAGCGTTGGAAGGGAAGTATCCGGCAGCGAGGATCAACGTGGAGGAATTGAAGATGAGATATGAGAGGATCACATGATACTAGTGCCCGAAATCAAGGACCCCTGTCTGCGCTACAACAGCACCGACTACGTTCTGACTAACGCCGTGACAGACTACAACGCCGACTCGGTGCAAGGCGAGGTGACTGAGAGCGTGATCGACGGGACAGTATCGATGATATATAAAGGAAAGCGGCTGGAAGGCGAGATAACGGTCTACGGACTGACGCTGAGCAACTACGAGGCATATAAGGCGATGGAGCGGCAGACGGCGCGTCTGTGGCCGCTAGGGCAAGGGTCAATACCCAATACTAACCCTCAGAAATACTATCCGTATTGCGACGTGTTCATCATCAGCGTAACGCCGTTTCATAAGAATAACGCGCTCTATCAGGACGCAGCGATCATCAAATTTAAGAGCGTGACCTACTATACCCTGGTCCGTGCCGCCGACGCTGGAGGCATGGGGACATAGCATAGGGCATTGACAAAAGTTTGGCAAAACCGTGGTGAAGGATGGGTTTTGCCAAACATTTGTCATTATGATGGGTGGGATAGGTTTACATAACATGGCGTTTTGCCAAACCTTTGTCAGTGGATTGACGGCCTAAATCGATTTTTGCCAAATCTGATGTCATCTTTTGCCAAACTCGGTGTCAACGGATAGTGATTTTTCTTGCCAAAAATCCCAGCCCGATTATCTTGGTTAGTAAATGCACACTAACCTTGAGGATAGACAATGGAACTCACCAAGAGGCAAGAGGATATAGTTCAGGCGGCGATCTCGCTAATCGCGCGGGAAGGCTATAAACACCTGACGACCAAGAATCTGGCCCGGGAACTGAAACTGACGGAGGCCGCGCTCTACCGGCATTTTGCCAATAAAAACGACCTGATCACCAAGATCCTGGAGCACTTCAGCATGATCTCCTGCGAAGTGTTACAACTGATCAAGGATGCCGGGCTGGACCCTCTGGAACGTGTGCATCGCTTCGTACTCAACCGTTATGAACTCTTCACCGCCAATCCAGACCTGGCTCAGGTGATGTTTTCCGAGGAACTTTTCCGCTACGATCCCGGCTTTGCCAGCCAGATGCAAAGCATCATGCAAACCCACCGCAAAGCAGTTGTGGGATATCTGCGCCAAGCCAAAAAGCAAGGCCAGATATCTGATTCCAGCCAGCCGGAGGAGTTGTTCCGCATCATCGTGGGCTCGATGCGCATGCTGGTCTCGCAGTGGAATCTGAGCGGACAATCCTTCAACCTGGTGGCTGAAGGCGAAAAACTCTGGCGCACCATCCGGAATCTGATCCTGGCTTCCCGGCCAGGCTGAGCTTGGGAAGTGAAATACTTTTACTAGATAAACCAAAAGAAATTGAAGAAGGAGCGAAGTTGAAACGTCAGATCATTACAATCGACCCCCTCAAATGCACCGGCTGCGGTAACTGCATCACCGGTTGCCCTGAGGGCGCCATCCAGCTTATCGACGGCAAAGCCAGGCTGGTCAGCGATCTATTTTGCGACGGCTTGGGGGCTTGCATCGGGACCTGCCCGATGGACGCCATCTCGATCGAAGAGCGCGAAGCCGAACCTTACAGCGAAGAACTGGTGCTGGCCAACATCATACCCCAGGGCGAAAACACCATCAAAGCGCATCTCAAGCACCTGAAAGACCACGGCGAAACCACCTATCTCACCCAAGCCCTGGAAATCCTGAAAACGAAAGGCTTCGACATCGAAGAGCTGGCCCGCGAAGACACCATGGCTTGCGGCTGCTCGGGGACCCACGCGCGCACAATCGAGAAGCCCGCAGAAGCGCCTGCCGTGAAAGTCGCGCCGGCTCCCCCAACCCACGCCCAGCCTGCCAAAACTGATTCCGAACTCCGCCAGTGGCCCGTCCAACTGCACTTACTGAATCCCGCCGCGGATTACTTTGAAAACGCCGACCTGCTCATTTCCGCCGACTGCGTCCCCTACGCCTTTGGCGACTTCCAGCGCCGCTTTCTCAAGGGCCGCATCGTGATCACTTTTTGCCCCAAGCTGGATTCGGACATCGAGCGCTACATCGATAAACTCTCCCAAATCTTCGCCCTGCATCCCATCCGCAGCGTCACGATCGTCCGCATGGAAGTGCCCTGTTGCGGCGGTACCGAGGTCATCATCCAGAAGGCGATGGAAAAAGCAGGGAAGCGGATTCCGCTGCAAACCCACGTCATTTCAGTGGAAGGCGGAATCCTGAAAACCACCGGGCTCCTGCAAAGCCGCACCTGGAAAGACATTCCGCCGGTTCTCGACGCGCCGGGTAAACTGGGCGTGAAGGTCTACGACGCTCCGGAAGCCGAAATCGTGTATATGACGCTGGAACCGGGCGCTGTGATCGCTCCCCACATCACACCCGTCAACGTAGCTTTCTACGTGCTGGAAGGCACCGCGACCATATCCGTCGGCGACGAAAAGCAATCCTTTGCCCCCGACACCGTCATCGACAGCCCCAAAGACATTCCGCACGCGGTCTATAACGAAAGCGACAAACCGCTGCGGCTGCTGGTAATGAAATTACCCAAACCATAATCACATAGAGGAGAAGAACCATGAGCATGTTCTGTTACCAATGCCAAGAAACATCCCGCAACCTCGGTTGCACCATGCGCGGAGTCTGCGGCAAATCCCCCGAACTCTGCCACCTGCTGGATCTTTCCATCCACGCGATGAAAGGCCTGGCCTACGTTTCCGCCAAATTGCTGGGCAAGGGCGTCTATCATTCCGAAGACGCGCTGGTTGTGATGGGCGGGCTTTTCCGCACGATCACCAACGCCAACTGGGACGAAGAGCAGATCAAAACCACCATCACCAACGTAATGGCTCTGCGCGATAAACGCAAGGCCGAACTCTGCGCCCTGATCGGCGACGAATGCAAGGCCTGTCCGGATCCCGTGACCTTCACTGTGCTGCCCGAAGACTACGAAGAATTCGGCAAAAAGGTCGGCGTTTTGGCCACCGAGAACGAAGACGTGCGGTCCCTGCGCGAGACCATCATCTACGGCCTGAAGGGCATTTCCGCCTATGGCGAACACGCCTGGATGCTCGGCTACACCGACGACGATGTCAACAAGTTCGTAATGGAAGGCCTGGCCGCCACCATCGACGACAGCCTCACCGCCGAACAACTGACCGCCCTGGTAGTCAAGACCGGCGAGCATGCCGTTAAAGTGATGGCGCTTTTGGATAAGGCCAACACCGAAACCTACGGCGTTCCTGAACCCACGGTCGTCAACCTCGGAGTGGGCAAGAATCCCGGCATCCTGGTCAGCGGCCATGACCTCAAGGATTTTGAGGAACTGTTGCAGCAGACCGAAGGACAGGGCATCGACATCTACACCCACAGCGAGATGCTGCCCGCGAATTATTACCCCGCCTTCAAGAAGTACAAACACTTCCACGGCAACTACGGCAGCTCCTGGTGGCACCAGCTGGAAGACTTCCAAAACTTCAACGGCCCCATCCTGATGACCACCAACTGCATCGTGCCCCTGCGCAAGGAACAGACCTATCTGGACCGCTTCTTCACCACCGGCATGACCGGATATCCCGGAGCGGTGCACATTCCGGAACGCCAACCCGGCAAGCAAAAGGACTTCAGCGCCCTGATCGCCAAAGCCAAAACCTGCCAGCCGCCCAAGGAACTGGAAACCGGCACCATCACCGGCGGATTCAACTACCGCACGGTTCTGTCCCTGGCCGATAAGATTGTGGAAGCCGTCAAAGCCGGCGCCATCAAGAAATTCGTGGTGATGGCGGGTTGCGACGGACGCATGCCCAGCCGCAAGTATTTCACCGAAGTCGCGGAAAAGCTTCCGAAAGCCGCCGTGATCCTCACTGCTGGCTGTGCCAAGTATCGCTACATCAAGGAAAACCTGGGTGACATCGGCGGCATTCCGCGCGTTTTGGATGCCGGCCAGTGCAACGATTCCTACTCCCTGGCCGTAATCGCGCTCAAACTGCAGGAAGCCTTCGGCCTGGACGACGTGAACAAGCTGCCCCTGGATTTCGCCATCGCCTGGTATGAGCAGAAAGCCGTGGCCGTCCTTCTTGCCTTGCTTTCCCTGGGCTTCAAGAACGTCCGCATCGGGCCGACCCTGCCCGGTTTCCTGTCACCCAACGTCGCCAAGGTCATCATCGATACCTTCGGCTTGCAAAAAACCACCGAAGCCGATGCCGACGTGGCAGCCATCATGGCTTAGTTCCAAAATCTCTTAAACCCTTGACTGAAGCGGGATCCGGTGTGGGTCCCGCTCTTTGTTATGGCGCGCATTCAGTTAGCAGTTATGGATCTAGTTTTATGGCTCTCTTGCAAACAAAGTGGGTATCTAGTGAACCTAGCCCGTTGGTAAACCCGCTTCAGCGGGTGCAGGACGGTAGGCGGGTGATTTATCGCCCGTGTAGCATGAACCAAGCTCCACACCATTTTGTCATCAACTCATTTCCATTAGTGCAGGACTTCAGGGTATATTCATCCCGCAACTGACACTTTCTCCAGGTCCTTACCTGTGAAGTCCTGCACCGGTTTAAACAGGTTGACTGCTATAATGGCCTCTCGTTTGGCACGGGCGATAAATCACCCGCCTACCATCCTACGCCCTCCGGGCTTCCCCACTCGGTTTGGAAGAGAGCCAGATTTGTTGTGGCGGGTGAGATCATCGGAGGCTCGCACCCACCGCTATGATCTGACGCTCCCTCCGGGGCTACCCACTCAAATTGAATTTGAGCCAAAGAAATCAGTAATTCAGCATATCTTGCAAAATCCTGGAGTTTCCCGTCCTTTCTGCCCAGATTCCCACCTCTAGCAGTCAATCACTTGTCAATCACTAGTCAATCACTTCTCAATTGTTGACTAGTGATTGACTAGTGATTGACAAGTGATTGACTGCAACCCGCCAGCGCTGAGAAAAAGAGAAGCGGGATTTTTTATATCCCGCTTTCTCAATCGCATGTTTTCCAATTGTTTACAGCAGCGTACGCGAACGCAGCCGTACAGGTCTTGTAATATTTTACTGCCGCGTATCAAATGGTCGGGATGAACCAGAATCTGAACCCTTGGCACCTGTAGGGATCTGCGATTGCAGGCCGGTGTTCAGCCGCCAGCAAAGGTTCAGGTCCGTGGGAGCCACCGCGCTATCGAGGTTGAAATCAGCGCTGCGGTAACCGCTCAATCCGGTCTGGATACGCCAATACAGGTTGAGGTCGCTGGGGCTCACCGATTCGTCGTGGTCGGCGTCTCCGGAATACATGGCCAGGATTCCTGGCTCGATGAGCGTGACTCCAGTCGAGTTGCCGCCCCAAACGGAATCCGGCGCTGAAAGGTCGATCAGCGGAGCGCTTGCCGGCACCACGGCGAAATCATGCGCCGCGGCAGACATGATGCCCAGGTGGTTTCTGTGCTGAACGATCACGTAATAGCTGGTTTGGCCGGTGTAGGTGAAGGCGAGGGTGGTGCTGCCATCCAGGCCGGCGATGGTGCCGTCGTTCAGCAGGAACGCGCTTTGGGACTGCGCGTTCGCTCCGGTGGAAGTTGCCCGCAACTGCACATAAACCCAATCCACGATATAGCGCGGCGAGACGTTCGGAAGCACGGCCACGCTGTGATTCGCGTTGTAAGGCGAGACCAGGGGCAGCACGGATGTGAGGGCGTGGTTCATGGAGCCGCCGGTCACATATGGTCCTTGAAGGAAGGCCTTGATCCGGGCGTGAAGCTGGTCAGTGACGTTGAGGGTTACGGGTATCTCTAGGCTCGGGTTGGTGCTGCTATTGCTGGTTAGATACATCGTGGAAGTGTAGGTTCCCACGCTCAAACCGGCAGAGTTGAAGCCAATGGTAACGTTGTCCTGATCCAAGCCGCCGCCATTAACGCTGCCGCTAGAAGAGTTACCGGAATTGATGCTGTACCAGCCGACATTCGAAACTCCCTGTGCCTGGACCTGGATCAGATCGACACATATTCCGCCTCCTCTGTTTGTAACACCCTCAAAGACAATATAGTAACTACTGCTCAGATTAGGCAGGGTTAGCGTTTCGAGCGTCCAATTGGCAATGGTGGTGGTGTATGTTGCCAGGGGGTTTAATGCGCCGCCACTGGTTGTGCGGTAATAGACATTTAGCTGATCGTGTCTGTTGCTATAGGCTGCCTGCGTATGATAAAACGTCAGAGTTGCGGCTGAGAAAGCCGACAAATTCATGACGGGACTTACCAATCTGGTTGTGTAACTTGGATTATTACCTCTATACAAGCTTGCGTTATATGATCCATCATACGCGTTGGATGGTGTTCCCGCGGGGCTTCCCGCCCTGTAAGTCCAATTAGCCGTTCCGGTTACATTTTCCTGGGTCCAACCTGATGGTATGGAGCTTGTGTTAAAGGTTTCATTCAAGACAGTTTGGCTAGCCGCAGGTTTCGCGAGAGTGTAGTTCAATACCGCGTTGCCCGTGTTACCAATGGTGAGATATTGGGACGCAGAGGTATCAGGCAATAAATCCTGGGAAAAAGACAGGGGATTCCAGGTGATGGTTGAGTAAGGCGCCAACGGCGTGGCCTGGACTGTGGGTGTGGGCACAGATTCGCCTGTGGAATACACTGCTATCAGGTAATAAGAATACGTAGTTCCATTTACCACGGCACCGTCGTTGTAACTCAGACCAGTGGCTGTTGTAAGATACGCACCATTACGATAGATTGCATAACCTGTCGGAGTTCCTGACGTGGGGGCTTCCCAGGTAAGATACACAACGCTGTTGCCGCCAATGGCGTTCAGGTTTTGGGGCGGATTGTGAACAGGCGGTTCGCCGGTGGGCGGAAAAATGATGTGATCGACGTAGGCGCAATCCGAACCAGAAATGACGGAAGTATCTTTGGAATAGGTCCACTTGAAGTTGCGAGTGCCAGCATTCACAGCATACGACTGCGCGGTCCAGGTTCCCGCTCCAGACCAGGATCCCTGCTGCACATCGTCGATATAGAAGCGCAAATAGTCATAGTTGGCTTCCGAGGATACTTTCTGGTAGAAAGAGATGTTGCCCGAGGAGGTGATGCTCAGGGTCACGCTCATGGTTGAAGTCTGGCTATGGTCAATGGCGCCGGATTTGGCAGCATATGTACCGCTGTACTTATCCGCGGATTGGACCACCCAGGGCAGGTTTCCGCTCTGTGTCCAGGGATAGAGCGTGAAATTTCCGGACTCGAATCCTTCATCTGGCGGAGCCAACAGAGTGATGCTGATGGTGCTGGTGGCGGTGTTGCTGGCGTTGTCGGTGGCGATGGCCTTTATTTCGTGCGCTCCGCCGCTGTAACCAGTGGTGTTCCAATTCCAGGAGTAGGGGGAAGAATTGTCTGTACTTTGTAGAACATTGTCGATGTAAAAGGCCACTCCAGTAATGGTTCCGTCGGAATCCGTGGCGGTGGCATTTATAGTTACAGTGGTGTTGAGATCAATAACTGAACCAGCAGCGGGTGCAGTGATCTGGCAGATGGGCAATCCCGGAACCAGAGAATTGAGGGCGGAATTAACATTGACCAGTCCATAACCCGTGTAGCGGTCCCAACCTGCGCCTCCGTCATAGGTCATGTCAATGGCGGTGCTGGTAAGGGCAGTGCGTACCTGTGCCTGCGTGAGAGCTGGATTCTTGGAAAGGAGCAGCGCCGCGCAGCCTGCGGCATATGGTGTGGCGCAGGATGTGCCGTTGAACCACATGTAGTAGTTTGTGCTTGAGTAACCGCCAGAAACCAAATCTGTGGCAGGCAGGATCGTGGGCGCCATGATGTCCACAGCGTCACGGTGGTCCTGGGTGGCGATGCCGTAGTTTGACCCCCACCAGGTTTCGCCGTCTGAAGAGGTAGTGCTTTTACGCTGGCCAGTCGGGCTGGAAGCGCCCACACTGATCACTTTATTGTGGTTGGAGGGATACGCTATGGTCGAGGCGTTGCTATTGGCAGTGGCGGCAAGTAGTACCACGCCGTGGCTGTAAGCGTATTCCAAAGCCGCATCTGTAGAGGAGGAATCGCCTTCGCCCATACCACCCTCAGCGCCGAAACTCATGCTGGCGACATCCACGTTGTAATCGCCGCAATGGGTTAGGGCGTTCTCGATGGCGACGAAGCCAAGAGATCCATCGGAAGAGGCGATCTTGAGCGGCATCACACTGCAGCCACCGGCAATGCCCGTAACGCCCAAGGCGTTGTTGGCAATGCCTGCAGAGACTCCGGAACAGGCGGTTCCGTGGCCAGGATCAGCGCTGTTGTCCATGGGGTTGCTGTCGTTGTCGCCGTAATCATAGCCCGTAACCAAACGCAGATCCGGATGCGAAGTGTCCACTCCGGTATCGATAATGGCGATGATAATGCTGGCGGAACCATAGCCTTGGGCTTGATCCCAGGCCAGTTGCGCGTCGGAATCAAAACCGATGGTGCCAACACCAGGTCCGGAATGGCTGCCAGACTGGTACACAGGAAGCTGCGCCGTGTTGTTGTGCCCCCAATTGTAGGCATAATATGTATCGTTGGGAACGGCAGTCGTATAGGCGTAATATTCTGGAATGGCTGTTTCGATGTAGCGGTTGGCCTTGAACGAGCTAATGGCTTGTTCCACGCTGGCCCGTCCATCCAGTTTGATCAGAAACCAGCGGTCCCAGCCCGTTTTTTCCGCCCAGTCCGTATCTTTAACCTGGCGATGGGCGCGGATTACTTTCTGGCCGCCGTTGACGCTCATTAGTTGGTCCAGTTCATTAATCCCGAAATCAGGGGATTCAGCGTACAAGCCCGATGGCAGGTTGCTTCTGCTTTCGGCAGCGGCGGTCAGTTTCACTTTTATCAGGTCAGGCGCGAAGGCTGGCCTGTTTGTGCTGACGCCGAATCTGGCGTCGGCCAACAAGAAAGTACTTATAGCGAGTATAATCAAGACAAGCGTGCATTTTCGCATGGTAGTGCTCCTTTGGGTATTACAATTCAATTATCCAATAGCGGAATATCTGTCAATGATTAAATATTGCCCCCCGGCAAATAGGCTATTCGAGCCGGCTTTGCAAGCCTGAGATTGTATCCCGGGATATCACACTGGCTTCGCTCAGACCCGGAAAATCACATACAGCCAGTTGAGGCTGAACAAAACCGCGAACAGGCTCAGCAATAGCTTCCGTTCCCAGGGTTTGGCGTTCAAAACGAGGCTTCGCTTGCAGCAGAGGACGGCGCTTTGCTGAACCACTATTCCGAGCGTAAGGAGGAGCATCGAAGGATTGTAAAGCAAGCCCTGGAGAATCCTGCCCTGCGATACAGCTAGAAACGCGCGGGTCAATCCGCAAGTGGGGCAATTGATGCCGGTGAGGGTTTTCAGCCAGCAGAAGCCGTAATCCGCTTCCAGCCAGGCATGCAGGCCAAGGTAGAGGATGAAAGAAGTGTATAGTAGAAAAACCGGCAGTTTGCCGGCAGGATAACGGTCCTGCAGTTTCACGATGCGCAGGCGCATGAAACTCGTGCGTAAAAGGGTCAGGCAGGTTTCAGCAGCGGCTGGGCTCAGAACAACGCAGAACCCGCAGCTTGCATGATCCCGGCCGAAAACACCACGGCAATGATCCCCGCCAGTATTCCCAGGCCATTGATGCACACTGCCACGATGCCCAGGATCCTGCCCGTGTTTGTGTTATACCATTTCGCTTGCATAATTACAATTATGGATTACCTTGTCTCTAGAATGT
>CAYSAT010000010.1:0-53274 GCA_964429035.1 uncultured Candidatus Cloacimonadota bacterium | reverse complement strand
AACCAGGCGCTTAGTGGCTATGTTCCTTGCAGAATTCGATCAGGACGCCCAGACTGGATTTGGGATGCAGGAAGGCGATCTCGGCGTTGTGGGCTCCGGGACGCGGTTCCTTGTCGATGAGCCGGATCCCCTCCTCCTGCGCTTTTTCCAGCTGTTCGGGCAGGTCGTCCACGGCAAAGGCGATATGCTGGATCCCCTCGCCTTTCTTCTCCAGAAAACCGGCGATCGGGCTGTCATCCGCAGTGGGTGCCAGCAGTTCGATGCGCGTGTCGCCAACCGGGAAAAAGGCCACTTTCACCTTTTGGGAAGGCACTTCTTCGGTTCCTTCGAGGGTCAGGCCCAGTTTCTGGTAGAAGGCGATGCCTTCGTCCAGGTCGCGGACCGCGATGCCGATGTGGGAGATGCGTTTGATCATCTTCCGCCCCTACTTTCCGTATTTCTCGGCGAGTTCGAAGCCCAGCTGCATGGCCTGGTGGTTGAGCGCCACAAAGGCGGGCTTGACCGTTTCGGCGATGGATTGCTTGAGCGAGGCTTCCTTGACGATGCCGGTGATCTTCACCAAAAAGGCCAGCGAGAGGATGTTGGTGGTGATGGGGCTGCCCAGTTTTTCGATGGCGATGTCCGTGAAGGGCAGTTCGAAGGTGTTTTCGGCTGCCAGGGCCAGGTTTTTCACGAAGGTGGTGTCGATGATCAGGACGCCGGTATCGCGCAGGTCGAAGAGATATTTGTCGCAGGCTTCCTGAGTGAGCGCCAGCAGGCAATCGAAGTTCGTGGCTTCGGGGAAATAGATCTCCGTGTCGCTGATGATGACATCCGCGCGTGAAGATCCGCCGCGGGATTCAGGTCCGTAGCTCTGGGTCTGGGTAACGCGCCGTTTATCCAAAACCGCGGCTCTGGCCAGAATGATCCCAGCCAGGATGAGGCCCTGGCCACCGCTTCCGGAAAGGCGTATTTCGTAGTTGTTCATGCTTCGCCTCCTTTGGCCTGGACTCGCTTGACCAGATCGGCGTATTGGGCGCAGAATTCGGGGCGCAGTTCCTTGCGCAGAACGCCGCGGATGATCTTGCCTTCCAGCTTTTCGGGAGGAAGTTTGTCCACTGCGGCCAGAGGAACGGAGTTGTCGCGCATGTCCTTCATCATTTGCGGAGCGCCGCCTTTCTTGTTCAGGCGGCCAAAGATGACCGGACAGGCGCTGACCACTTCAATAAGTGAGAAGCCGGGATGCTCGATCGCCTCCTTGACCATGTTTTGCGTCTCCTGTGTGTGGAACGCCGTGGTGCGCGCCACATAAGACGCTCCGGCACCCATGGCGAGTTCGCAGACGTTGAAGTCCGGCTCGATGTTGCCATAGGGCGCGGTGGTGGCGATGGCTTCGTGCGGGGTGGTGGGGGAGCATTGTCCGCCCGTCATGCCGTAGATGTTGTTATTGATCAGGATCACGGTGAGGTCTATATTACGGCGCGCGGCGTGGATCAGGTGGTTGCCGCCGATGGCCGTGCAATCGCCGTCTCCGGTGATGACGATGACTTTCAGGTGGGGTTTGTGCAGTTTGACGCCCGTGGCATAGGCTATCGAGCGGCCGTGCAAGGTGTGCAGGGTGTTGAAATCCACATAGACCGGCATGCGCGAAGAGCAGCCGATGCCGGAGACCATGACGATGTCGTCGCGGTCGATGTCCATGCCAGCAAGGGCGCGGATGATCGAGCCGAGGACGATGCCGTTGGAGCAGCCAGCACACCAGACGTGGGGGAATTTCTTGTCGTGGCGCAGGTATTCGTGGATGATGCGTTGGGGGATGGTGGCCATGGTTAGATGCCCTCCTTCATTTTGCGCAGGATGTCCGTGGGCGAGATCAGTTTACCGTTCACGCGCTGGATCTTGATCAGTTTGCTGTCGCTGCGGTCTTTCACCAGGCGCTGGATCTCGCGCGAGAGCTGGCCCTGGTTTAGTTCCGGTACCACCACGACGTCCACGTCGCGCAGCATCTTGCGCACCGCGTCATCCGGAAAAGGCCAGATGGTGAGCGGCCGCAGCAGCCCGACCGGAATTCCTTCCTTGCGGGCCATCACCACCGCCGATTTGGCAGCCCGGGCAACGATACCCGCGGCGAAGATGGCGATCTTGGCGTCTTCCATCTTGTAGCTCTCGATCTGGACGAGGTCGCGGATGTTGTAGGTGATCTTTTTGCGCAGGCGTTCCATCATGTCGGCCGCTTCGGTGGCTTTGTTGGTGGGGAAGCCCAGCTGGTCGTGGGTGAGTCCCGTCACGTGGAAACGGTAGCCTTCGCCATAGCTGGCCAGGGGCGAAAGGTATTTCTGGTTTTCGTCGTAGTGCTTGTACCAATGGGGCGGGACGGTGGGTTTGATGCGCGAGATCACTCGCACGTTGGCCATATCGGGCAGGCGCACCGCTTCGCGCATGTGGCCCAAAACCTCGTCCAGCAGCAGGATCACGCAGGTGCGGTATTTCTCGGAAAGGTTGATCGCCCGGATGGTGAGCTCGTAGCATTCCTTCACGCTGTCCGGATAGAGCACGATCGCCGGGCTGTCGCCATGGCTGCCCCAGCGGGATTGCTGGATGTCGCCTTGCGCGCAGCTGGTGGGCATGCCGGTGGAGGGGCCCACGCGCTGGACGTTCACGACCACGCAGGGTGTTTCGGTGATCTTGGCGAAGCCGATGCCTTCCTGCATCAGGGAAAATCCGGGGCCGGAGGTCGCGGTCAGGGATTTTGCCCCAGCCAAAGAGGCTCCGG
The DNA here is from genome assembly GCA_964429035.1 of uncultured Candidatus Cloacimonadota bacterium. GTDB lineage: Bacteria > Cloacimonadota > Cloacimonadia > Cloacimonadales > Cloacimonadaceae > Syntrophosphaera. Next base: position 50,522 of record CAYSAT010000010.1, on the reverse strand, counting down.
TGATGGCGCAGATGCTGGCGATCTCGTCTTCCATCTGCACGAAGACGCCGCCTCGTTTGGGAAGTTCCGTGGCGAGGATCTCGGCGATTTCCGTGGAGGGTGTGATGGGATAGCCGGCAAAGAAGTCGCAGCCGGCATCCAAAGCGCCGTAAGCCACCGCTTCGTTGCCTTGCATCAGCACGGTCTTGCGTTCTCGGACTGACTGCAATTCCTCCAGTTTGGTTTCCTGTTTGGGGGCGCGGGGCTTGGTATGGGGTTTGGGGGCGGGTTTGGTGATATCAGTTTTCTTCATCGAGCGTAATCCTCAGCGGTCTTTGGCGCCGGTGATGGCGAAATCGGGGCAAAGCCTGTCGCAGGTCTCGCAATGGATGCATTTTTCCGGCGCGGCGACATAGGGCGAGCCGTCGGCTTTGCGGCCCAAACAGCCGGTGGGGCAAAAGGCGACGCAGATGCCGCACTTTTTGCACCAATTGTAGTATATCAGCACGGGGGAATCCTCATCGCCGGGCTCCTTGACTTCCGTGATCTCCACTTCCATCTTGGCCGTCGTGTCTTCTTCCCGTATGATCATGCCCATGCGGTCTTTTTCGACTTTCTTAGGCATATTTCCTCCAGGTTCTATATTTTATTACTTTATGCATGCTTCAGGCGGTGTCAGGATCTGGCGGCCAGGACCTTTTTGTAGAAGGAACCCAGGCGCTTGCAGCCTTCGCGGTTCTGTTCCAGCGATTCGTAGGAGAAGTTCAGGCGCATGGTGTTTTGGCCCTTGCCGTCGCAAAAGAAGGAAGTGCCGGCCACATAAGCCACGTTGGCTTCCTTGATGCAATCCAGCAGCAGGGCGTTGGTATCGATCCCTTCGGGGCCGTAGGCCATCAGGAACAATCCGCCTTGCGGCTTGATCCAGGTGAATTCCTCGGGCATGAATTCCTGCAGGGATTCCAGCATCACTTTCTGCTTGGCCTGGTACATTTCGCGGATCTGCCTGATCTTGGGGTCGAGGTAGCCTTTTTCGATGTAGCGGGCGGCGATGCGTTGGGTGAAAGGCGGGGTGCAGAGGTCGGTGGCTTGCTTGGCGACCACGATCTTATCCAGGATGTCCGGATGCCCCACCACCCAACCGATGCGGAAGCCGGGGCAGAAGATCTTGGAGAAGGTGCCCAGCAGCACAACCTGGCCGGTGCCGTCGAGTTCATAGATGGTGCGTTGGTCAGTGCCCTCGTAGCGCAATTCGCGGTAGGGGCTGTCCTCGATGATGAGGATGTCGTACTTGTGGGCGATGGCAATGATCTCCTTGCGGCGTTTTTCGCTCATGGTCATGCCGGCGGGGTTTTGGAAATCCGGGATCACATAGATGAACTTCGGTTTCTTGCCTCTGGCAATGGCTTCCTTGATCCTGGTTTCCATGATCGCGGGATCCTCGCCTTCCTCGTCCATCGGGATGCCGATCATGTCCGCGCCGTAGGAATTGAACGCGCTCAGTCCGCCCAAGTAAGAGGGCAGGCCCACGATCACGGTGTCCCCGCGGTCGATGAAGATCTTGGCGATGAGGTCCAGGGCTTGTTGCGAGGCCGTGGTGATGATCATGTTGTCGATGCTCATGTCCAGCCCGGCTTTCTTGTAGCGCTCCACCATCAGGGTGCGCAGCAGGGTGTCGCCTTCCGTGGCGCCGTATTGCAGCGCGAACGCGGCTTCGTTGTCCATCACTTCGGTGATGATGTCCTTGAGCTCATTGATGGGGAAAGTGGCCGGGGCGGGAAACCCTCCGGAGAAGGAAATGAGGCCCGGCTGGCCCAGAAACTTGAGCAGTTCGCGGATGGCTGAACGCTTCATTCCGCGCACATTCGTGGAGATGATGTCTTGCAGGTCGGTGATCATGGGGATCCTCCAGCTATCTTATTTTTGTTCGTAAATCAAAACTTTCTTGTTCGCCTTGCGCCATTCACGATAGGCGGATTTGATCTCCAGCTCCCACACGATGCGTTTGTCGCTGTCCTCAAAAGTGATGATATCCAGATAGAAAGTGCGTTTGTTCTTGCCCATGAAGCTCTTTTTGGGGAATTCCACCACGATCTCACCCTCGATGTTGAGGATGGTGATCTCGTTCAGGAAAACCCCGTCGGCTATCTCCATGATGGCGCGCGCTTCCACGCTTCCCGTCTGAACGTCGCGAAAATGTATATTCATCCCTGCTCCATAATTTTATCCAGCCACTATTAAAAGCCGCCCCTATCGGTCAAGGTTTTTTTTGGGGTGGTTCCGGTCAAGTCAATCCATCTGAAGGAATCTGGCTAAAGTGCTGTCCGGGATCGAAGCAGTGACGTAACACTGCCTTCAGGCGGTCGTTCCACCGCGTTCACGCGGTCCAGACAATATCGAAATCTACAATCTTGATGTTGACAAGGTCTAACAACAGATAATCGCACACCGCCTAAAGGCAGCGGAACGACCGCCTGAAGGCAGTGTTACGGGTGTGCCGCAATCTGCTCAGAACAGCCCGGAAAGTATTTCTTCGGCTGTCACAGCGCCAAAGAACTCGGTCAGCGGCTGCTCCCTGAGGATGGCCAGGATCGCGTCCCGGCGGTGCGGTTGCCCGGTGAGGGCGCGTTCCAATTCCGCGGGATCGCGCTGCCCGAAAAAGTCGCCGTAGATGCGGAGCGCGGTGACCAGGCCCTTGTGGACGTCGGTGTGGAATTCGATGATGCCCGCGGCGCAACGGACCGCCCTAACGTGGTTGTAGGCGGGCGAGAAACCGTAGTTCCATTCCCAGGTTCCGTATTTGGCGTCCACCAGCGCGCGGATATCCGCCAGATCCTCTTCCGTCCAGGAATATGGCCGGGCATCGGGATACTGCAGCAGCACCTGTTGCTGGATCAGGCGGATGAATTCCTCCAACGACAGCGGTTCGGCAAGATGCTCCGCAACGTTGGTGACCCTTTTGGCAACCGACTGCACGGACTTGCCGGAAAACTTCAGGGGATGCACTTTCAGGGCCTGAGTCAGGTCTTCGATCCGGGAGGAAAACAGGATCGTGCCATGCTGTTGGATCTTGTCCCGATGTACCGCGCGGGCATTTCCAGAGAATTTCAAGCCCCCGATGGTCAGGTCGTTGCGCCCTTCCAGAACCGCGTCCACGCCCAATTCACGCAAAGCGGCCAAGACCGGCGCGGTATATTTGGCGAAGCCCCGGTTCTCGTCCCCGCCGCGCTTCATGATGAAACTGAAGTTGAGGTTGCCCAGGTCGTGAAACACCGTCCCGCCGCCAGTAAGCCTGCGCACGACAGGGATGGAGCGTTCCCGCACGTAGTCCTGGTTGATCTCCGCCAGGGTGTTTTGATGCCTGCCCACGATGATCGAAGGCGCGTTTACGTAGAGCAGGAACACGTCCTCAGTGAAGTGCGCCAGGATGTATTCCTCGCTGGCGATGTTGAAGGGCGCGTAGTTTTCGCCGCTTACGATGAAGAGCATGGAACGCTTCCCCTCAGAGTTTTGCCACCTCGGCCAATTCGGCTTTTACGAAATCCACCAGTTCGCCGATGCGGGCTTCGCTGAAGTCGAATTCGATGCCCGCGGCGCGGTAAATCTCGCTCACCGGTTTGCTGTAGCCCAGGTTCAGGAAGTCCTGATACTTGCGCAAAGCCTGCCTGGGGTCGCGACGGTAGTTCATGTAGACGGAGAGCGCGCCGAGCTGCGCCATGCCGTATTCGATGTAGTAGAAGGGAACTTCGAAGATGTGCAGCTGCATCATCCAGCGCAGGTGTCTAAACTGCTCCAGGCCGCTCCAATCGATGTCCGAAGCGAAGCGTCCGCTGATCTGCAAAAAGGCTTTTTTCCGCTCGGCGGGATCATGATCCGGATGCAGATAGACCCAGTGCTGGAACGCGTCGACGGTCATGCACCAGGGCAGGAAGGTCAGCGTGCCCTCCAGCTGGTCCTGCCGGGCTTTTTTCAGGTCGCGGGCTTCGGTGTAGAACTCGTCCCAATAGTCCATGCTGAGCAGTTCCATGCTCATGGAGGCCAGTTCCGCCACCTCGCTGGGCGTTTCGCGATACATCGCCAGAACGATGTCCTTCATCGCGGCGGCGTGCATGGCGTGGCCGGCTTCGTGGAGCAGGGTGACCACGTCGTTGTGCAGTTTTACGTGGTTCATGAAGATGAAGGAGGAACCGAGGTTGTTGATGCTGGTGTTGTAGCCTCCGGGCGCTTTGCCCTTGCGGTTTTCCAGGTCCAGGAGGCCGGTGTTGTCCATCAGCGTAAGTTGCCGGGCGTAGGCTGGATTAACTTTCTCCAGCACTTGCACGGACTTGGCCAGGAATTCCTCCGTGGTCTCAAACGGCTGCAGTTTCCTGCCATCCAGGTCCACAGTGGTGTCCCATGGTTTCAGCGCGTCCAGGTTCAAAGCCTTTTTCCGGCGGGCGTCCAATTCCCTCACGAAAGGCATCACCACCTTCTCTACCGCGTCGTGGAACTTGAAGAGGTCTTCCGGAGTGTATGAAAAGCGCCCCATTTCCTTGTGCATGAAGTCCCGGTAGTTGGAAAATCCGGCGTTCCTGGCGATCTGCGTGCGCAAGCCGCGCAGTTCGTCGTAGAGGCGGTCGAATTCCTCTTCCTGCGAGGCGTAACAACCCATGCGCAACCGCCAGGCGGCTTCGCGTTTGTCTCGATCCGGATCCTTTAAGTAAACGCCCAATTGCGCCACGGTCTGCTCTTTGCCGTCGAACTCCGCGGCCAGTTTGCTCACGATCCCCGCGTATTTATTGGCCAGCTCGGATTCCTGGACTTTCAGGGGCACGTTTTCCTCGCGGAAGATCTCGATATCCTTGGCGATCATGGTGTTCAGGTGCGCGTATTGTTCCGCGGGCAGTTTTGCACGGTGGGGGCTGGCGTAAAAGCGTTTCTTCAGCTGGAAACTCAGCGGTTCCAGGGGCGCCACCACCTGGCTGTAATATTCGTTGTAGGCGGCCTCATACGCGGAGTCGTCGGCATGCACGCTCATGCGGATATAGCGCCAGGAAAGTTCGTCGGAAACGGCGCTCAGCAGTTCCGAATATTTTTCCAGCAGCTCGATCAAGCAGCCTTCGCAGGCGATCGGCTGTTCCAGCAGGGTGTTCATGTAGGCAGCCACAGAGGCGTGGGAACCCACCGCAAAATTGGCTGGCAAATGCTTGTAGGGAATCGGTTGAAGTACTTCGCTCATGTTCATCTATCCTTATCTAAATATTTGCAGTAGTGAATGCTGGCGGCTTATCCAATTTGCCCAGCCCAGCAGTCGCCACATTCAGGGCAGCCCGGATATTGTCAATTGCCTTTTTTTATATTAGAGTGAGTGCCGCATCCAACCGGAATACCGGATTCCTCTGGTTATGGGAAAGCCTATCAGCAAAGCGGCTGATCATAAGTCGTTTTTGTGGCATTCAACGGCCGGATGAATCCGGCGGTCCGACCGGTTGAAACCAGTATTGCGGTGATGTGCGCCGCTTCCATTACATGATCCGCAAGCTTGTTTTCAGGCGTTCGTTCCACACACTTTTTTGCCATATGTAGCAATATGTAGCAAAATGCAGCAAAATGTAGCATTGGAATGCTACACTACTTCCCCGGGGGTTGCAGTCAATCACTTGTCAATCACTAGTCAATCACTAGTCAACAATTGAGAAGTGATTGACTAGTGATTGACAAGTGATTGACTGCCAGAGGCGGGGTCCAGGCCAGAATTAATTGCAAGACAGGTAGATATCGGATGATCTCGGTTCCGTTTGTAGCTCAGCCGGGGAAACTCAGAACTTGACCAGTTTCCGGCTGACCGACCCGCTCTGGCTGGGAACGCGGAGCAAATACACTCCTGCTGCCACCGGTTTGCCATGTTCGTCAAGTCCGTCCCAATGCAGGGTCAAACTCGCGGAGTCGGCGATCCCGCTGTGCAGTTGGCGGATCTTCTGGCCGCGCAGGTTGTAAACCGCCACATCGGCTTCCTTTCCCTTCCAGTCGGTCAAAGCGATGGAAACCTGGTCGCGGAAGGGATTGGGATGGATGCCCGGGACGCTGGATTTCTGCACCAGATCCCGCTGGGGCAGATAGCTGCGGATCACCAGGTAGCCCGTGAACAAACCTGTGGCAGGCGGATCGAACCAGAACTGGCCTCCATCCTCCAGAAATACGCTTTGCCCCTGGAACAGCAGTTCGCAGCTATAGCCGGGCGGCAATTCTGATGAACTGAGTTTGATGCGCAAGGGGCGCAGGTCATTCACGGCCAGTTGAAACTGCCAGGCCTTTTCCGCCTCATTGTACCAGGGATACAAGCCCCGGTATTCGCATTGCAATTCCTCCGGAGCCCACTCAGGCGGATTTTCCGGCAAGAGAGCCAGGCGGTACGGCGTATCCGGAAAGGCCGGCGCTTTGGGCAGGTCGAACAGCGGGTCGAAGCCAGCCGAGCTCAGGTCCGCGGTTCCCATCTGCACAGAATCGCTGGAGTGGAAGCCGTCGGAAACGTCCAGCGCCACCTGCCATTGGTCTGCCCAGGCAATGGTTTCGCCCGCATGGAACCAGGGATCGAAAACCACGGATAGCGGCTGGGCGCCATTGTAAAAAAGCAGCGCGGACTGGCCTGGCGGCAAATGATCCGCCAGAGAGAATCCCTGGGAACCAAGCAGGTAAACTCGCGGCGAGAGCAGCGAATCGGCCACCAAATCAGCGTAACTGCGCTGGCTTGCGCCCTGCAGGAAACAGAGCTCGCTCAGCTCGAAGGCATAACACAGCAGATTGGGGACCAGATTCCAGCCCGGTTGGAGGTTCTGGGCTACTGCGGCGACAGGAATTGACGCGGGAATATTGAGCTGGAATGCTTGGGGATGCCAGATCAGATAAGCGGTTCCCGAATGAAGCGTTTGAGCCGGCAACCAGAGCGAATCCGGACCCAAAGTCCAGGCCGAAGCTGCGCTGCCCAGCAATTCCGCCACGCTGTGCTGGAAACCGGGGATGGGAAAACTAAGCAGGGAATAGCCCGGATCCCTTTCGTAGACCATATTGGAGGGAATAACGCTACTGCGCTGCTGCGAGAAATGCCAGCTCTGCGAGCCGTCGGTCCCGTGCAAAAGCACTGCCAACTGCGCTCCGCTGATGGCGCTCTGAGGCGTGTAAGCCCACTGTGTCAACTGAGGCGGCAAGCCAGTTTCGATTACAAGCGTATCCGCGGCGCTTACCAGATAGATGTCCACGGCTTGCACGCGAGGTCGGTTGATGACCTCCCAATGCAAGTCCAGAGGGTTTCCCAGCCATTGCAGCACATCCGGAGCGGAGGGAAACTGCACATTGGGAGGCTGGAATCCCCAATAAAAACGCAGATTCTGCCAGGCGCTGCTGTTGCTTTGCCAGCTGTAGGGCGCGGCGCGCAGGTCGTGCCAATGGTCGCGCTCCACATCGTAGAGCAGCAGATCGCCGCGTTCGATCAAGAGATTGGGATCGGCTGTGAGGACCAGGGGAACCTGGGTGTATTGGCTGCGGTACTGGATCGGCCAGACTTTGCAGGCTAATTCCGGATCGAAGGGCGCGCGCACATCCTGGCTGAACGGATCGGAATCACCCAAAGGCGGAGTAACGATCACGAGGGGTCCGGAAGTGCTTTCCCGCTCGACGTCGTAGCTATCCCAACCATCGGTGGCGAGCGGGTTCACGCCGATCAGCAAGGCTTGGGAGATTTCGTTCTGGACGTTCTGCAGGGTGAGGGAATAGCACGCAAAAGGGCTGGCGGTGAGGATCCGCCAATGGAAAACCTCGCTATTGCCGGTGTATTCCGCGCTGACCTGATAGCGATAAACAACGCCGTTCTCCACGCTTTGATCGAGGAAAGTGTAGTCAAAACTGGCGGTCGCAACCAGGTCTGGAACATCGAGCCAGGAAGCCAGCAATGTAAAATCTCCGTTGCCCGCTGCCCGATAGATGTTGAAGCCAAGGGGCATGGCGGGATTTCTGCTGAAACTGAGGTCCACCATGCCATCACCTTCCGTGGCGGTGAATTCCGTGATGGGATCGAGCAGTTTCCAGACCTTGACCTCGTTGCTGTAGGGGCTGCTGTTTCCGTGTTTGTCGCGGGCTTGGATGCGCAGGTAATAGAGCCGGTTTTCCGCTCCGAGGTCAAGGGTGTAGGAACTGGTGTTTTGCCAGGCCAGATCGGGATTGGTATTGCGGTCGAAGGTTTGGTGGATCTCGGCGCCGTCCTGTTCGTAGCGCAGGTTGATGACGTAGCTGTCGAAATCGTAGCAGTAGCTTCTGTCCCAGGCAAAGACGCAGTTGGAGTTTCCCAGAGCGGTCAGGCGCAAGTTTTCCGGATTGGAGGGCCCGGTGCCGTCGTCCAACACCAGCATGCTGTCCACGACCTCGTGCAGGGCGTTCAGGAAAGGCCGGTAGAACTGCATGAAGCGGGTGTAACGCTGGCTCAGGTCCCAGGCCTGGTTTTCCGCGTCGTAACCATAAAACCAGCGCCAGTTGGCTTCGGTGCGCTCATAGCACTTGGGCAGTTCGTCCATTTCCACGTGCAGAAAGGGCGAATAGACGTCGTAGAGGTTCTGCGGCGCGGTGTAGAGCATCTGCTGGTTGAATTCGGCGCCGGGAAGTTCGTAGTTATAAGGCACGGTGACGTTTTGCCCCTCCTGATGGTAAATGACCGGAACGGTGCTGGCGTAGCGGACGCAGTAGTAATCCAGGATATCGACCTCGGAATGGGTGCCCAGGGAATTGGCGGGATGGATCAGGAACGGGGTGTGGTTGATGAGGTCGTGAGAGGCGCGGGAATCGTCGCGGATGGGCAAGGCCGGATAATTCCTGCCATTTCCCGCGGAAAGCATGACGTTGGGCTGGCCGGGATACTTGTTCCAGTCGTAGGAATGGATTTGCAGCGAGAATTCCAGTTTGCCGGTGAGGGCGCGGATCTGGTCGGCGCAACGCTGATAGGCGATGTTGAAAGGATGGTCGGCAAACCTGGAGGGATCGCTGAGCGACTGGTTGTTGCTGTTGTAGGGCGGGATATAGGCAACTTCGCGGCCCGCACCGGCTATCAGCAGAAACCGCGCGTCCAGATCGAGGAAAGACTCCAGCGCGAAGACCGGCGAAGGATAGTCGTCGGCAGGATGCACGGCGGTCAGCAGGATGGGACGCGAAGCATAGGGATCGTAGATATAGAGGCCCCAGCCGTAGTCGAAGCTGCCGGTTTCGTCGTCCGCTGGGTCAGCTGTTGCGTTGGTATCCACGTCGTCGTTGAGGATTTCACGGATCAGATAGAGGTTGCGGCCGCTGTCGAGGTCCTGGAACTGCACCACTTCGAAGGGATAGCCGAACTGGTTCAGTTTGGTCTGCGCGCCTTCCAAGTCCAGGGCCAGGAAATCCGCGATGACGCTGTCCCAATTGCGCAATTCCTCTGGGGTGGGGATGCGGTAATCGCCGAATTCGTCGTCCTGTTCGTCCCAAGGGGCATAAACGTTGAGCCAGGAGACCTGGCCTTCCGATATGTGCGACACCCAGTTGTCGTAGGCGCAGCCGGGTTCCGTGCCATAGACGAATCCGCGCAGAGAGCCCACTTCCGTGACAACGGCGGTCAGACCGCACATCAGGAACAACAGGCTGGCCAGGCACAGGGTCAGGCGCATCGACAGCTCCTTGCGAGGGTGAATTCAGGCGGAAAACCTTGCTTATCGCAAGTCTCGCGGAGCGTCCCGGCTTGTCAAGAACTAAGTTCGTGGCACGCCGGGCTTGACAAAAGCGGGCTCCAACTGACCATGCGATCAAACTCAATCCAGCAAGGAGCGAACCCCATGACCCTGGAAATCCTGGACACCCTGCAAGCAACCCAGATGGTGCAGCTGGCCACCTGCGAAAACGGACAGCCAAGGCTGCGGCCCATGACCTTGATCTGCAAAGGGCGCAGGCTCTATTTCGCCACTGGTGCCAGCGACCACAAGAGCGCGCAGATCGCGGCCAATCCCCGGGCGGAATTCTGCCTGCTCTATCGCAGCGAGACGAATACAGGCTATCTGCGCGGTTCCGGAACGCTTGCGCAAGTGGATGAAGTGCCGCGCAAGAAAGAGATCGCGGACTTCGCCACCTTCATCTACGACTACTGGCAGGACGCCGCTGATCCCGGCTACCGCCTCTATGAACTGCAACTGGCCCAGCTGCGCTACATGAAACCGGGCGACATGCTCGAGACGGTGCTGGATATCTAACAATACTCCGCGCGGCTCTGCATCACTAGCTGCCGGTGCCGCTAATCGAATTCCGCTTGCCTGCAAGTGGGCTTTGCCTTAATATATCTCTGTAAACCCGGCACAGACCGGGCTTATCTGGATATTTAAGGAGCAGGAATGGATTCCTTTAGTTTTTACAACCCCACCCGCATCCATTTGGGTTCGGGCATGATAAAACTCCTGGGGCAGGAAATGAACAGCGCTGGCGTGCGCAAATGTTTGTTGGTGGCAGGAGGCGGATCGATCCGCCAAAACAGCGTCCACACGCAGGTTTGTGACAGCCTGAAAGCCAGCCAGATCGACTGGATCGAGGCTTGGGGCGTGCAGGCCAATCCCACCCTGGAAAAAGTGCGCGAACTGATCGATACGGCCCGGCAGGAAAACGTGGATTCCATCCTGGCTGTAGGCGGAGGCAGCGTGATCGACAGCGCCAAGGCAACCGCCGCGGGGTTCTTCCTCGATGACGTCTGGAACGCTTTCACAGGCAAAGAACGCATCAACAAAGCCTTGCCCGTGTTCACCGTACTCACCCTATCGGCAACCGGCAGCGAAATGAACGGCACCGCCGTGATCACCAACACGGAAGAGCGCAAGAAATGGGGCATCGGCTCGCCGCTTCTCTATCCCAAAGTTTCCATCATCGACCCCTCCGTGCAATGCAGCCTGCCCTTCAAGCAAACCGTCAACGGCGCTCTGGACGCTATGGCGCACATCCTGGAATACATCTTCATGGACGAAACCGCGGCGGCAACCATCGCCGTGGATGCCGCGCTGCTGCGCACCATCGCGGAAATGACCGACCGCCTCAAAGAAAACTCCTGCGACCTCGCGGCCCGTGCCAACCTGGCCTGGAGCGCGACCCTAGCCTTGAACGGGATCAGCGGCGCCGGACTTCAAGGCGGCGACTGGGCTTGCCACACGATCGAGCACTCCTTTTCCGCGTTGAACCCCAAAATAGCCCACGGCGAAGGTTTGGGCGTGATCTTTCCCGCCTGGATCGAATACGTGAGCGAAAGGCAGCCGGAGCGCTTCCTGCATTGGGCCCGCAACGTATGGTCCACCGATAGCGTGGCCCTGGCTTTGCGCAGGTTCCGGGACAAGATCGCCAGTTGGGGCTCGGCCACCAGCCTGCGTGATTTGGGTATCCGCGAAAGCGATCTGGGCGAGCTGCGCGACATCATCATGCAATCGCACGGCGTGGGCAGAATCGTCAAATTCACCGCCGGGGAGATCGAAGCGCTGTTGATGCTGGCCTTTTGATCCTGCCGGCGCAGATGAATCCATCCGGATGGGAAAAACTTCCTGCTTGACAAAACCGCGCCCGCCCATTTCAAGGACAGAATATCAGTTTTAAGGAAGTTCAGAGGATGAAAGCTCCCAATCCAGTGAAGGACAAGGTCCGCGACAAGCTCAAAAAGGCCGAGTACAAAGAACCCGCCTACACCATCACTCCCATACCAGCCGGCAAAAAGTTCCGCCGGCGCAAACCCTGGCTGCAGGACTGGATCGAGGCGATCCTCTTCGCTTTCGTGGTGGCGATGATCATTCGCAACTACACTTTCCAAAACTTCATGATCCCTTCCCCCTCGATGGAAAAGACCCTGCTCACCGGCGACTACCTTGTGGCGAACAAACTCAAGTTCTATTTCAACGATCCCAAACGCGAGGACATCGTCACCTTCCGCTATCCCAAGATCGAGGAAGGCACACCCGAGCATCCGGATTCGCGCGGCAATTTCATCAGGCTCTTCCACCCCCTCTATCTGAACAAGAAAGCCTCCTTCGCCAAGTTTCCCCTCACCTTCATGAACATCACCTATTACGCCCGGAAAAACGTGGTGAAGCGGGTGATCGGCATGCCAGGCGACACCGTGGAAGTGCGCGACAAGATCGTGTACATCAACGGCAAAAAATACGAGCGCGGCTATGAATGCTACGACATCCCCCAACCTTCACCGCCGCAATCACCGGTGCAGATCATTCCGCACCGTTTCGCCGAAGGCCAGGACGACGGCTATATTTCAGGCTACTCCTGGTACGAGCCGTACAGAGTGGCAGTGGCGGATACCACTGCTTCGGTTCTGAACGCGCAGGGGCAGCCCGGCAAGAAAGTCTTCAACCGCGATTGGTTTGGCCCGATCCGGGTTCCCGAAGGCAAGTACTTCGTGATGGGCGACAACCGCGACGTAAGCGAAGACAGCCGTTACTGGGGCTTCCTGGACCGTTCGGATATCACCGGCACGCCGTTCGTGATCTTCTTCTCCAAAGGCATCGAATACAACAAGCTGTTCGATACGCCGCATGTCCGATGGAACAGGATTTTCCGCCTGGCCCGCTAGCCGTTTACCTGCACATTCCCTTTTGCCTTTCGCGCTGCGGCTACTGCAGCTTTTTCAGTGCGCCCTTCAGTATCCGCGCCAAAAATGAATATCTGCGCCAACTGCACTCCGAGATCGACCTCTGGTTCAGCGAAGATCCCTATCTGGCTCAGGCCGCGACGCTCTATTTCGGCGGCGGAACCCCTTCGCTGCTGAATCCTGAAGAGATCAATTCCCTCTGCGGCCGCTTCGAGATAGTCCCTGAGGCCGAGATCACGCTGGAGATAAACCCCCTCCAAATAACCCCGGCTTACCTCGCCAAACTGCGCGAAACCCCGATAAACCGCCTTTCCATCGGCGTCCAGAGCCTGGACGACAGCGAACTGGCTTACCTCGAGCGACGCCACCGCAGCGCCCAGATCCCTGATAAAATCAAGCTTTGCCGTGAATTTGGCTACGGCAATCTGTCTCTGGACCTGATCTATGGATTGCCCGGCTCCAGCCAGGATACGCTGCGCCGCAATCTGGAGCAGTTCATCGCCTTGAACCCGGAGCATCTTTCCGCCTATCTGCTGACCCTGGACGAGGAGTCCGCGCTGGGCCAGAAACTCAGGCGGAGCGAGGCTCCGGAATTGCCCGGTGACACCAATCTCGCAGATCAGTACGCCGCTTTGCGCCAAACCTTGCTGGACGCCGGCTACGAGCATTACGAAATCTCCAATTTCTGCAGGCCTGGCCGCGCTTCGCGCCACAACCTGACCTATTGGACCGGCCTGCCCTATCTGGGTTTGGGAGCCTCAGCATCTGGATTTCTTCCACCCCGGCGCTATGCCAATCCTGCCAGTATGGAAGCCTACGCGCGTCAAATCGAGCAGGGAACCGTCATGCCTTCTGCCCAAGTCTATGATACCGACCAACTTCGCAAGGACTACCTTATGATGGGGCTGCGTTTGACGAGCGGCATCGACCTGGCTGAATACCAGGCGCGTTTCGACTACGGTCTGGCCGCCGAAAAACACAAGGAAATCGCGCATTTGAGCCAGCTCGGACTGTTGGAAGTTGATGAAACAAGGCTGCGGCTGAGTCCTGCGGCGTATTTCGTCTCCAACTCCGTGATCGGGGAATTGCTGTGACCTTGGCAGAACTGCGCCAGATCCTGGCCGAACGGATCCAGGGCACACCGTTTTCCGGCAAGGCTTGGTTCGCCGGAGGCTGCGTCCGCGATTTCCTCCTGGAACGGGCCGCGCCTTTGCTGGACGCTGATATAGCCGTCGAATTGCCTCAAGGCGGCATCCGCCTCGCCAGATACCTGCAGCGCCAGCTGCAAACCGCCCCACCGGAATTTCACCGGAGCTTTGGGACTGCGACCCTGCGCTACAACGGGATTCATCTGGATTTCGTGATGACCCGCGGCGAACGCTATTTTCCCGGCAGCCGGCATCCCCGTGTCCATTTCGCCGATCTGGCCACCGACTGCCTGCGCCGCGATTTCACCCTCAACGCGCTCTATATGGACATCACCAGCGGCGCGGTCCTGGATCCTTGCGGCAAAGGCCTGGACGACCTGCAGGCCCGGCTGCTGAGTTCCCTGCGCGATCCCGAAGCATCCTTCCGCGAAGATCCCTTGCGCATCCTGCGCGCCTTGCGTTTCACGGTTGTGCTGGATTGCGCCATCGAAACCGCGATCCTGGACGCTTGCCGCACTTGCGCCCCGCTCATCGCCTCCCTCAGTAAAAACCGCCTTTTAAATGAACTGGAACGCCTGCAAGCGACCGCTGATCCCGCGCAACTGCAGAAATGGGCAACGCTGGCCATGTCTACCGGCGTTTTGCAATATCTGGAGCAGAAACTGGGACCTGGCTCTATCCTTGTTTCTCTGGCGTGATCTTCATTCCCAAGCAGCCTGGATAACTTCGGAACACCCTCAATCCAGCCTTGGAGGGGATCCTGGCCGCCAGGCAGGGCACAGAAAGCCTGCCTCCTTCCCGCTATCACTGCGGAGTAATTGCGCGCTCATTGCGCGCTTTGCCCGTAATGAGCGCGCAATTACCCCGCAGTGGTTATGGGAGACTTGTTCCATCCAAAGTAATCTAACACCCACCATTACGGATAATCAAGATTGGCTCACGTTCAGTTATGGTGGGTTAGCCCGGAGGGCGTAGGACGGTAGGCGGGTGATTTATCGCCCGTGCCAACCGAAACGTCAGTGAAACAATGAACCGGTTTCAACCGGTGCAGGACTTCACAGGTATGGACATTGAGAACGTGTCAGTTGCTGGATGAATACACCCTGAAGTCCTGCACTCATTGAAATGGGTTGAATACAAATGGGGGTGGAACTTGGTTCATGCTACACGGGCGATGAATCACCCGCCTACCGTCCTGCACCCGCTGAAGCTGGTTTACCAAAGGGCTAGGTTCACTGGCTTACCCACTCTGTTTGGAAGAGAGCCAGATTTAAGATTACAAATGAAGATTATGGCCTGAGAGAGGCTGGCCACCTAAGGCGCCCACCCCCCGGATAAAACGAAAAGTGCCACCCCGTAAGGATGGCACTTCTTCTAATATGGCTTAGGTTGGACTATTCAGCGGTACGCACGACGCGGAAACCGAGCCGGGAATTGCTGACCCGGTCTTCGCCCTTTTCCGGAGAGCCCCAGTTGCGGAAGGCGATCCGGCATTGGTTGGCATTCTGATCCCAGGAACCGCCGCGCATCACGTGGGTGGTTCCGGTGGCAGGGCCGTAGGGATCGATCGAGGGGCTGGTAGCGTAGTAATCCAGCGAGAACCAGTCCCAAACCCATTCCTGGACGTTTCCGGTCATGTCGTAGGTTCCTTTCACGGTGGGGTTTTTCAGGCCCACATCGTGGGTCATGGCGTTGGAATTGGTTTCATACCAGGCCACGTCGCCCAGGGTGTCGCTGCCGGAATAGAGGTAGTCCGGGGTGTTGGAAGCGTTGCGGGCCGCGTATTCCCATTCGGCTTCGGAAGGCAGGCGGTAGCCATTGGCGTTCCAGTTGCAGATCGCGGCGTTCCAGGACGCGGTATTCGTGGTGGGAATCGCGCCCCATATGGTCGGATTGGTGGAGCCGGAGATCGTATAAACGGGGGTCAGGCCCTCGGCGATGCTGCGTTTGTTGCAGTAAACGAGGGTGGAATAGAAGTTGACCTGTTCAACGGGACGGTTGTCGCCGGCAAAATTCGAGGGCGTGGAGCCCATCACGGCTGCCCATTCGGCTTGCGTGACCTCATACTTTCCGATGTAGAAAGCCTTGGAGATATTCACGGAATGCGCGGGAAGTTCGTCCGGGTCGCCGGTTCCAGTGGTGCGGCCCATGGTGAAGGTGCCGGCGGGCATGCTGACCATCTTGTCGTAAACAGTGAACACGGCGGTGGCGATATCGCTATCGTTCCAGTCGTCTTTCATGGCGATGGCTTTGATGGTTTTGTTGCTGTTGACGGCGATGGGATCGGTGTAGGTGATGGCCGTGGCCGAGGAATCGGGATCCGTTCCGTCGGTGGTGTATTTGATGGTGGCGCCGTCAGTTCCGCAGGTGATGGTCACATTCTGGGCGGATGTGTAAAGGCCGCCGTTGGGACTGATTACGGGTGTGTCGACAGTGTCAACTTCTGTGATGGGATCACAGGAAAAAAGCAGTGGCAATGCTATGATTAATAGCAGGAGAAATCTTAAGGATTTCATTGAACCTCCATTGGTTAGTTTATTGAAGCCGTTAAAGTGGCTTCATTCTATTAGTCAAGTTATTTCTCTTTTTCCTGCACGGTTTTTTGTCCGCGAGCGGCAAAGCAGCCAGAGGATGGAGTTCAATTCCGCTCCCTTAAATGCGAACGACGCCCAGCCGCCATGAAATCACTCTTCCAGGATTTTGAACTCCACGCGGCGATTGCGGCGTTGGCCTTCATCTGTGGCGTTGTCCCATTTGGGGAAGTTGCGCCCGTAACCTTTGGCGATCATCCTGCCGGGAGCTACGCCCACGCTCTGTAGGTAGAGCATCACCGTCTCGGCTCGATCCTGCGATAGTTTCAAATCCCTCTCCGTCGAATATTCATTGGTGGCGGTGTGTCCGGAGATCTCCACTTTGAAGGAAGTATTGGAGAGCAGGGTCTGCGCCAAATCCATCAGTTTGGGGTACGTTTCTGTGCGCAAGACGGCTGATCCGGGCAGGAACAGGATATCTTCGTAAACATAAGACCGGCCGACCTCCAGAGGTTCCAGTTGAACATCGAAGAGGCAGACTGTCGAGGCTGGATCAGGCTTGATCATCCAGGAGAATTTGCGATAGCCGGACAGGTTGCTTTCTATGTAGAGCGAGTCCAGGGCTGGAACGGGAATTGAATAAGTGCCGTCGCGGTTCGAGCGGACGCTATCCTGGTAACGGATGCCGTCCAGGCTCCAGCTGATGTCGAGAGTGGCCACGAGGGGTTTTTGCTTGTCGTCGGTCACTTTGCCGCTCAGGGTGATTTCCTGCAAGTTCACAGCCTGCAGAGGTTTCAAGCCAGTGAGGGGCGATGTGGGGTCTGTGTCTTTGGTCCAGACCCACTGCCCTTGTTCGTCAGGCTGGTAGTAGCCGCGCTCTGAATAAACCAGGTTGGCCGAATAGAGATTGGGTTTTTTTGTAGCGCCGCGGTCGCTGATCAGCATGGCCAGATTCGAGTTCTTGCTGTGGTAGAAGCGCAATTCATTAAAGGCGGAGTTGATCGGCGCGCCGAGGTTTTCCGGCAGCGAGACCTTTTGCAGCCCGCTATCCAGGATCACCACCTTGTAGAGGTCGGAGCCGCCGAGGCTGTTGTAGCCGTCGGAACAGAAGAAGAGGGTTTTGCCGTCCCAATCCAGAAAAGGCGCACATTCGTTCCCGGAGCTGTTCACGCCTGGCCCGAAGTTCACCGGAGCCTGCCACTTCCCACTGGAAAACAGGGAATAATAGAGGTCGTAGCCGCCATAGCCACCGGGACGGTTTGAACTGAAGAACATCAGATAGTCTTCGTGCACCCAGGGATCGATATCCTGCTCCGGGCTGTTTACCTCCGCGAGGCTGGCCGGTTTCTGCCATTTGTTGCTCTTGAAGTCGCTCTGGTAGATGTCGTAATCGCTTTTCCCGGCAGTGTAGGCACCCATCAGATAGGCACGCAGTCCGCTCAGGGAGAAAGAGGTGAGAGCCTCGTTGCGGGATGTGGAAAGGTCTTCCACGCGCTTGGGTTGCGCCCATTGGTTGTTTAGGCGCGCGGAACGCCAGATGTCCAGATGGTCGGGATTATCCTCACGGTAGGCGCTGAAATAGAGGTATTCCCCGTCCGGACTCAAGACAAAGTGGTTCTCTCCGTAGGTGCTGGCCAAATAGGAGGGCAGCGCGGAGACCGTGCTTTTCACGAAAATGCGGTTTTGCTCGGTTAAGATACGGTAGTATGCGGCCGCTTGAGTAGCGTAGGTCTGGTTGCCGCTGTCCAGGTACTTCCTCAGCCACATCAGCGCCGTATCCGGATACCCCGCGGAGATATAGTTCATGGCAGCCCAGTAAAACGCTTCTGGATGGGCTTGGGGCGTATTGGCGACGGTCTCGAAATACTCCAGCGAGGCCTCGATATTGCGCTCCTCAAACTGGCGGATGGCTTCCTGGGCAGGTTGGTCTTTCTCGATGTAATAGACCGTGATGTCGGCTTCGGGATCGTTCCCGGGACCCGTTGCGCCGGGTTTTGGGATGGTGTTCACCGGCTCGGGCTGTTCCTCGTAATAGATGGTGCTGGAACCTTTGAGCACCCAATTGTAGTATTTCCAGTTGAAGTTTTCGTCCAGTTCCTGCTGCGCTTCCAGCCAGAAATCGTCGGGATTGCGGGTGACGGCATCGCCCTGGGCTTGGGTCATTTTGATCCACATGGTGTGGTTGAGATTGTCGTCGGTGATGGAAAGGGCGCCCTTGGAGATCACGTAGTTGTTGACGGTAAAATTATAACTGCGGCAGGTATAGGTCTTTCTGGTGCTTTGCAGGACAGCCGTGATCTGCGCTTGGATCTCGTTTTTGCGGGCCTGGATATCGGCGGGCGTAACATCCGCTCCCTGAGGCGCCGTCCCAGGATCGTAGGCCAGAAATTGCCGCAGGGTGGTCACCAGTTCCTTTGCTTCATCGGGGTCCCGCGCTGCTAAAAGGGCGGACGCCATAAACCAGAACAGAACCGCCAGCAGCAGTATAGAGTATGGATGCGTATGTTTCATGATCCTCTCCCTCATTTAAACTTGAATATGGCGTTGAATATCGGAGGCAGGATGTTGTTCACCAAGCCCACTCCCGCGTAAAAACTCAAGCCGTCGAAAGCCGCGTTGTGCTTGGGTAAACCCTGTCCCTCCACAGGGTCTGGCTCCTCGTGGATCATATTGTTCACCCAGGCGTTGATATCGCTGTTTTCATACCAGCCTCCACCCATTGGAGTCTGATAACGTGCCCCCAGGTTGAAGTGCAGATAGGTGAGTTTCCACAGCCTCCAGCCTAGTTCATAGCGGAGATCGGCTCCAAAGTTGAAATCGAATTTCCTGTAAACCTGGCCTTCTTCCGTTTCGGAGAAACCGCTTACATAGGTGTAGTTGTCGATCTTGTCCACCAGGGGGTTCTGCGAGGAAGCGCTACCCACCAGGTTCAACTGGCCGAAGAACTTGCCACCTTTGGAAAGATGGGCCAGGCCAACGTTGGCGCTGAACCAATCGACCATCGTCCGGGTGGTCCCGCTGGTTTCCTCTTTGGTGATCACCACTTTGTCCACCACGCTCACGCCAAAGAGGAAAGCAGGGTAACTTCCGGCTACCGGTTTATCCAGGTCGCGCATGGCAACGTTCAAACCCCGGAACTGCAAGCCCGAGATGGAGACCCCTTTACGCAGCGGATTGTAGCCGGAATCGTCGTCCGCGTCGAAATCGAAATACTGGTTCAGTTCGATATCCCCAAAGGGCTGATTGATGTAATGCAGGCTGAATTGCCGTCTGCGTTCCGCAGCCACCAATTGTTTGTTTTTCTTGAAGGTAACTGTGATGGGCTCATTGATGCCGGGCTGCAGCAGGACCTGGCTGAACCAGGGATCGTAGGGATCCGGAGCGAAGGCCGCCAGAGCGTGCTCGCCGGCCAGCAACTTGAGGTTTTTCACCTGCGCGAAGGGAACTTTGTCCACTTCGTAGTTCACGTTCTTGAGCTTGGTTTTCAGCGTCAGGCGGGCAAATTGAAACTCGAAACGGTGCGTGTTGAGGGTATCCGGCAAAACCCTGACCGTGGCAGTCTGAGAGAGGTCCAGCGAACCGGTGAGCGCAGCTGGAAGCGTGGCGGAAATCCGGTAGTCGCCAGCTGGCAAGGTGACGTTGGATACGCTGGTAAAGTTCTGGCCATCGCTGCTTTCCAGGGCCATGGTGGACGATTTGTAGGAAGCGCTTTCAAACTCCATCACAACATACAGGGCGTTGGTACCTCCCTGGCTATCGTTCCATTTCGGGCCGTTGGAACTGTAGCTAATATCGCCGAAGTCTTCATTTCCCTGGTTGTTGGGTTCTCCATACGCCCAATTGGTGTAGGTTACAGGTTCGCCGGTCACCCAAACCCATTTCCCTTCCTCGGCTTCGTCGGTGAATCCGATCCAGGTTTGGGCGGTTACATTCTGATACAGGAAGTTGTTTTCCTCAGCCGAACCTAGCGTCACCAAATGGCCGCCATGGGCTTCGCAGATACTTTTCGCGGCGCTCCAGGTCATTTGTTTGAGGCTCCGGTAATAGTGGTGGCCGTTGAAAACCCCCAGATCCTTGAAATCCTTGGGATCGGGCATGGTTTGCGGCTGATGGGAGTTCTGCGCGATCCAGGAATTCACTTTCTCATCCAGAAAGCGGTACTCGGCGCCGTTTTCCGAACTGGAGAGGGTCAGGCTGCCGAGCTGGAAGATGAAATCGAGCGTGCTCGGTTTATCCGCCTGCACTGTGACCGTATCCGTCTGAGCGTAGCCGCGCAGCATGGGTTCGTCAGTTTGCAGCGAGGCACTTACGCTATATTTACCGTGCGGCAATAGCAGATACGGTTCGGTGAGTTTTTTACCGTTGATCGTATAGACGGCGTCGGACCGGTTGCTGGTGAGGCTCAGGGAGCCAGGATGGAAATCGAAGGAATGCGACGTTGGCTGCAGATGCGCGATGGAAACTTGTTGCGCGCGGGTTTCGGGTCCGGTGACGGCATTATCCAAAACCGCCTGGACTGTGTATTTGCCCACGGGCAAGGCCAGATCCTGAACGCTGGAGTATTCCTTGTCATTGATTAAAAACCTGACTCCGGGCTGTTTCGCGTCCAGGGTCAGAGTGCCCATTTGAAAGTCGAACTCCCACGCCGTGGGCTTTCCATTCTCCACTTGCAGTTTCTGGACCTGGGTCAGCAGCCCGCTCGCCGGATTATCCAGAATGGCTATTACCTCATATTCTCCCGATGGCAGAGACAGCCTTTGCACGCTGGAGTATTCCTTGCCCTCGATCTCATAAGTGACGCCGGCTTGTTTGGCGCTCAGGGTCAGGGTTCCGGGAGTCAGGTCCACTTCCAGCAGGATGTTTTTGATGTTCACCAAACTCAGGTTGCGCCTGGTGCCGTTGGCATAGGCCTCCACCCAATAATCGCCGGCAGGCAAGGCCACCGGCAGCCGGAATGAAGCATCCTCGCCGCTGATGCGGTAGCTCACATTCTGCAGGTCGCTGTAGGCGGTCAACCTGCCGATCTGCTCGGTGGAGGAATAAGCATATTCTTTGTGCACGAACTTCTTGTTGACCGCGTAAAGTTTGAATTCGTAGCGCACCAGTTTCCGGTAGTCCAGAAGCGGTTCCCACAAAACCGTCTTGCTCGTGCCGGATTTCACGTTCTGATAGCCGCCAGCCAAAGCCCGCGCCTTGAACCAGTCCATCGTCCCGGGAACTTTGGCAAATACGAAAACATCATAGTAGGCGTTCCAATCCGTATCGTCTTCCGGAACCGCGTAAGTGATCTGGTAGCGGCCGTCGACGATCCTCGCCTGGTAATATTCCGGCGTGATTTCCTGCGCCCATGAGGCTGCCAGCAAAAGCGCCGTGAACACCATTAGAAATGCTAGCCTTTTCATTTCTCCATCCTCGCTTTACATGGATTTTATTTCGGGTGTCTTGATTCTAAATGCCCGCAGACCGCCCCCATCCGATGTGACCGGGCCTGTGCCGCGTGTATTGGATATCGCCCCGCTGCTTTGTAATGGGGCTTCGTGGATACTGCCATATAGATATTTTCACTCCATTACAATTCTGCGCGCGCGGTTTTTTTGGTCAAGGGAAATGTTTGAGCCCCGTAATGGTTTGGCTCTTTTTCAAATCAAGTGGGTAAACCATACCCGCCTGACCCGATCTCATGAATTGGGCTGTCGACCTTCTGGTCGACAGAGTCGGCGGAGCCGGCTTCTAAAGAGTCCTGCGGACTCTGTGGCGACGGGACGTCCCCACCCCAATTCTGCAACGAACCAGATACCAACCCACTCAGTTTGAAAGAGGGCCAATGGTTTTCCATGTGGCTGAGCGGCTTCTCTGGCTGAAGCCTGAACTTGTTGTAAATGAGCGTTTTATGGCTTCTTGCTGGCGGCACGGCGTCAATCAAGCCTTAATCAAGCCTTAATCACTTGTCTATTATTAACGCTTGATTAAGGCTTGATTAAGGCTTGATTGACGCTTGCCCCTCAGAGCGGCCCCGGCACGAACAGCGGATTTCCAGATCGGGAGCAGATGGAGAAAAGGAGATTGACATAGATTAGAAAGGCCAGGCGGATTTTGGAAGGCAAGGATTTGCTTGACGAATATCCGCTCCGTTTTGGACTGGCTTTATTCTGCAAAACAGGTGAGAATGAATGTATTTAAAGGACATTGTGACCATACTGGAAGGCGAAGTGCTGGATCCCGAAGTCGATTTGGGAGTCGAAGTGCCTTGCGCTTTCGCTTCCGACCTGATCAGCGACATCTTGATGTGCACCAAGGAGCCAACGCTTTTACTGACCGGCCTGACCAACAACCAGGTGATCCGGCTGGCGGACATGATCGACATCGTCGGGATCATCTTTGTGCGGGGCAAACGCCCTCTGGACGAGATAGTGGAGATGGCGCGGGAACGCAAGCTCCCGCTGATCTGCACCAAACTTACCATGTACAGATCCAGCGGCTTGCTGTTCAATGCGGGACTTCGCAGCTGTAAGATCTGAAATGGGCGAATACTGGAACATCCGTCCCGGATTTGAGGAGACGGTGAACCGGCTGATTAGTTCCCCGCCCGAAGCTGACGTGGTGCTGGAATCGTTGATCCCGGAGAAGGATTTCAACACGGCGGGCAAAGGCTCGGCGGAGGTGAAGAACCTGCTCAAACGCCTGGGCGTCGATCCGGAGATTCTGCGCAGGGTCGCCGTGGCCGCTTACGAAGCCGAGATCAACGTGGCGGCGCATTCCCGGGGCGGAATGATGACCAGCCACATCTATTCGGAACTGATCCACATGATCTTCCGGGACAAAGGGCCTGGCATCGCCGATATCGAACAGGCCATGGTCCCGGGTTTTTCCACGGCCGACGACATGGTGCGGGAAATGGGCTTTGGCGCGGGCCTCGGACTCCCCAACATCCAGAAGAACACCGACGCCCTGCATATCGTTTCTTCGGCTGGAGGCTCAACACTTTTAGAATTCATGATCTTTTTCACCAACGATGAACAATAAAGAAACCAAGTATTTCCACGCCCTGCAGATCCTGGAAGACAACTGCACCGGCTGCACTGCCTGCGTGAGGGTTTGCCCCACGGAGGCCATCAGGGTGCGCGACCGCAAGGCGAGCATCGATCCCAACCGCTGCGTGGATTGCGGAAACTGCATCGCCGTCTGCCCCTTTCACGCCATCCTGCCGCGCAGCGATTCCCTGGACCTGCTGAAGAATTTCCAGTACACGGTGGCCATCGTTTCCACCTCCTACTTCGGCCAATTCACCGAAGACGTTTCCTACGGCGTAGCCAAGCAGGCCTTGTTCGCCCTGGGTTTCGACGAAGTGCAGGAAGAGGCGATGGTAACGGATTTCATGATCGAAATGATCAGGGATTACATCCGCTCCCACCGTGATAAACGCCCCATCCTTTCCAGCAATTGCCCGACCGTGGTACGCCTGATCCAGCTGAAGTACCCTTCCCTGCTGCCCAACCTCTTTCACCAGGAAGCGCCGATGAGCATCCTGACCCGCTCTCTGCGCGAAAAGATTATGACGGAAAAAGGCCTGGCGGAAGACGAG
The DNA here is from genome assembly GCA_964429035.1 of uncultured Candidatus Cloacimonadota bacterium. Classification (GTDB taxonomy): domain Bacteria; phylum Cloacimonadota; class Cloacimonadia; order Cloacimonadales; family Cloacimonadaceae; genus Syntrophosphaera. The sequence continues at coordinate 26,672 of CAYSAT010000010.1, read as the reverse complement.
ATCGGCATCTTCCTGATCGTTCCCTGTGCCGCCCATGTAACCGCCGTCCATCAACCCGAAGGCGCTTACAAACACTTGCAGGACGGGGCTTTTTCCATCGGCATGATCTACGGGAAGGTCCGCGAACACATCAAAAACCTGCAAAACCATCCGCCCGAAATAGACACCTATCCACGCGGTTTGACCTGGGCGCTGTCTGGAGTCCAGGCGGAATTGGTGGATTGCGAGGACATCCGCGCCCTGTCCGTAAACGGCGTGGAAAACGTGATGGAGATACTTTCCCGGGTGGAAGACCACTATCTGGACCAATACGACTACATCGTCCTGCGCAGCTGCACCAATGGCTGCGTGGGAGGCTGCTTCAACGTGGAAAACCCCTTCGTGGCGATGAGCCGGATCAAGAAGATGATCAAGGAAGGGGAAAACGGCAAGGTGGACGTCGCCGACCTGGAAGACCTCTATCGGGAAGGCGAATTCGAGGTGGTGCCGCTGAAACCGCGGCCGGTGATGGAGCTGGATAAGGACATCAAAACCGCGATCGTCAAGATGAAGCAGATCAACGAGATCCTCACCACGCTGCCCGGCCTCAACTGCTGCGCCTGCGGGTCTCCCAGCTGCTATGCCCTGGCGGAAGACATCGTGCAGGGCAAGGCCACAATCGAGGACTGCGTGGTGCTGCTGCAGCGCCATACCAGGGAAGACGATCAGGCGGAAGAATGACTTTGGAAAAAGACAGGATAGGATAAATCATGCTAAAACTTTCAGAATTCCAGACTGCGATCGGGGGCGTGAACTGCACTCCCGAACTGGATCCCGGGGAAATCGCGATCAATGGCGGCTATGTGTGCGACATGCTCAGCGACGTGATGGGCTCGGCGCAATCAGGCCAGGCCTGGATCACGATCATGAAACACCTGAACACGATAGCCGTGGCGTCCCTCACCGGAATTCCGGCGATCGTTTTCGCCAAGGGCAACACGCCTGATCCCTCTGTGGTGGAAAAAGCCACCGCGGAAGGGATCTGCCTGCTCTCCAGCGAGCTGGACACCTTTAGCCTGGCGGGCATCCTCTACGCCTTGTTGAACCGCTAGACCCACGCATGCGCTGGTTCACCGCCGATCTGCACATCCATTCCGTGCTTTCGCCTTGCGGAGGCCTGGAAATGTCGCCTGCCGACCTGATCGGGCGGATCAAAGCCTGCGGCATCGATTGGATGGCGATCACGGACCACAATTCGGTAGCCAATTGCCCGGCTTACGAAGCAGTGGCGCGCAAGGAAGGAGTGCATTTCACCTGGGGCCTGGAAGTGCAGACATCCGAAGAGATCCATCTGCTGGTCTATTTTGACGCTCCGGATTCTGCCCGGGAATTTGGTAACGCGTTGTACGACTCGCTGTTACCCGTGGCCAACGACCCGGTTTTCTTCGGAGATCAAGTTATCATTGACGAAAATGAGAACATCAAAGGAATGGAACAAAGAGCGCTGGCCAACTCCTCACTCTGGGACTTGAACGCTGTAGTGGACAAGGCTCGGGAGTTTGGGGGCTACTGCGTTCCAGCCCATATCGATGCCGAGGCGAACAGCCTGATCAGCCAGCTGGGATTTGTCCCGCCGGAACCGGAATTCGACCTCTTTGGCATCACTGCCCGCCTGAACCTGGATAACTGGCTGATCCGGCACGGGGACCTCGACGGGAAAGCCTTTCTGCGCTGTTCGGACGCCCATTATCTGAGCGACGTCGGCTCGGGAACCAGCAGGATCCTGGTGCGTGAACCTTCGGCGGCTGAGCTCGCCAAGGCCGCTCTGGGTCTGGATGAACGTAAAATACAAGTATAAAATATAAACAACAGGAGGAGTGATGACTCCCGTAGCACAGCACGACAACCTGCTGTACGAGCAGTTGAAAGCCGTCATTGCCCAAAGCCGGGGACAACGCAATCCCCTCATCGAGATTCTGCGCACCGCGCAGGAGATCTTTGGCTACCTGCCTCTCGAGGTGCAGGAATTCATCGCCCGGGAAATGGACATCCCCGTCAGCAAGGTGTATGGCGTGGTTACGTTTTACAACTTCTTTTCCATGCAGCCGCGCGGCAAATACACCCTCAACCTATGCCTGGGCACTGCCTGCTATGTGAAAGGCGCGCCCAGGCTGGCCCAAATGATCGAGGAAGAGCTGGGCGTCAAGGTCGGCGAAACCACCGCGGACAAACGGTTCACCGTCAGCGCGGTCCGCTGCGTCGGCGCATGTTCGCTGGCGCCGGTGTTCGTGATCGGGGAAGACACATTCGGCCGGGTCGAAACCCGCGAAAAGATGTCCGAAATCCTGAAGCGTTACCAGCTATAGCCAGGCCATGCAAGATATTTCCCTGCATCTGCTGGATATAATCGAGAACTCCGTTCGCGCCCAGTCCGCGTTGATCAAGGTCCGCGTGATCCTCAGCCCAGCGGAAAACAAACTGCGCATCATCGTGGAAGACGATGGCACGGGCATGGACAGCGATACCTTGCTGCAGGCGCAAAATCCCTTTTACACCAGCAAAGCGGAGCGCGAAAAGAAGGTGGGGCTGGGCATTCCGCTCTTCCGGCAAAACGCCGAACTCACCAACGGCAGTTTCCACATGACCAGCGAACCCGGCTTCGGCACTGTGCTGACCGTCGATTTCGACCTGGACCACATCGACCGCATGCCTCTGGGCAACCTCAAGGCCACGCTGCTGGGCTCCATAATCGGACATCCAGAAGTGGACTTCAGCATCATGCTCATGTACCGGGAGCGTGGCAAGGAGCAATCCTTCCACTTCGAAACCGCCGCCATCAAAGAGGAACTGGGCGATATCCCGCTCACCTACCCCGATGTGATCGAATACATCGACCAAAGTTTAAATGAAGGAATACAAAATACTAACATGGAGGATGTCTGATGAAAACTCTGGCAGACCTGAAAAAAATCCGTGAAAAAGCCCAGGAAGACATGAAGCTTCGTGGCGGCAAAGTGCGCATCAAGATCGTGGTGGGGATGGGAACATCCGGAATCGCCATGGGCGCCCGTGAAGTCATGAAGACCTTTCTGGAAGAAATCTCCAACCGCAACCTGACCGACGTTCTGGTTACCCAGACCGGCGAAAAGGGGCTGTCCTCGATGGAACCCGTGGTGGACCTTATTGAAGAAGGCAAAGCGAAAGTCACCTATGGCAACATGAATCCGGAAAAAGTGAAGAAGGTGGTGGTCGAGCACATCGTGAACGGCCGGATCGTCTCCGATTACGTAGTGGCAACCGGCGACTGATTGGAGGTCCTCACATGTCTCTGAAAAGAATCGACCTGCTGATCTGTTGCGGCTCCGGCTGCATCTCGGCGGGCGCTTTGAAGATCAAAGACCGCTTCCACGCAGTGTTGGCGGAAAAAGGCATCGCCACCGAGGTCAACATCATCGAAACTGGCTGCATGGGCCCTTGCGACTACGGCCCCGTGATGGTGATCTACCCGGAAGGGATCTTCTACAAGGCCGTGACCCCGGAAGATGTGGAGGAGATCGTCTCCGAACACTTCATCAAGGGCAGGCCAGTCCAGCGCTTGATGCTGCAGGACGAGGAGAAGGTCATCGCCGCCCAAAAGGAAGTTCCCTTTTACCAGAAACAGGTGAAAGTGGCGCTGGCCAACTGCGGCTACATCGATCCCGAAAGCCTGGATGAATACATTGCCACGGGCGGTTACGAAGCCTTGGGAACGGCGCTCACGCAGCTCACGCCCCAGCAAACCATCGACGTGGTGAAGAAATCCGGCTTGCGCGGACGTGGAGGCGGAGGCTTTCCCACCCACATCAAATGGCAAATGGTGCACGACGAGAAATCCGACGAAAAGTACATCATCTGCAACGGCGACGAAGGCGACCCCGGCGCGTTCATGGACCGTTCCCTGCTGGAAGGCGACCCCCATCGCATCCTGGAAGGGATGATGCTGGCAGCGTATGCCATCGGCGCCAGCAAAGGCTTCTTCTACATCCGCGCCGAATACCCGCTGGCGATCAAACGCATCAAAGGCGCCATCGCCCAGGCCAAAGAAGTTGGATTGATGGGAGACAAGGTCTTCGGCTCCAACTTTTCTTTCGCGGCGGAAGTCCGTACCGGTGCCGGCGCGTTCGTTTGCGGCGAGGAAATGGCGCTGATCCATTCCATCGAAGGCCAGCGCGGAAATCCCACGCCGAAACCGCCCTACCCCGCCAAAAGCGGGCTTTGGGGCAAGCCTACCGTGGTCAACAACGTGGAAACCCTGGCCAATCTGCCCACCATCTTTCTGAAGGGCGCGGACTGGTTTTCCGCCATGGGTACCAAAACCAGCAAGGGCACCAAGGTCTTTGCCCTCACCGGCGACATCAAGAACACGGGGCTCGTGGAAGTGCCGATGGGCATCACCCTGCGCGAACTGATCTTTGACGTTGGCGGCGGCATCACCGGCGGCCACAAATTCAAAGCGGTCCAGTTGGGCGGCCCTTCCGGAGGATGCCTCACCCAAGAGCACCTCGACGCTCCCGTGGACTACGAAAGCCTGAAGGAACGCGGCGCCATGATGGGTTCCGGCGGCGTGATCGTGATGAACGACAGCAAGTGCATGGTCAACGTGGCCAAGTTCTTCATGGAATTCTGCGTGGACGAATCCTGCGGCAAATGCTCGCCCTGCCGTATCGGCCTCAAGCAGATGTACGACATCCTGGAACGCATCACTTCCGGTAATGGCCAGGACAGCGACATCGACGAACTGCAGCGCCTCGGCGAAGCCATCGGCAAACTGTCGCTGTGCGGACTGGGCCAGACTGCGCCCAACCCCGTGCTCTCCACGCTCCGCTATTTCCGCGACGAATATGAGGCCCACATCCGCGACAAAGCCTGCCCCACCAAGGTTTGCCCGGACCTGCTGCACTTCATGATCGATAAATCCCGCTGCATCGGCTGCTCGCTCTGCGCGCGCAAATGCCCCGTGGCCTGCATTGACGGCTCACGCGAGGATAAATACACCATCCGGCAGTTGGAATGCGTCAAGTGCGGCAACTGCCAGGACGTCTGTCCGGTCAAGGCGATCGATCGCATACCCGGCATGCACGCCGACGTCGTCCTGCACAAACAAGAATTACTCAAACAACTCGAACATGAGGAATAAGGAGATTCCATGTATCTAGAAATTTGCCAGAAATATGCTCCTGAGAAAGACAACCTGATCTACATCCTGCACGATATCCAGGACACCCATCCCCAGCACTACATCTCCGAGGAAGCGGTGCAGGTGGTGTCTGATTACCTGAAAGTACCGCCCAACCACATCTTTGGCGTACTCACATTCTACACCATGTACAGCACCAAGCCCCGGGGCAAAAACATCATCCGCCTCTGTGAATCGCCGCCCTGTTACATCAAGGGAAGCGAAAACATCCTGCGCAAACTGAAGACCCACCTGGGCGTGGAAACAGGCGAAACCACCAAGGACGGCCTGTTCACCCTGGAACTTTGCGCCTGCCTCGGCGTCTGCGGAAACGCGCCCGTGATGATGGTCAACAACGACGTCTATGGCGACCTCACCGAAGAGAAGGTAGAGGAAATCCTCGCCAAAATCGCAAGGGGGAACCAATGAAATTCTTTCGCAGCCATGTGTTGGTAGGAATCAACGAAACCTCGCTGCAAGCCGGCGTGCAAGATTTCATCAAGGTCCTGCGTATGGAACTTGCCAGGCAGAACCTCCAGGAAGAGATCAACGTCCTCGAGACCGGACCCCTGGGCTTTTTCGGCCGCGGCGTCTGCCTCTCGATCTTCCCCGAAAACGTGAATTACCAGGACGTGAAAGCCGAGGATATTCCGGAACTCGTGGAAGAGCACTTCCTCAAGGGACGCCCGCTCAGCCGGCTCCAATTGGATGGCGCCGGGAAATTCACCCCCAAATTCAACTACGATAAGCGCATCGTTCTGCGCAACTCCGGCATCATCGATCCCGAAAGCATCGACGAATACATCGGCGCCGGCGGTTATGAGGCCCTGGAAAAGGCCCTCCTGCAAATGAAACCTGCCGACATCATCGCCGAAGTCAAAAAGTCCGGATTGAAAGGACGCGGCGGCGCTGGATTCCCCACCGGCGTCAAATGGAGCTTCACCGCTCCGCTCGACGCTCCCCAGAAATACATCGTCGTGAACGCCGATGAAGGCGAACCCGGCACTTTCAAGGACCGCCTGATCATGGAAGGCGACCCGCACCAACTGCTGGAAGGGATCATGATCGCCGCCCGGGCTGTTGGCGCCACCAAAGCCTGGATCTACATCCGCGGCGAATATAAACTCTGCATCGAGCGCCTGCAAAAAGCCATCGCCCAATGCAAGGAATACGGCCTCCTGGGCAAGAACATCCTGGAATCCGGCTTCGATCTGGATATCGACATCCGCATCGGCGCCGGCGCTTACGTCTGCGGCGAGGAAACCGCCCTGATCGAATCCCTGGAAGGAAACCGCGGCAATCCCCGCTGGAAACCGCCCTTCCCCGGCGTGAAAGGACTCTGGCAGGCTCCCACCGTTGTGAACAACGTGGAAACCCTGGCCAACGTGCCCTTCATCATCAAGAACGGCGCGGACGTCTATCTCAGCTACGGCAGCGAAGGCTGCCCCGGCACCAAGGTCTATACGATCCTGGGCGACGTGGCGCATCCCGGCCTCTGCGAAGTGGACATGGGCACCACCCTGCGCACCATCATCAACGACTATGCCGGCGGCATGAAAAAGGGCTTCCGCTTCAAAGCCGCTTTGGTTGGCGGCGCGGCTGGCGTTTTCCTGCCCGAAAAAATGCTGGACGTCCAGATGGATTTCCCCCATCTGAACGAATATGCCGCGGTGCTCGGTTCCGGCGCCATCCTGGTGCTGAACGAGCATCAGAGCGTCGTGGACATGCTGTGGTCGATCCTTAAGTTCTTCCGCCACGAATCCTGCGGTAAGTGCGCGCCCTGCCGTAACGGCTGCCAGCAGCTCTATCGCCTGATCACCAAGATCAAGAAAGGCAATGGCACAATGGAAGATGTGGACCTGATGGTCTCCATCGCGCAAACCATGTTCAGCACCAGTTTCTGCGCCCTTGGCCAATCGCCGATCATGGCTGTCCGTTCCGCGGTCGACCACTTCAAAGACGAATTCATCGAGATAACAAAAAAGTAAGATAAAGAGGACTTAGAAATGGCTAAAACCGTTAATATCTGGATCGATGGCCAAGCCTTGGAAGTGCCGGACAGCATGACCATCATCGAGGCCGCCGACAAACACGGGATCTACATTCCCAGGCTGTGTTACCATCCGGACCTGCCCCCCACTGCCAATTGCGGCGTCTGCGTGGTCGAGGTTGCGGGAAATCCCGCTCCCAAACGTGCCTGCTGCACTCCGGTCATGGAAGGAATGAAGATCACCACCAATACCAAAAACCTGCGTTCCTACCGCAAGACCCTGGTGGAAATGATCCTTTCCAACCACGATGTAACCTGCCCCACTTGCGCAGCCAACAATAAATGCGAACTGCAGACCCTGGCCAACAACCTGAACATCGATCCGGACGCCCTGCCCAATATCCTGGAAAAGCATCCCATCGATGACAGCTCGCTATCCATCATCCGCGACGTGGACAAATGCATCGCCTGCGGACGCTGCATCACCGTCTGCAACGAAGTCCAGACCGTCTATGCCCTCACGGTCACCGACCGCGGCATCGACTCCCATGTGGACACCGCCTTCAGCCGCGGAATGGCCAACAGCCCCTGCGTGAATTGCGGCCAGTGCACCGTCTATTGCCCCACCGGGGCTTTGCGCGAACGCAACGACATCGATGGCGTCTGGGAAGCGATCCTGGATCCGGACAAACACGTGATCGTCCAGGAAGCGCCTTCCATCCGCGTTTCGCTCGGTGAGGAATTCGGCATGCCCTTCGGCTCCGTGACTCCCAAGAAGATGTATGCGGCCTTGCGCAAGATCGGTTTCGACAGCGTGATGGACACAAACTTCACCGCCGACCTCACCATCATCGAGGAAGGCACCGAGTGCGTCACCAAACTCAAAGCCGGCGAAAAGCGGCCCCTCATCACTTCCTGTTCCCCGGGCTGGATCAAGTTCATGGAAACCTATTATCCCGACCTCGCGGATTGCGTTTCCACCGCCAAATCGCCCATGAGCATGTTTGGCGTGCTGTCCAAGACCTATTATGCCCAGGAGCAGAAGATCGATCCCGCCAAGATCGTGTCTGTGGCCATCATGCCCTGCACCGCCAAGAAATTCGAAGCCCGCCGCCCTGAAATGCGCGACTCCGGATTTCAAGACACCGACTACGTCCTCACGACCCGCGAATTGATCCGCATGATCAAGGAAGCCGGAGTCGATTTCGCCAATATCAGGGAAGAGGAAGCGGATGAAGGCATGAGCTTCTACACCGGCGCCGGTACCATCTTTGGCGCCACAGGCGGTGTGATGGAAGCGGCGATCCGCTCGGCCTATTTCCTGGTCACCAACACCGAACTTCCGGATCTGGACATCAAGGCGGTCCGCGGACTGCAAGGCGTTAAAGAAGCCACCCTCAACGTGCCTGGTTTCGGCGATCTGCGCGTAGCCGTGGCGCATGGGCTTTCCAACGCCCGCTACGTGATGGACCGGGTGCGCGAAGGCCTGGCCACCAAAGGCGAATCACCCTGGCACTTCATCGAGATCATGGCCTGTCCCGGCGGTTGCGTTGGCGGCGGCGGACAGCCCTACGGCAACGACATCGCGTCACGTGCCCGTCGCGGACTCTCCCTCTACGAGGAAGACCGCAGCCTGCCAGTGCGCCTGTCCCACCACAACCCCGAAGTAACGCGGATCTACGAACGCTTCCTGGGCGCCCCGAATTCCAAACTGGCGATCCAGCTGCTGCATACGCACTACTTCAAACGCTCCGTGAACGACGGCCAGATCACCGGCGAAGCCACCCACAAACACCACTGATCCAAATCTAACGATCTACCATACGGCGCGGGATATCGGTTCCGCGCCTTTTGTTTGCTCTCTTTCCATTCGAGTGGCTCAGTAACCAGTCTGTGGCAGACTTGCGCTGGGGGCGCCCCAGGTAGTGTAGCCTTCCGATGCTACAATGCATTAAGGCCTGCTTCGGGAATGATCTCTGAAGCCATCGGGTTATGGACCATGTTGAACCGCCGAAAGACGGTGGACCTACCGCGTGAACGCAGTGTTCCGGAATTTGGCAACACTCCATTCCCGGCCGAAACATCCTTCTACCCCATATGGTGTCACGCTCTGTATCTGCTTCACAGCATCGCTCTAATGTTATTGCCTGCATTCAGATCCGCTCTTGTGCAAATACACCCTCAAACCCTGAATTTACTTCATCAACAGCGGCTGGATTGACCTCATGCAGTGTTACGGCGACTCGCAATGGCCCCGGGAGCGACTCAAGACAATGGCAGCTGTTTTTGGCGATGCAGATGCCAGGTACTCAACAGCCAACAAGCGATTTGGACGATTCAACTTTATAGGTGAAAAAACTTGACATCCCCCTCCCTGCAATGAAATATCTCCAAAATAGAATACCAAAGACATAAACGATTGTCTGAAAACGAATTGAGGCGACATGAAAAAGCGCGTTTTGATAGTGGATGACGAGAAGAACATCCGCCTTACCATATCCCGAAGTTTAAGTAGCGACACCCTGGAGACCGACCAGGCGATCAACGCGGAAGAGGCTTTGGAACGCCTTGCCCTGTATCAATATGATCTGCTGCTGCTGGATCTGCGCCTGCCTGGAATGAGCGGCGTGGAATTGATCCAGCAGCTCAAGGAGCTGGGCATCGAAGTGAAAACGGTCATCATCTCCGCCCACGGAACCATCGACACGGCGGTAAAACTGCTCAAGGCCGGAGTTCTGGATTTCATCGAGAAACCCTTTTCCCCGGATGAAATCCGCCAGATCGTGGCCAAGTATCTATGATCTCCATTCCCAAGATCATCGCCAACAGCATTCAGAACAAGCTATTCAGCAGTTTCCTGCTAATCCTGTTTCTCCTCGCGGCAGTCGTCACCGCCTCGTTCAGCATAATCAGGAACCTGGGAGAAGCCAGCGACAAGATTCTTAAGATGAACTACAACAGCGTCATAGCATCCATGCGCATGCTGGACGCTTTGGAGACGATCCAGTGGGAATTCGTCATCGGTGCCAAGGGCTCCGAAGTAACTGGCCAAACCCAGTTGTTCGAGGCGCAGAGCGCTTTTGCCCAATGGCTGGGACGCGCCAAGGATAATATCACAGAGGCCGGCGAACGGAACATCGTCGCCAGCATCGATACCCTTTATACGGCGCACATCGGCTTGATCCAACGTGCTTCTTCAGCGCGGGACGCTTCGCCCCAAACCGTAGCTAGATTGGAAGCCCTGGGCGAATCCATCCGCGGTCGTTGCCTGAAACTGCTCCAAATCAACCAGGACGCCATGAAAGTGAAAAGCAACGCGGCCCAAAAGATCGCCCGCAAGGGAACTCTGACCTTGATCCTGATCACCGCGCTGGTGTTCATCCTCGGCGTAGCGCTCAGTTGGGGGCTGTCCCGGCGGATCGTGCGCCCGATCGTCCAATTGAAAGAAGCTACGCAGCGCATTGCCTTGGGCGACTACAGCGTCCAATTGAAAAGCGGAAGCGGTGACGAACTGGGCATCCTGGTTCAGGAGTTTGATGAAATGGCCATCAAACTCAAGGGCTTCAACGATCTCAACATCCGCACCATCGTGGCGGAACAGCAAAAGATCAGCGCGATCCTGGCCAATATCCAGGACGGGATCTTTTTCGTGGAGCCCGATTATAGCGTAAGAGACGTCAACAAAGCCGCTCTGGACGCGTTCAAACTGGCGCGCGGAGAGGCCGTGGGGCACCACTTTCTGGAAATCATCAAGCAAGACGCCCTGTTTGCCGACCTGAAACTCTGCCTGGAAACCCAGAAGCCGATCTCCTACAGCGGCCAGGATAACATCCTGATCCTGCGCAAGGACGGCAAGCAGGTCTTCCTGGAGTATTTCTTCTCGCCGGTCCTTTCGGACCGCAACGACCTGCTGGGCGCGCTGTTCCTCTTGCGGGACGTTACCAACCTCAAGGAACTGGACCGCCTGAAAAGCGAGTTCGTGATGATCGCCTCGCACGAGCTCAAAACGCCGCTGACCAGCATCAACATGAGCATCGACCTGCTGCGGGAATCGCTGGGAAAAGCGGCCAGCGCGCAAGATCTGGAGTTGTTCACGATCGCCAAGGAAGAGATCAACCGCCTGAGGCATTTGATAAATGACCTGCTGGACCTTTCCAAGATCGAGGCCAGGAAGATCGAAATGCATTTCGCGTCCGTCCCGCCTTCCGCGATTCTGAATTCGGTGGCACAGTATTTCAAGAACCAGGCGGCGGAGTTGGGCGCGACGCTGGAGATCCTCGATTCCTCCAGCATTCCCAACGTCTGGTGCGACCAGGAAAAACTGCTCCTGGTCTTCAGCAACCTGGTGTCCAACGCGCTGAAAGCGATCAAAACCCAGGGCAGGATCAGGATCACCGCCGAGAAATCAGGGGACTTCGTGCTCTTTTGTGTAAAGGACAACGGTATCGGCATACCGCTGGCGTATCAAAACAAGATCTTCGACCGCTTCGTGCAGGTCGAGGACCAGAATGCGGCACGGGGAACCGGTTTGGGACTCACCATCAGCCGCGAGATCGTAAGGGCGCATGGAGGGAGCATCTGGGTGGAATCGAGCCCGGGCAACGGCGCCGCCTTCAATTTCACCATTCCCACGGAACCCGCGCCCCTGGCTCAAATAACCAAGAGGTAAACATGGATAAAGCCAAACTACTGATCGTCGATGACGATAAAAACATCCTGATCACGCTGCGCAAAGCGCTGGAAGGTTTCGACTACCTGATCGACGAAGCCCAGAGCGGAAACCTGGCCTGCGAAATGATCGCACGCTTCAGCTACGATTGCGTGCTGCTCGATCTGCGCCTGCCCGATATCGACGGCCTGGAGATCGTGCGCAAATACAACCTGAAGAACGTGATCATGATCACCGCCCACGGCACCATCGACAACGCCGTGGAAGCCATGAAACTGGGCTGCGTGGATTACCTGCGCAAACCTTTCGACCTCGATGCCGTCCGCAACGCCGTCAACCAGGTCCTGGCGCGCAGAAACAGTGCCCTGGAACAGGGTGAGCACTTCGATTCCCTGATCCAACTGGCCAAGCTAGAAGTGCAGGACCGGCATTACCGCAAGGCCATCGACACCGTCAAGCAAGCCCTGGCGGTAAAGCCCGAAAGCTCTGAGGCCTACAACATCCTGGGCGTGCTGCACGAGGTGCTGGACGAAACCGAGCTGGCGATCCTGGCTTACAAAACGGCCATCAAACTCGATCCCGCCAACGATATGGCGCATGACAACCTGATCCGGCTGCGTAATCTGGATGGCTCCGGCGGCCTGAAATTGAGGTTTTGATGGAAGCCAAATACATCGTCATCATCGGCTGCGGCACCTTGGGCTCCACTCTGGCCAACCAGTTGTCCGGCACCGGACACAGCATAGTGATGATCGACCGCAATGAGGATTCCTTCAAAGCCCTGGGCGATGAATACAGCGGATTCATGATCCATGGCGACGCCAATGAATTCTTCATCCTGCAGCAGGCCAAGGTGGAGAAAGCCGACATCGTGCTCTCCGTGACCGACGACGACAACCTCAACATCATGCTCTCCCAGATCTGCCAGCAGGTCTACCATATCCCGGAAGTCATCGCCCGGGTCAACAAACCCGGCAGCGCCCGGTTATCCGATAAACTGGGCATCCGCACCATCTGCCCGACCCTATTGGCAGCGGAAGGTTTTTTATCCCGGTTAACTGACAAAATCGCCGGAGGTGAAAAATGAGGCTCATCATCGCCGGAAGCGGCATCAACGTCTATTTCCTGGCCAAACGCTTCATTTCCAAGGGCTACAATGTGTCGATCATCTGCGATAACGCGGACGACTGCGATTATTACTCCCGCAACCTGAAAGCCCTGGTCATCCATGGCGAGAACAGCGATCCCGATCTACTGACCCAGGCCGAAGCCTATGCCGCGGACATCTTCATCGGCATGACCGCCAGGGATCAGGACAATCTGGTGCTGTGCCAGACGGCCGCCGCGTTCCACCATATTCCGCACATCCTGGCTGTAGTGAACGATCCCGACAACGAGGATGTGTTCAGCAAGATCGGCATCCGGGCGATCTCCAACAGCCGGTTTCTGATCGAATCGATCGAGAGCATGAGCGCCATCGACGAGATCAAGCAGCAGTTCTCCGCAATCGAAGGCAAGGTAATGCTCACGGAACTTGTGGTCAAGGACGCTTCCCAAGCCTGCGGAAAAGCCCTGCGCGACATAGTGCTGCCGGGCGGTGTGTTGGTAGCCTCGATTCTGCGCGGCGAAGAAGTGATCGTACCCCAGGGCGGAACGCAGCTGCAGGCCGGGGATCTGATCCTGGTCATCTCCCAGCCGGAGAACCAGGCTGTGGCCCTGAACTCTTTTACCTGAGGCTGACCTTTCTCCATGAACAGATACAGATTTCATTTGCTGGAACGCTACAAGTACATGGGCAGTTACCTGGGCCAGATCCTGCTCATCATGTCGTTAGTGATGCTGCTGCCCCTTGTCGTGCTGGCTTTCCATCCGTCCGATGCTGTCTATTCCCCTGCCTTTCTGATCGCCGCCCTGATTTTAGCCGGGGTGGGGGTTCTCTTCCGCTTTATCCTGTGCCGATGCGAGTTGCAGCCTCTGGACTTCAAGGAAAGCAGCGTTGTGATCTTCCTTTCCTGGACGATCATGAGCGTGGCGGGAGCCCTGCCCTACATGCTGAATTCCGGCATGAACTTCACGCACGCCTTGTTCGATTCCGTGAGCGGCTGGACGACCACCGGGCTTTCCTTGCTGGATATTCCCGCTGCTCCCCCGATCATGCTGTTTTACCGCGCCTGGACCCAATTCATTGGCGGCGCGGGCTTCGCGATCATCATGCTGTCTTCTCTGACCGGTGTGGGCGCTCAGCACATCTATTCCGCGGAAGGCAAAGGCACCCTGATCAAACCGAATGTGCTGGCCTCGGCCCGGATCGTGGTTTCGCTTTATTTGGGCTACTTCGTGGCCGGAACTGCCGCCTATCTGCTGTGGGGATTGAATCTGCTCGATTCAGTCGTTTACTGCTTCTGCGCCATTTCCACGGGCGGATTTGGCAACCAGCTGCAAAGTGTGGGGTTTTTCGATTCCGCGGGTGTGGAGTTTATCACCATCGTGCTGATGATCCTGGGCAACCTCAGTTTCCTCACCGGATACTTCATCTTCAAGGGCAAGTTCAAAAGCGTGTTGCGCAATGGCGAATTCAAGGTGCTGTTCATAGCCCTGCTCTTCGCCATACCCATCGTGTTTTTCGGTGTCACCTCCCAGCTCTTCGCTTCGGCATCCAAAGCGCTGCGGGTGGCTGTGTTTGAAACGGTCTCGGCGATCACCACCACGGGATTTTCCACCGTGAGTTACACCAGTCCCTTGTGGTCCGATGCGGGCATCTTCATCCTGATCCTGTTACAATTGATCGGCGGCGGAACCTGTTCCACAGCCGGCGGAATCAAGCAATACCGGATCTACATGATCTACAAGTCCATCCTCTGGCACATCAAGGCCAGCCTCAAACCAAGACAGGCGGTGATCCGCAACTATGTCTGGGAAGGTGACCAAAAAGGCTATGTTAACGACGCCAAGTTGGTGGGGATCGGCACCTTTGTGCTCTTATACCTGGGACTTTACATCGTGGGAGTGATGGTCATAGCCTTGTCCAACAATCCCGTGACCCACGCCCCCTATTCCTTAAGGGATGCCATGTTCGAGTTTGCCTCCTCGCTGGGCACAGTTGGGCTTTCCATCGGAGTTTCCACGACCGCGGCGCCTTTGCAGGTGATCTGGGCCGAGATCATCGGGATGCTCCTGGGCAGGCTGGAAATATTCGTAGTCATCTTCGCTCTGGCCAAACTTTGCCGCGACGCCGCAAAAAGCATGTTGCCGGGGTAAACTCAAGATACTTGAGCATTGCCGGCAGAAACGCCGCTTCGGCACAGATGCCCGGCTAGAGGAAAGGGTTGTATGGCCATTCCTGCGAGGTTTTCTCACTCAGATACCGTTGGATTATGCGGAACCCGAAGCTATCCGCAGCCTTACTTGTGCCTTCCCACCTGCTCAGCTGTTAACCCGCCAACCAGAAACATCCCTCTACCCCATATGATGTCGCGCTGTGTATCTGCTTCACAGCATCGCTCTCATGTTATTAACTCACCTTCCAACAGAGTGGGTGATTTAGGATCCATGCCCGTTGAATAGTCCGGAGGACGTTAGGTCGAATGTCCCTAGCCCAGCAATTTCGTTGCTGTGGATATGGAGTTCACCGCATATTTTCATGAGTCTGGAGGACGGCACCCGAAAATGTACCGTCCGCCACTGCGTTCTGGACTCATCATCCTCTCGTTCCAAATGCCCAGCAGTGAACTGCTGGGCTATGGGCACTACGCCCTGTCGTCCTTTGGACTATTTAATGGGGATAGATACGGGCTTACCCACTCGGTTTGGATGAGAGCCTGAATTTACTTCATCAACAGGGTACTGGAATGTCCTCATGCAGTGCAACGCTCTCGTGCTGCACCCAACCGTAACACTGCCTTCAGGCGGTCGTTCCACTGCGTTCACGCGGTTTTTTTGGCCTTGAAACGCACATTTCCAACGTCTGGAATCACAAAATCTCCTCCCCCCCCCCTTAAACACCGCCTAAAGGCAGCGGAACAACCGCGTGAACGCAGTGTTACGGTTATTCACGACAATCTCATTTGGGGACTCGGGGTTGTTTTTGCAATCATTTTTAAGCCAATGCTTGGCACTTGCAATATGCTATGCGCGAGTTATTTTGTTGGCATCGGTATAATAATTGCTCTGTTCATCTGCAATCTTTTAGCACAGGATCTTTTGCCAGAGTGGCTGCGTCTGAGAAAACGAGGGCGAAAACCCTAAAGTTCGTGGCCGGTATCGGATTGCCTGTAGCTGAAAAAACTCGCTTGCTTGGGAGGCGCTTATGTGCTGTTCAGGATTGATAACTTTATTCTTTATCTATTTCTTGTTTGTGGTGGTGCTACCTTCAGATAAGCCGGCTCGAACAAAAGGGAAACAAACGTCTGCGAAGTCCGATCCCGATACCCATACCATCCATATCAAAATCGAGGTTGAGCCGAAGGACAAAAACCCTTGGGAATAGAGTGCACCGAAAGAAAATCCACCTCTGCAAACTCTCTCCTAACTTCTGCCTTGTCTCCCGATCCGAGCCTTTATCCTGCAAACATCAGAAGCCCGTATCACGGGCGGCACGCTCCTGCCAGTCCTAGCTCATTTCTGGCTCTCTTTCAAACCGAGTGGATAAGCCCCGGAGGGTTCGCAGAATGTTGACAAAGCATAAGTCCGAAGGACGCAGGACAATAGGCGGGTGATTTATCGCCCGTGCAGTGTGTAATATATGCCCCCTCATAGGCAAACCGGCTTCAGCCGGTGCAGGACTTCATCGGCGAAATCAGGGATCTGGACCAGTTGTATTAATGAAGTCCTGCACCCATTGAAATGGGTTTGGTTCATCACTTGGTCTGATCATCGAACACGGGCGATGAATCACCCGCCTATGGTCCTGCACCCGCTAAAGCAGGTTTGTCCTCAGTCTGCGCACCCTAGAGGGATCAACCCTAAGAATGAGGTTGGGCGCCAATGGAATAACTCACCTACTTAGTTTGAAAGAGAAGGCTCATGTTCAATTAGAGTGGGGGGATTGTTTCGTCATCACAGCAATGGAGGCCGGACAAAGTGATTATACGGTCTGTAGAAAGTCCCATCGGGACGACATTTTAGATAGCACAGCAAGTTCGAAACATATCTCCAAAGTCCCGGAGGGACGGCATATCAGGAATCCTTACAATAATTGACCACAATGATGGACGTCCCTGATATGACGTCCCTCCGGGACTCACGCCGGCAACCAGAACCAACGTTTCTATCTAAAATATCATCCCTACGGGATTTTCAGTTGGGTGCCCGCTAATTCACCTGCGGTATGATGGCGTAAAAGCATCGATCTGGTTTACCCACCATAATTGAACTTGAGCCAAAGAGAGCCTCATTTCTCCCAACCTGCAGACCGCTGAACTCGCATTACTCTCGCTTATCACTCATGGGTCGGCTGCTTCTACTCTTCAGGAGTTTAGGGCTGGCCGGGCTAATCTTGAGGCAATCCCAACCTGCGTTGAATCTCTTTGCGTATCCTTTCCGATCGTTCGCTGTCATAGGCTCCCAGATCAGCCCTGTAATACTCCAGGGGGGAGAAAGGCGGGATCTCGATGCTGTCCCATTTATCCACCACCCGCATTGTATGCTCGAGTTTTTCCTGGTATCTGACGCGTATCTCTTCCAAGCCGCGATTGGGGTATTCTGGAATCATAACATCGAGGTCTACAAGTATATCTCTTAATTCCTCGGTTTGCAACTGCCAGGCAAATTTGTTGAGTTCGTCCCATCCTAAATTCATTACAACTGCCAATTCTCCAGGGGTGCTGACTCCACAATCCAGTTCGGTGAATAGCAGATGCAGGCCGAGATTGAACAGGACTTTGCAACCTCTATCATGGGGATACGCTATGATGCTGAAGTTGCAGTCTTCAGCTTCTTCTGTGTCGATTAACTGCCTGGTTTGGCAAAACCTTCCCAAGACATTGCTTATCGGATCAAATTCACAATTAAGCCAAATAGGCTCTTTGGTGAGCAGAAATCCATCATCTATCTTGTAGCCAATCCGAACAATATAGTGGGGATCGGGGTAACCTGTAGCTAACATCCACGTCACATGAATGCCCACCCTCAGGAACTCGATCCAAACAAAATCGTCGGTCAGTATCAGGTTTTCCGGCATGGTCTATATCCTCCTTCCGGCCTTAAGTATGCCAACAATCTACACTCTGTGATCTGTGCCTTCATTCTCCATATGCCTTCGCCAGCAATTCTCTGTTTCCACTTGAACACCCTTCTGAACTGGCTTTTGGCAGCCAAATATGAATACAAGTTTTGCACTATCAGCTCCTCAATTCTCCAAAGGCTGGCGATAGATAAGCACTCCATATCTCAGGCTGTTTACCCTGTCAAGGTCATCTTTGATCACATCAAAGTCTTCGAACACCTGCTCTATCACTTTAACGACCATTACAAAATGATCTACATCATTACCCCACCTTTTCAGGTAATAGAATGTGCTGTCATCCTCATGATACCAGATTTCGTTTGGTGCTTTCAGGGTATCATCGAGGCAGGGCAAGTATCTCATTTTTAATCTCAGTGCTTCGAGCTCGTCATCCATCTGGTAATCCTCCAATCTGGCATATACAAGAATATTTAGCATGGTGCATGAATGCCTGCCGTTACAACAACAGGGGTGATTGCATTGAGGCTTGTCAAAAACACCAGAACCAGCCCCAAACATGATCTACACCTTGGTATTCTCTACCCCCAAGGTAAATGATCATCCTTGTGCAGCAATTTGTTTTTTGACTGCAGCTTGGTAGTCCCATCGCCTATAATGATGTTGATGTCGTCTTCGGCCAAATCCGCCAAGTCTCCGGTTTCCTGAAACTTCTTCAAGCGTTCCCTTCTGGCCTGCAGATCCTGTTGCTGTCTCTTCTTGGTAGGCCACATTAAGTAGATTATGTATAGGGCAATAATAGTCATGCAACCTGAACACATTGATAAGCTCCTTGAGACTTAATTCATCCTGAAAGCTGTTGTTCTGCTTCAGTTGTTTTTTTCATCTCGCGCACGATCTCCATTGTCTTCACGCTGACGGTGGTCACGCGCTTCAGCAGGTCGATGACCTTGTCCTTGTAATCGGCGAAGCGATAGGTGTTGAAGAGTCTGGCGATGGTGGGGTCTTTGGGTTTCTTTTCCTTGTATTGGTCTAAAATCCATTCCAGGGCGCTTCTATTGCCGAGTTTGTAATCCCAGGCTGAATCCGGAACGCCGTGCAGGGCGCTGTGGTCGTCCAGTTGGATGCTGCCGTTGGCTTTGTCCGCTTTTAGTTTGGGCTTGGGCAAGCTGCCTGCTTCCAGAGGTATCTCGCGCAGTTCCAACGGCCAGGGTTCCGCGCTTTCGAAGTTCAGATGCACATCCATCAGTTCTTTGCCCCAATTTGACCAGAGGTGGAAATCCGGCTGGAAGGGCACCCGGGGCAAAGAACGCTTGAGATTGATCTCATATTTGCGGCGATATCCGGGATCGTGCAACACGCCATAGACATAGTGGAAGATTTCTTGCTTGCCGATGCTCTGGTCCTGATAGTGGGAACGGAATTGCTCCAACGCCCAGTCTGTGATGTTGTCGTGACGGGTGCCGTCGCGATCGTAGCGATATTGGGGAAGGCACTGCGTATCTCCAATAAAATGAAGATCACAGACCGTGTTAACAGCGTTGCAATTAAATGGCTTGGTTGAAGAGCAATTAAAGGCTATAAGGCGATTATCTTCAATTCCTTGGGGGTAAATAGCGGGAAACTGATACCGCATTTCATTGAGTTCCTGGCTGTAATACAGGTATATCTTGGTAAATGGCCTATACATGCACTTAACGATGCTAATCTGATTGAACTTATATTCCTTTCTGTTCTTCAGGTCTCGTTTTACAGCCCTTGTCCACTTAATCTCACTATCGTTATCGGATTGTTCTACCAACGCTGCATTATAGTTTTGGATGAGGAAGTTGACTCTCTTGGCAAGGGAATCTGGATTAAACTCGTAAACCCAATCATCCCTATTGGTCACCACGCCAAGAGAAAACAAGGCAAAGATAGATTGCTGGTTGCCCTTTAACTTACCTGCTTTCTCAGCCAATGGTAGCATTTGATCCCAATCATTCTCCACCAGGTTTATCCAGTTATTGTCTTTGTCTGGTAATACGTTATCAAAGGGGATATCCTTAATCTTATGCAAAAACAGGTAATCGATTTTCTCGTCACGGGTAGCGCGGATATCAGTCGGATGAATATAGGAGATCCGGCATTTATCGAAATCTTTCTGTTTCTTTTTGATCAGCCACATAATGGATATTCCGACCATAGCACCCAGGCCGAAGATAGTGTGTTTCTCGCCCAGAAAGATGCCGTCTTTGCCGGAAAGTTCCCTGATATTACCGCCCAAGTCGATGATATAGGCATATTGGAATTCATCGCTCACGATCTTACGGAAGCCGTCAAAGGTGCGGGCATTGATATAAGAGTTGTTGGAGATAAAAC
This sequence comes from uncultured Candidatus Cloacimonadota bacterium, assembly GCA_964429035.1. Classification (GTDB taxonomy): domain Bacteria; phylum Cloacimonadota; class Cloacimonadia; order Cloacimonadales; family Cloacimonadaceae; genus Syntrophosphaera. The sequence continues at coordinate 6,277 of CAYSAT010000010.1, read as the reverse complement.
AGATAATCCCGTCTTCTCCGATCCTATCCATTGCCCATCTATAGAACCTTGAATACATGTCATAAGCTTTGGTCTTCTGCGCGGTGCTGTGCTTGATATAGGTCTCTTTGATGCGTTTGTCTATCTGCGGGTATTCGCGGTTCTTGTTGTTTTCGTTTTCGTTCATCTGGTTGGCGTTGTAGGGCGGGTTGCCGATAATGACGGAGATCTTCTTTTCGTTCTGGCGTTTAATGCGTCCGGCGTTTTCGTCCGAGAGGGAAAAGATGTCCTGTTCCGCGTCCGCGTTCAGGTTCACGTAGTTATCCAGGGTGTCCACGAAGCAGAGGTTCTCAAATTCCAGATACTTGCCGGTCTTTTGTTTGTAGGTAAATTCGATATTGAGGTTGGCGATGTAATAGGGCAGGATCTCCACTTCGTTGGCGTGGAGTTCGTGGCGATATTTGTGTTCCAGTTTATCCGCGGCGATGTGGTCGATGAGGTCGCAGATGAAGGTGCCGGTGCCAGTGGCTGGATCGAGGATGTCCACCCCGGGATCCTGGAGCATTTTGCCAAAGTGTTTTTGCAGCAGGTAGTCCGTGCTGTCGATCATGAAGTTCACGATCTCGTTGGGGGTGTAAACCACACCGAGGCGGTCGGCTTTTTTGGGATCGTAGCTTTTATAAAAGGTCTCATACACCACTTTCAGAAAGCGCTGTTTCTCGTGGTGGTCGTAGATTTGGGCGGCTCGGGCATTGATGGTGTCGTAGTAGTGCTTGATGCTGGCCAGGGTTTTCTTGCGCAGTTCCCTGGTGAAGAAAGTGGCAGTGAGTTGCTCCAGTTCATGAGCGATGTTGTTTTCGCGGTGGAAGTGGGGCTCGTCGAAGATGGTGTTGAAGATGTCCGCGGTGAGGATGTGCTGGATCACCATTTCGCGGATGTCATCGGGTGTGATGGCGGGATTGATCACCTCGCGGCAAAGCAGCAGAAATTCCTCGCGGGCCTGGATGTATGCTTTGTTCTGGTCTGCATGGGATATGATCATGTCCCTGAGCGCGCTGGTGACCTTGGGCACGTCCTCCTTGAAGTTTTCGATCGCCTTGCGAAACTCCTTCACTTCGGGGCGTTCGTATTCCACAAAGCGCTTCAGCAGGCTGTCAAACTCGCCCACTTCCGCCACGGAAGTCCGCTTGACCTCGATGCCGTTCTGGATCAGGATGGCTTGCTGGCTGTCCTCAAAGATGATGTTGTCGTTGGGATAGCCTTTGCTGAATTTGTTGCGGATCTCTTCTTCGAGGTCGTCGTATTGGTCCTTGCTTTCCCAATAACCCCAATCCATGCGCAGGCTGTCTTTGAGGGTGCCGTCGGGACGCACCGCTTTACCTTGCTTGCCGGGAATGCTGATCTCGGGCACCAGCACCAGGTCTTTGGCTTTGGCATAAGTGGTCAGCAGATTCTGAAACGCGGCCCTGATGGAGGATTCGTTGGCCGACCCGCCATAGTGCCTCAGTTTTTCCACTTCCTTCAGATACGCGTTGATCGCGATTTCGCTCATCTATCCTTCCCGAGGTATTTGCCTGCGTTTTTTCTTTTTTGTAGCCGCGGGCGAATATGTCAAGCAGAAAATCCCAAACCGCAGCTTGTGTGGGCATCAATGTTGTGGGTATGTCGCTTTGGAAAGCGACACTACGTGAGGGCTGCCCTTTACCGTAACACTGCGTTCACGCGGTCGGTCCGCCGCGTTCACGCGGTATTGCTACTTTGAACCATCTGATAGTTTCACGAAACGTATGTTCGTTATCCTCATATGAACCGCCTAAAGGAAGCGGAACGGCCGCCAAACCACCCCACCCCCCAACTAGTTGTGCGTAGGGGACCCCGGTGAACGCAGTGTTACGGCGATGTGCAAATACCTCTGAATGTGTCGGGGCGAGTCGAGACTAACCCGTTATCATTACGGGGTCACTGCGCGCTCATTGCGCGCTTTGCCCGTAATGAGCGCGCAATAACCCCGCAATGTCCGCGGGAGCGACCCAAGGCCAAAGACCCGTCCTAAATAGAAAAACCCGGGAGCGGACTCCCGGGTTTGTTGTATCTGTTTCTTAGAGGTTTTAGTTTTCTGCGCTGACGCGGAAGAAGGCTCTCAGTTCGGAAGCCAGCTGATAAGTGGTGCTGGCAGTGGAGCCCAGGACGATCCATTGGGCGTCCGCAGCGTAAGGATCCGCCTGGTATTCCACGCGGTAGCTGGTGGCTCCCGGTACGGCATCCCAGCTGAGGACTATGTTGCCGCTACCGTCCACGGAGACCGTAACCACGGGGCTTTCCAATGCTCCCAAGGCTTCGAAATCGGCCAGGAAGCGCGGTGAAACCTGCATGGTTGTCTGGTATTGTCCCACCAGGCAGGTCAGGTTGATCGGATCCGCAGGGATCGGCGTGCCGCTATAGTCGGTGCCGGGGAAGGTGCGCATTACCAGAGTGGCAGTGGGGTCGGTGGCATTGATGTTCTCAGCGGTTGCTGCGAAGTTGCCGGTGGTGGTGTCCAGGGTCACGTTCAGCACCTTGATCAGTTTGGCCTGGTCATCGGTGGTAAGGCTGGCGAAGGTCCGCACTTCCGGAACGATCACGTTGCCGGTGGAAGTGGCGGCGCCGGGATCGGCAACGGGCGTGAACTGCAGCAGGCCTGAATAGACGCCCAGGGTTCCCGTGATGCCGGTGATGCCGTCGTAGAGGTTGTAGGTGGTGGCGATGATGCCGGTGGGATCGTCGATGACGATCGCGGCTGTGGCATCCTGGATGTACTTCTGGTGGCGGGTCGCCTGCTGGAAGGTCAGCACCGCTTCGCCGGCAAGGCGATACATGGCGGTGCCGGGAGTTTGGGCACGCAGCGCGGCGATGTTCGGCACCAGGGTCGGGAACACGTAGGTAGCCGTGGTAACGCTGCTGGGCGTGTAACCCGTGGCATAGGTGATGGCCTTGACCGTTGTAGTGGCGCTGATGGCAACGGGTCCGGTTACAGCGTAGTCGAATCCGTTGGTATCGCTGGGAATGCTGCCGTCGATGGTGTAGTAAATGGTCGCGCCAGGCGTGGTGCTGGACATGGCCACGTTGACCGTAGTGGAGTAGATGCCACCGGCAGGGTCAAGCACAGGCGCTTCGGCGACCTGGGCTCCAGGTGTGAAGACGTGGGCTCCCAGATAGCTGATGGTATCCGCAGGATACACGTCCCATTCAGTGCCCAAGGTCACGAAATCCGTGGTGATCCCGTCCCCGTTGTTGACGGGATTGACGGTCACGCCGCCAGTTACGGTCGGTTTGCGCACCAGAGTCCGGTCCACGGACGAATAACCGCCATCGGCAGTCCATTGCGTTCCCGGATCCTGATCGATGACGCCGAAGATGTCCACAAAGGTATCGTTACCATCCACGACCTTGATCAGGGCTAGCGCGTCGTCGCCGTTGAAATAGGTCACCGTGCTGGTGACGTCGGATACGGCGAGGATGGAGGCGTTGGCGCCGGCATTGGCGATCACATACACGTCGTTGTGGGCCAGCATGGTGCCAGGCGTGAAAGTGAGCGTATTACCCTGAGTGGGCGAGCCGTTGGAGTAGAGATACACTTTATAGGATCCCAAATCGACCGGGGCTCCGGTTCCGTTGAAGATTTCCAGGGCTTTGTTGTTGCTCAGGCCTTCCAGATATTCAGAGAAGAAGAGATCGTCGGCGTAGTTACCGGCTGGAGGAGCCGTGTCGCCGCTGACAGCCAGATCCAGGTTGGTGGCGTTGGCTGTGGAGTGCACTATGGTAGCGTTGAAAGTGCCGGCTTCAGCGGAATTGAGGCGGACGTAAACCGGGCCGTTGTAGGTGCTCGCCAGGTCCAGCGTGGTGGACCAGGGTTCGGCATCGGTGATGCTGAGTTGGAAGGGCTCGGCGACCGTTACGGCGATGTTGCCGGTGGCGTTCGTGGCGCTCAGGGTGTAGCTTTGCGAGGCAGAAGGCTCACCAACGGTTTGGGCGAAGGCGGCCAAGGTGCCGGTGACGTTCCAGGTAACTTCAGCGGGGAATGTTTCGCCTTCCGCGCGGACCAAAACTTCCACAGCGCCAGCGCTGTTGTGGGTGATGTCGCCGGAGTGCTCGCCCACTTCACTGCTGTTCATGCGCACCCAGATGGTGCCGTCGAAGTTAGAAGGCACTTGCAGGGTGCTGGCGTAGCCGGTAAGTTCCGAGGTCGAAACTTCGAAATGCGTGGGCGCCGCGATGTTGATGGGACCCATCAGGTCAGTTCCGGAAAGCTGATAAGAGGACACTTCCTCGGAAGGGTTGCCCACGATGTTGTAAACAGGGTCTGGAACACCGGTGGTTACGATAACCGGAGTCGCCGCCACTGCCCAAAGTTTGGCCCAGGTATTGGCGATGCGGATGCCGTCGTAGTAGGCGGCGGGGGTGTTGCTGGATTGGCGGATGGCCACGCTGCCGATGTTGGCGGGGTCAGAGGTGGTGTCCGCGGAACCGATCATGAGGGTCGGCGTTGGTTCGTTCACGGTATCCGTGGGGTTGATCCACAGGGAAACCGCGTCGTTGGCCGTTCCAGGCACAACCGAGTATTTCATGACCATCATGTAGGGTGTGTTCATCGCGTAGTCATAGGTGCCGCCGGAGTAAAGGCCGCCGGTCCAGGGAATGATCGTGGTGTTGGTGGTGGCTTTGGAGATGCCGAAGCGCAGGGCGTCGGTGGCGTCTTTCTGTACATACAAACGGCCACGGAACATGGTTCCGCCGCCAGGTACAGCCGAGTCGCCAAGATGGAAGCAGTAGTCCTGGGTGAGGGTAGGCACGCCGGTGATATTAAGCAGGAAGGCGGCATAGACGTCGCCGGAAGTCTGCTCCGTAAAGCCTTTGGAGATGTCTTCGCCGGTCACGCCCGTCGTTCTGGCGCTGCCGCCAAGATTGGGCGGGTAGTTGGTATAGCTCAGGTTGGTGGCGTCAACCAGCGGCGAGGCGGTTCCGGCTCCGTTATGCGCGCTCCAGCCGTTGGAAACTACCGTGGTGCCTGCTTCATACGCGAAGTTCTCTTCCATGAACAAGGTCGGAACTGCGGGTTCGGTCACCACGCCGCTTACGGCCAGATCGACCTGGGTGGCGCCAGTGCTGGTGTGGGCTATGTTGCCGGAGTATGTGCCGGCTGTGGTTCCGGTCAGGCGAACGTAGATCAGGCCGTTGAAGTTGGAAGCCACGGAACCGGTTCCGTCGTAGTTTGCGCCGCCATCCGTGGAAATCTCAAATCCTTCGGGAGCAGCCAGACTGATGCCAGTGGTGAGAAACTCGCCGTAGAGGGTGTAGCTTTGGGCCGCGGATGGGCTGCCCACTTCGGTGCCAAAGGCGTTCAGGGTTCCCGTGGTGTGGATGGCTGGCACGGGATCGCTCACGATTCCGCTGACTGCTTTGTCAACTTGGGTTGCTCCGGCGCTGGTATGGGTGATGTTGCCAGAGAAAGAGCCAGCGGCAGCACCGGTGAGGTGAACGTAGACCGGACCGTTGAAGTCGTAGGCCAGGGTCTGCGCGCTGGTGTAGAATGTGGAGTTGTCGGTGGAAATGGCAAAACCTTCCGGAGGCGTGACCACGATGCCTTCCGTGAGATTGGAGCCGGTCAAAGTATAGCTTTGCGCAGCGGAAGGGGTGCCAGTGTAGGCGGTAAAGGCATTCAGGGCGCCGGTGGCAGTGATGACGGGGCCCCCTGCAGTGTAGCCAGTCCAGGAAATGTTGTCGATCGTAAACTGGCGGTTGGTGGTGCCTTCACCTTGAATATTCCTGATTTCGATTACTATGTCACCCGCGACGTTGATATTGGCAACCGTGAAGTCTATGACAGTTGCATCCGCGCCGGTAACGCTGCCGAAAATAACAGAATTAGCGATGAAATTGTTGTTCACGTACAGGGCTGCCTGTCTATCTCCAGCACCTGTGAAAGCCTTGCGCAGCTGGCAGGTAAAACTTCCAATCCCTCCGGAAACCGTGGAAGAATAGACCTTGCTGTTGCTGCCCAGTCTTCTTAGTATCAGTCCCTTATTGGTGATTGCATAAGATTGTTCCGGGGCGACCTGGATATAATTCCAGGTAACTCCGTTATCACCCGCGTAACTGCCATCAACGTAGGATGTGCCAGTAAGGGGATGGTTTTCGAAGGATTCAGAACCTTGTCCCCACATGAATCCTATCGCGAGAATAAGGCTTAGAGCCATGACTAGTTTCTTAAGCATGTTGATCTCCTTGCTTAGGTCTTTATTAAATGCGTAATGGCGCCGCG